>NZ_JBIWCL010000009.1:0-249218 GCF_044761485.1 Streptomyces sp. NPDC097617
CGACACATCCGGACCAACGCCATACGACCGGCCCGGGACACTCCCGGACCGGTCACACCATACGAATCAACGACCCGCGAAGTACGGGGCTAGACGGCCGACCGGCGCCGCTTCCCTACATGTCGTCGCATACGTGCAGCGCCACAGGTTGAGCATGACGGCCGTGGCGTGAGGGCCGGCCGTCTCGTGGTCCTTCCGGCGTGCTCGGGATCAGACCTGCGACGGCAGGACACCGGGGGTCCGGCGTTCATGCTGATGCGCGGACAGCGCACGGACCTGCGGATCTACCGGGATGTGGTGCGCGAGGGCTGCGAACTCGCGCATAGCGCGGGGGTCGAAGGCACTGTTGTGGTTGTGCTGCTCGACCTTGCACTGGGAACCGTCGACGGCGTTCGTGCCGGTGATGCTGTAGTAGTCGCCGGGGCGGGTGCGGTTGAGGTAGTCGCTCACGGTCGCTCCAAAAAGTATGCAGTCGATGCCATCGAGGGTGACGGTGACGGTTTTGAGCTCGGTGCCGGCGTCTGCGACGAGTCCGGAGTTCGTCAGGCGCGCCAGGGCGTAGTCGAGTTCAGTTTCCGACAGAGCGCCGCCGGCGAAGTGCGACTCGGCGGTATCCAGGAAGGCGGTCGGCGCCGTGGGGTGCTGGTCGGGTGCGGTGGCGTAGAACCAGCGCAGGAAGATGTCGGTGGCGTAGCGGTGCCGGGCGTCGGGTGCGCTGCGCAGTCGGGCAAGTCGTCGCAGTTCTACTCGTCCGTCGGCGGTCACCCTGTGGGAGTCGTACGACCCGAAGGATCCCATCGAGTCGATCAGGCCGTCCGGCTCCAGCTCGGCGGCCAGGACCTGGACGTCTTTCAGCGGCGCGCCCGAGTGCTCGGCGTAGCGCACCCCCGGGTGCCCCTGCCGAGCCGCACGACCCAAGGAACTGCTCGACCGAACGGCCCCGAGAATCAACGACTCCGCCAGGTACCGCACCCGGCCACCATACGGCGCTCATCCTGCCGACAAGGCGCGACGATCAATAGGAGCATCAGCGCTCCAGAGGGCCGGAGTCGCCCGTCGAGGCGACCGGATCGCACGGGGATTTCAGCGGTTACGTGGCGAATGGATTCTTCTATTGGCCCCAACTATTGCGCACTGCACGCCCGAGCCGCTGATCGGGACCCGGCGCTGCGGGCTGCTCTTCGACGAGTGGACGGAGGTGGTGCCCGCCGTCCGGGAGACCACCGGGATCGCCGTCCACTTCGACCGTCCGGGATCGGAGCCGCCGCAGGCGATGCTGCTGGTGGTGCCGCCCGTACGGACGGGCGCGTGGCGGGAGGACGACCTGGTGGCGGCGGTCACCGAGACGTTCGCCCTGGCGCGGTCCCGGGCGGTGGAACCGGCCCACCTCGACGACCAGCCGTACGCGCACCTGCTGCCCGCGACGGTGCTGCCGGCAGCCCGGCAGCCCGGCAGCCCATCACCCTCACGACGGATCTGGCTCTGTGCAACCTGCGGGGGAAGGCGAATGAGTGAGATGAACGAGGTCAGGATCGAGAAGCTGCGCGAGGCCCTCGACGCGCGGAGCGCGCCCACCGTGGGGCTGTGGAACCGGCTGGAGGGCCGGCCGCGGACCACGGACTTCGACCGGGCCCTGCGCGTGGAGGTGCGCGACCCGCTGTGGATGCTGACCCGGCAATGGCAGCTCGGGGAGTTCCGGGGGGAGGACTGCGGCTCACCGGTCGTACGGTCTTCCCCGCCCCGGTCCGGTTCTCCGGAATGCCGCTGCCCCGGTGGTGGGCCGTGGAGGACGGCCGGACCAACTTCGCCGCGGTCCGCCCGGACAGCACGGACCTGGCCCGGCTCATCTTCCTGGAGTTCGCGCTCGTCTACAGCAACGATTGGTTCCTGCTGCCCTGTGACCTGCCGGCGGGGACACTGGCCTCGATCCGGGGGCTGATGGTGACCGATGTGTTCGGGGAGCGGCTGTGGATCGAGCCGGCCGGCGAGAGCGGGGACGAGGCGGCGGGCGAGCCCCGGGGGCCGCGGCCCTGGTCGATGTTCTCCCTCAACGCCCTCGGGAAGACGGGCGACGGCGCGGTGGACGGGGCCCGGACCGGGTCTGCTGCTGCCGTCGAGCGTCCCGAAGGTCGCGGAAGGGCCGCTGCTGGAGGAAGTGACGCTGATCCGGGACGAGATGGCCAACATGGTCTGGGGCGTCGAGCGCACCGTGACCCTCCCCCACGGCGAGGCCCGCCGGGGCAGCGAGGCCGCAGCCGAGGCCCTCGCGCACCGGCTGCGCCTGCAGCCGCCGCGACCGCCCGCCGCTCCGGCGGCCCCCGAGGCGTACCGGGCGATGAGCTCGGTACCGGAGAACTGGATCCCCTTCATCCCGGTCCACGTGCCCGACCAGGACCGGGACGTACGGCTCCAGCGCGCGGCGATGCCGAGCGTCGGCGGCAGCCAGCCGGTCCGCCCGCGCACCTCGCTGCTGCGCGAGGGCTTCGACGCGGGACGGCAGTACTTCGTCAACGAGGAGGAGGTCCCGCAGGCCGGCACCAAGGTCACCCTCGCGTACAACAGGACCCGCTGGCACGACGGCCGCGTCGCCCTCTGGCTCAGCGCCCGCACCCACGCTGGCCGCGGCGAGGCCTCCAGCGGCCTGTCCTTCGACTACCTGGCCGACACCCGGCCCGTGAACGGGCACGATGGCGGATCGTGAGGCATGACGGGTTCCGCGCGCCGGTCAGGTCGCGGCGGGGGCGGGGTTCCATGCGGAGCGGAGGCGGTCGGCGGTTTCGGGATTGCCGTGTACTGCTGAGCGTCGGGTGGCCGGATGAGGGCGGATCGAGTCGGGGGCTGCATCGATGTCGTGGCCGCGGCGCTCGATGAGGCCGTCGGGGCAGCGTCGTCTTCTGATGGGGGCCGAGGCCCGGTTCTTGGGCTGAAGGCGGCCGGGATCGCGCTGAACGCCGCGCTGGGCGAGCACCAGTTCGTACTCCGGGGCGGGCGCAAGCTGCCGGTGGGCGGCGGTACGGAGGCGCTCGGCGTCTGGAACAAGATCGAGGCCCGTGGAACGCGGCCGCGGGCGGCTACCCGGAGGTCGTGCACGGCTCCAGCCGTACCCAGGCGGCCGGCTGGGACGGCAGCCGCTGCCCGGTGGCGAGCACCCTGCTGACGTACAGCCAGTCCTCGAACCCGCTCTCGCCGTACTACGCCGACCAGACCCGGATGTACCCGAGGAGCGCTGGGCGATGCTGGTGCGCGAACGGCGGTGACCACTGCCCCGCGTGCCCCCTTCCCGGCCCCTGCCCCTGCCCTTCACGGGCTGACGGCCAGGAAGAGGTACGCGGCCAGCAGCACGATGTGCACGCCTCCTTGGAGGAGCGTGGCACGCCCGGGGACGATGGTGAGGGCGCTGACCACGACGGTGAGGGCGAGCAGGACCATGTGGATCGGGCCGAGGCCGAGCAGGAGCGGGCCGGAGAGCCAGATCGAGGCGAGGGCGATCGCCGGGATGGTCAGGCCGATGCTGGCGATGGCGGATCCGTAGGCGAGGTTGAGGCTGGTCTGCACGCGGTCGCGGCGCGCGGCCCGGACGGCGGCGAGGGTCTCGGGCAGCAGGACGAGCAGGGCGATGATCACACCGACGACCGCCTGGGGCAGGCCGGCGGCCGCGACGGCCCGCTCGATGGTCGGTGAGACGGCCTTGGCGTCGCCGACCACGGCGACGAGCGCGACCAGCAGCAGGCCGAGGCTGATGAGGGCGGCGCGGGCGGTGGGCGGGTCCGCGTGGTCCTCGCCGCCGTCGGACCCCTGTCCGGTGTCCACGGGCAGGAAGTAGCTGCGGTGACGGACCGTCTGGACGGCTACGAAGAGCCCGTACAGGGCGAGTGAGGCGACCGCGGCGAACGTGAGCTGCGCGGTGGAGAACTCCGGGCCCGGCTTGCTGGTGGTGAAGGTCGGCAGGACCAGGCTGAGGGTGGCCAGGGTCGCGACGGTGGCGAGGGCCGCACCGGAGCCCTCGGGGTTGAACACGGCGATCCGGTTGCGCAGGGCGCCGACGAGCAGGGAAATGCCGACGATGCCGTTGCAAGTGATCATGACGGCGGCGAAGACCGTGTCCCTGGCCAGGGAGGCGGTCTTGTCGCCGCCGTCGGCCATCAGGGTGACGATGAGCGCCACCTCGATCACCGTGACCGCCACGGCCAGGACGAGGGAGCCGAAGGGCTCACCGACCCGGTGGGCGACGACCTCGGCGTGGTGGACGGCGGCCAGCACCGCGCCCGCGAGACAGAGTGCGACGATCCCCACCGCGAAGCCGGGTAGGTCCCGCCCCCAGCTGAAGACGAGCGCGACCAGCGCCACCACGGGGACCACCACGGTCCAGTCGGTCAGGGGAGATCTACGTGCAGTCGTACTCATATCAGCCAAGTTGCCAGAAGTATCCCGTCAGTGCGGCGCAAGGCGCGCCTCCAGGGCCTTGACGTGGCTCTTCTCACGAGATCGCCCGGCGTGGCGGGTACGGGTCCCGCGGACGTGGCGCGGCACGCGGCCCCGCCCCCGGGGCCCCGGGCAATGGCATCGGCGGACGCACCGTCACCCTGACGCTGCGGCGCCCTCTCCCGCCGCCTCCGGACGCCCGGGGGCGGGGGTGCGAGGGGGTTCGACTCACGGGGTGGTGAGGCGGGCCCCGGATGCCCTGCGGCCGGGCCCGGCTTGCGGCGTCACAGCCGCCGGCGTCACAGCGGCCGGTCGTGGCCCTCCCAGTAGGGGTCGCGCAGCCGCCGCTTGTAGAGCTTGCCGTTCGGGTCGCGCGGCATCGTCTCGATGAAGTCGACCGTCTTGGGCCGCTTGTACCCGGCGAGCCGCCGCTCGCAGTGGTGCAGGATCTCCGCGGCCAGGGCGTCGCCCGCGACGAAGCCCTCGGCCGCTTCGACGACCGCCTTGACCTCCTCGCCCCAGTCCGTGTGCGGAATCCCGAAGGCGGCGGCGTCCGCGACGGCCGGGTGGGTGAGCAGCGCCGACTCGATCTCGGCCGGGTAGATGTTGACCCCGCCGGAGATGATCATGTCGATCTTGCGGTCGCGGAGGAAGAGGTAGCCCTCCTCGTCCATCATCCCCAGGTCGCCGACCGTGAAGAAATCGCCGATCCGGTTCTTCTTCGTCTTGCCCTCGTCCTTGTGGTAGCTGAAGCCGCCGGTGTTCATCTTCAGGTAGACGGTGCCCAATTCCCCGGCGGGCAGCCGGTTGCCGTCGTCGTCGAAGATGGCGAGCTCGCTGATCGGCCAGGCCTTTCCGACCGTTCCCGGCTTCTTCAGCCAGTCCTCGGCGGTCGCGAAGGCGCCGCCGCCCTCGCTGGCGGCGTAGTACTCCTCCACGCAGCCGCCCCACCAGTCGATCATGGCCCGTTTGACGTGGTCGGGGCAGGGCGCGGCGCCGTGGATGGCGTGCCGCATCGAGGAGACGTCGTAGGCGTCCTTCGTCTCCTGCGGGAGGGCGAGGAGCCGGTGGAACTGGGTCGGCACCATGTGGGTGTGCGTGCAGGCGTGGCCGTCGATCAGGCGGAGCATCTCCTGCGGGGTCCACTTGTCCATCAGGACGAGCGGGTGCCCGATGTGCAGGGCGGCGCCCGCGAATTGGAGGACGGCCGTGTGGTAGAGCGGCGAGCACACCAGGTGGACGTTGCCGCCGAAGGGCCGGATGCCGAAGATCCCGAGGAACCCGCCCAGGTACGTCTCCTCCGGGAGCTTCCCGGGCAGCGGGCGGCGGATTCCGCGGGGGCGGCCGGTGGTACCGGAGGTGTAGTTCATGACCCAGCCGAGCGTGCGGCCCTCGGGGACGGTCGCGGGCTGCCCGTCGAGGAGCTGCGCGTACGGCCGGAAGCCCGCGACCGGTCCGACGGCGTAGCGGTGGCTCGCGGACAGGCCCGCCTCGTCGGCCGCGGCGGTGGCGGCCTCGGCGAAGCGCTCGTGGGCGATGAGGACCTTGGCTCCGGAGTCGGAGACGATCCAGGCGATCTCGGGGCCGACGAGGTGGTGGTTGACGGGGACGAGGTAGAAGCCCGCCTGGGAGGCGGCCAGATAGGCGGTCAGGAACTCGACGCCGTTGGGGAGGACGACGGCGAAGACGTCGCCCTCCTCCAGTCCGGCGGCGCGCAGGCCGTGGACGAGGCGGTTGACGTCGGCGTGCAGGCGGCCGGCGCTCCATTCCTCGCCCTCGGGAGTCACCAGCACGGCGCGCCCGGGGTCGGCGGCGGCCTGGGCCCAGAAGCCGTTGGGCGGCTGCTGGTCGGTGGCGGGGATCGTGGACGTCGTGGCGGTCATGTCGCTCACGCCTCTCGGACTCGGCCGGCGATGCGGTTGATGCGGTCGATCGCCCTCTCGAACCCGCTGGTGAGGTCGTCGAAGACGGCCTGGACGCTGCGTTCTTCGGTCATCCGGCCGACGATCTGCCCGACGGGCGTGCCGAGCAGCGGCTGGATCTCGTACTTCTGGATCCGGGAGACGGCCTCGGCGACGAGCAGGCCCTGAAGCGGCATGGGGAGGGCGCCGGGGCCCTCCGGGTCGTCCCAGGCGTCGGTCCACTCGGTGCGCAGCTGGCGGGCGGGCTTGCCGGTGAGGGCCCGGGAGCGGACGGTGTCGCCGGAGCCCGCGGCGAGCAGCTTCTCGGTGAGGGCGCGCGAGTGGAGGTCGGCCTCGGTGGTGGTGAGCCAGAGGGAACCGAGCCAGGCACCCTGGGCGCCGAGGGCGAGGCCGGCGGCGATCTGCTCGCCGCTGCCGATGCCGCCGGCGGCGAGGACCGGGAGGGGGGCGACGGCCTCGACGATCTCGGGGACCAGGACCATGGTCGCGATGTCGCCGGTGTGGCCGCCGGCCTCGTAGCCCTGGGCGACGACGACGTCGATGCCGGCTTCGGCGTGGCGGCGGGCGTGTTTGGCGCTGCCGGCGAGGGCGGCGACGAGGACGCCGTGGTCGTGGGCGCGCGCGATGACGTCGGCGGGCGGGGAACCGAGGGCGTTCGCCAGGAGTTTGATGGGGTAGTCGAAGGCGACGTCGAGCTGGCGCCGGGCGACCTGCTCCATCCAGCCGGTGATCCGCCAGCCGGAGGTCTCGCCCTCGGCGAGCTCGGGCACGTGGTGCTTGGCGAGGGTGTCGCGGACGAAGTCACGGTGGCCGGCCGGGATCATCGCCTCGATGTCGGCCTCGCTGATGCCGTCGACGGCCTTCTTGGCGGGCATGACGACATCGAGGCCGTAGGGCTTGCCGTCGGTGTGCGCCTGCATCCAGTCGAGGTCGCGGGCCAGCTCGTCGGGGGCGGTGTAGCGGACCGCGCCGAGTACGCCGAAACCGCCCGCGCGGGTGATGGCAGCGGCGACCGCCGGGAAGGGCGTGAAGCCGAAGATGGCGTGCTCGACTCCCAGTTTCTTGCTCAGCTCCGTCTCCATGGGCGGCAGGATGCCGCAGCCCGGCAGCCGAGGGAAGAGATTTTCTGATGCAGTGTCAGATTCTTTACGGGCCGGTCGGTGCGGACGGTGCCCGATGGGCGGGCACATACCCACTACCGTGCGGATCGCCTGCGGCGCGCTCGGCGGACAACGGGCCCCGGCCCGGGCGGCGCATGCTCCGCGAGCGGCGGGCCGGCGCAGGGCGGGGTTGGGAGGACGGCACGCGGTCGGCGGCGGGTAGCGGATGCGGACGGCGATACCGGTGGCCGGGTGCGGGTGGCCGGGTGCGGACGGCCGGGTGCGGACGGCCGATGGCCGGAAGCAGGCGGCGGACGGCGGTACCGGTGGCTGGTGACCGGTACGGACGGCAGTGCCGGTGGCCGGTGCGGACGGCGGAGGCGGGTGCCGGGTGCCAAGTGCGAAACGCGGGACGCGGGACGCGGACGGCGGGTGCAGTGCCGGGTCCGGACGGACGGACGACGGCGGACGGCGGGATACGGCTGCCGGATGCAGACAGCGGGTGCGGGATGCGGGTGCACGTAGGGGCGGCAGGTGCGGGTGCCGGGTGCGGACCGGCGGATGCCGGTGCCGGGTGCGGACGGCTGATGCGGGTGCCAGGACCGGAACACGCACCGCGGATGCGGGATGCGCAGGGCGGATGCGGAGGTCGAATGCGAACGGGGGTAGGGCACGCGTTCGGGAAGTGCGGGTGCAGGCGGCGGGGTTGTGGTTGTGGGCGCGGGTTGCGGACGAGGAGGGCCGGACATGGCAGCGGACACGGGGGCCGAAGCGGTGGCGGAGGTCGGCACGGAACGGACGGGCGGTACCAGCCGTGAGCAGTCGCGCGAGCGCGCGGAAGCCCGCCGGCAGGACGGGCCCGCACGCGGGCAGTACCTCGATGCGAGGGACGCACCCGAGGCCGCGCCCCGACAGGGCTGCGCCCGGGAGCGCGAAGGCACGGCCGAGCCAGGACGCGCCCAGGAACACGACGGAACAGCCGAGCCGGCCCGGGCGCGCAAGCGGGAAGGCGCAGCGGGACCGGACCTCACCCGGGAGTCCGCAGACACAGCCGTATTGGGCCGCACCAGGCTGCACGTGGACACGGCCGAACCAGGTCTCGCCCGGGAGCGCGTAGACATGGTCGAACCGAGCCGCACGGGACAGCGCACAGCCACGGCTGAATTGGGCTGTGCGCCGGAGCACGGAGACACCACGGAAGTGGGCCGCCCGTGCGGGCGCGAAGGTACCGCCGAACCAGCCGGCACGCCGGAGCGCGACGGCACCACCGAACCAAGCCCCACGCGGGAGCGCGACGGCACCACCGAACCGGCACGTGCGCGCGAGCCGGTAGGCGGGGTCGGAGCAGGGCGGGGGCTGACTCGGCGGCGGCTCGGGGCGCGATTGCTCGCGCTCGGCGGGGTGCTCGTCCTGCACGCGGCGCTACCGGGCCCCGCGGGGGCCGCGAACAGCCCGGCCGAGCGGCGCGCGCTCCAGGGACTGCGGCTGCGCTACGGATCGGCGCGCCAGGCCGGGCTGTCGGAGAAGCACCTGGAGGGGGTCGCGGACGAGGCCCGGCGCTTCCTGGGCCCCTCCCCCGAACACCCCTACTACGCCGGGGCGGTGGTCCTCGCCGGCCGGGGCCGCACCATCGCCCTGCACCGCGCCATGGGCCACGCGGTCCGGTATGCCGACTACGACGGGCGGACCGACCGGGTCCGGGAGTACCCGGAGGCCGAGCGGATCGCGATGACCGAGGACACGATCTTCGACTTGGCCTCGCTGACCAAGCTCTTCACCTCCATCCTGGCCGTGCAGCAGATCGAGCGTGGGCGTCTGGAGCTGGAGGCCCGGGTGTGCCGGTACCTGCCGGAGTTCACCGGGGGCGGCAAGGAGATCATCACGGTCCGTCAGCTGCTCACGCACACTTCGGGGTTGCGCTCCTGGGCGCCCTTCTACCAGGAGACCACACGCGAGAGGCAGCTGAGGCTGCTGTGGTCGGTGCGGCCGCAGGAGACCCCCGGGACCGTCTACCGGTACTCCGACCTCAACCTGATCTCGCTGCAGCTGCTCCTGGAACGGATCACCGGTCGCACTTTGGACGTCCTGCTCCGCGATGAGATCACCGCTCCGCTCGGGATGCACCGCACTCGATACAACCCACCGCTCTCCTGGCGCCGGGTCACCGCCGCCACCGAGGTGCAGCGTCCGCCCTGGTCCGGCCTGGACCGCGGGCTGGTGTGGGGCGAGGTCCACGACGAGAACGCGTACGCGCTCGGCGGCGTCGCGGGCCACGCCGGGGTCTTCGGCACCGCCTGGGACCTCGCCGTCCTCGCCCGCGCCCTCCTCGACGGCGGGGTGTACGCGGGCCGGCGGATCCTGCGCCCCGCCTCCGTCGAGCTGCTCTTCACCGACTACAACACCGCCTTCCCCGGCGAGGACCACGGTCTCGGCTTCGAGCTCTACCAGCACTGGTACATGGGCGCCATGGCCACCCCGCACTCCGCCGGGCACACCGGCTTCACCGGCACCTCCCTCGTCCTCGACCCCTCCACCGACTCCTTCCTGATCCTGCTCGGCAACTCCGTCCACCCCGTACGCACCTGGCGGGCCGGCAGCGCGCCGCGGGTCGCCGTCGGCAACCGCTTCGCCCGCGCCGTCCCGGTCCGTACCCGGCACGGCGGCGCGGCCTGGTTCTCCGGCATCCAGCCGGGGGCCTCGGGCACCCTCGCGCTGCCGCCGCTGCGCCCGGCCACGGCCGCCGCCCGGCTGCGCTGCACCGTGTGGTGGGACACCGTGCCCGGCGAGGGCGCCCTGCACCTGGAGGCCTCCGCCGACGGGGAGCACTGGGAGCCGCTGCCCTTCAGCACGCTGCGGTCCACCGGCGGCACCCCCGAGCAGTGGCCGCGCGGCTCGGTGAGCGGCTGGTCGGGCCGCGTCTGGCACCGCCTCGAAGCCCCCCTCACCGCCGCGTGGACGGGCCGCGACGTACAGCTGCGGCTGCGCCACAGCGCGACCGGCCGCTACGTGGGCCGCGGGATCTACGTGGACGTCGTACGGGTGGCGGAACCGGGCCGGCTGCTCTTCGCGGAGGACCGCCCGGCCGACGCCGACCGCATCGAGGCGATCGGCTGGACCCGATCGGCGGACTGACCGCCCGTACCGACCGGTCGCGGTACACCGACCCGGTACGGACCCCGCACGCCCGGCCGCGGCTGGCCGCGCCCTGCCGCTCCGGGTCTCGGTCCGGAAATCCGTTCGCGGCCCCGGGGTCCCCCGCCGAGACTGGTGGGCCGATCACGTCGAACAGAAAGAGCGGGCCGGCACTGACGTACAACCGAGACACCCTGCCCTTCCCCGGCAACCGGGTGCCCCCCATCACTTACGAGGGCATTCGGAACTGGGATGCGATCGACCCGGCCCGGCACCCGTTCGCCTGGGACGCGGACGAGGAAGCCCGCCTCCGCGCGCTGGTCCGCGCGTGGGTGCCGCCCGTGCTGTCCGGTATCGCCGGCGGGTTTCAGGGCGAACGCTGGTGCGAGAGCCAGGTGGACGCGATCATCCGGGATCGATACGGCATCTGGGCCTGGGGATGGAATTGGTGCTACCGCTACGGCGGCCCCATGAGCATCTGGGTCAGCGGGCCGACCTCGGTGACGACCCCTGACGAGACCGCCGACCGAGCCGTCGCCGCCCTGTTGGAGTGGCGCGAGTGGCTGGAGGGGATGGCACGGCGCTTCGCCGAGCTGGCGCCACCGCCGGACGCCTCGCCCGAAGACCGCAGCTGGCACTTGGAGCGGGCGTGCGTCCGGCTCGTGACGCACGCCCTGGACTCGTGGGCGGAGGGTGGCTGGCAGACGCAGGCTTCCATCGTTCTGCGCTGGTTCCTCACCGCCACCGGCATGGACCGGGCCGAAGCCGGGCGAGCGGTGGAACGCGCGATAGGCGGTCGGTTCGAGAGTTGGGTCACCCCTGGACACCTCCTGATCGAATCCGTCGGTGAGGACCTCGCCGTCGGCCTCACCGGCCACGCCCCCTACCGGGACCACCGGGAGAGGGCAGCCCTGGAGGATCTCCATGACCGCTGCTGACAGCCTTTCGGTCTGGCTGCGCGTGCGCGGCGAGGCCGACTGGCACCACGCGCCGAACCTGCGGCGGGACCTGCCGGCGCGCGACGGGTTCCGGGCCTGGTGCGAAGGGCCGGTGCGCCGGCACGACCCCGTGCGCGCCGAGCGTCTGCTCGCCGCGTACACCTTGGCCCGCGCCGATGCCGCACGCCGCGCCCCGCTGGATTTCGCCCTGATGGCCGCTTGGCAGCGTGAGGTCCTCGGCGCCGCGGAAGCACCGTTCCGTACGAACGACGCCCATGCGAAGGCCGGCCGCGAGCGCTACGGCCTGACCCCGCGCACCCGGGCCGACTTCGCTTCCTGCCTGCGCGAGGCGAGCGACCCGGGCATCCCGCCGGCGGCCCGCGCGGCCCGGGTGTACCTCGACGTGGCGTTCTTCCACCCCTTCAGTGACGGCAACGCCCGCGCCGCCCTGTTGGCCCTGGTGCACGTCCTGGCCCGGGAGGGCATCGTCCTTCCCGAGGTCGGTCCTCTCCAGACCACCCGCTACGCGGACGACCCGGTGGGCGCGGCCGACCTTGCCGCTCTCATCGGCGTGCTCAACCGCCGTCGGCACTGAGGGATTCGGGCGCGCCGTCGCCACGGCCGCGGCCCCGCGGCGGGCGCCCTCGCGGCGTACGCGGATGGACCGGTTCGTCCCCGCCGGTACCGCGCGGACGTCGACGTCCGTGATCTCGTCGTCCCTGAGGGTGGCGTGGCGGCTCGCGTAGCCGGTGCTGAGCGTGATGGTCGCCCCACCCGGCAGAACCGCATAGTCCGTACCGGCGGGACCGGGGGTGGACCAGCTACCACCACCCGGCGAGGTCCCCCAGTACTTCCGGTCCGCGACCGGAAGCGCCAGGTCGGGAAGCGTGCGCTGGAAATCGTCGGCGAAAGTCGCGTCGGGACGACACCGCCCCTCGCCACTGTCCAGTTGACGATCTTGATGTGCACTTTGCGCTGATTACTGAACGCTGGACGAAGAGGAATTCCACGGAGGGCCGGACCCGGGAATTCCGCGCATACCTACCGGCATTGCGGCACCGTGCTCCACCCGCTCCCGCGGATCAGTGCCGGACCAGACAGAAGGGGTGTCCCGCCGGGTCCGCGTAGACCCGCCAGCCGCGCCCGTCCGAGCCGTCGAGCAACGTCCCGCCGGCCGCCAGGACCTCCCCCTCGGCGCGGTCCAGATCCGGGACTGCGAGGTCCAGGTGGAACTGCTGCGGCCGGGTGGGGTCGGGCCAGCGCGGGGGTACGTACTCCGTCGCGCGCTGGAAGGCGAGGACGAGGCCCGAGGGGGTGTGGAGCGTCGCCCAGCTCTCGTCGAGCGCCCAGCGCCGGTCCTGCTGGTTGACGTTCCCGCCCAGCAGGGACCGGTAGAACGCGGCGAGCGACTGCGGCTCGGGGCAGTCCAGGACCACGCATTGCAGTTCAGCGATCATGATCGGATCCTAGCGGGGTGCCTGTCGATCGGACTTGGCCCGCGGCGGTGCTCGCCGCGGGCGGGCCGCGGCGGGTCCTGCCGTGGGGCGCCGGCCGGCCGGACGACCTCCACGGGCAGCCCCCGCGCACGGGCCGCGACCAGCAGCTCGGCCCGGCCGAGCAGAAGTCGGTTCGCTGCGGCGGTGACCGTCCGTCAGCGGTCCGCGAGCGTCTTCTGGAGCCAGTCGAAGACGACTTCGCAGTGCAGCTGCGGGGCCATCGGGGAGCAGTGCAACTGCGCGCCCTGGGCCGCCGTCAGTTTCAGGTAGTCCTTGGGTGAGGTGAGGGCGTCGTACATGCGGCGCGGCTGGCCGGGGTAGAACTGCTCGCCCTCGTAGTCCAGCACCAGGGTGGGGGCCTTGATCCGGCCGACGACATCGGTGATGGACAGCGCCTGGATCCCGGTGGCGGGGGTGTAGAAGTCGGTGAACAGCTTGCCCTGCCGTGCTTCGAGCATGGCCGGGACGGAGAAGGGCTCGAAGCGCTTCTTCATCACGTCGGCCGCTTCCGGAGGCAGTTCGGGAACGACCTCCTTGTTCCAGATGTCGTTCGTCTCCTGCTTGTCGGGCGTGAGGATCTTCCGGATTTCGGGCGGGAAGCCCAGCCACGGCTCCACGCAGCCGGGCATCGCGACCAGAGCGGCGATCCGGGTCTCGAAGGCCGCAGCCCTGGGGGCGAGGTCCCCCGCCATGCTCAGACCCGTCAGGGCGATCCTGTCGGGGTCCACGTCGGGGCGGGCCGACAGCCAGTCGACGAGGGGCGTGACGACCTTCTCCCAGGTGGGCGTGAACACCACCTGGTCCACGAAGAGCAACTGCCCCTGACCGGGCCCGTCGTAGACGAGCGCGTTCCAGCCCCGGTCCAGCGCGGCAGCGACCCCATAGGTCCACATGTCCACGTTCTGCCCATCGCTCCCGTTCGTCAGGATGACCGTCGGGCGGGGGGTGCTGCTCGTGTCGGGGCGGAAGAACCACACCGGCAGCGGTGTGCTCCCGTAGGGCACGTTCGCCTTCACCGGGGCGGGCTCGCACAGGTCGCAGAAGGCGTCCCAGGCGCCGCGTCCCGCCCGGTAGAGCTGCTCCTCGCTACCGGGGTCGTCCGAACCGAGGACGAAGAAGAGCGCCTGGCCGTAGTACTGGGCGGCGCGCAGCGCCCGGAACCGCTTGCTCTGACCGTCGGCCGGCGCACCCGGAGGCGC
The DNA here is from genome assembly GCF_044761485.1 of Streptomyces sp. NPDC097617. Classification (NCBI taxonomy): domain Bacteria; kingdom Bacillati; phylum Actinomycetota; class Actinomycetes; order Kitasatosporales; family Streptomycetaceae; genus Streptomyces; species Streptomyces sp. NPDC097617. Next base: position 14,210 of record NZ_JBIWCL010000009.1, read on the forward strand.
CTTCAGCAGCTGGTCGCCGAGGGCGCGGAAGGTCTCCACGTAGGTCTGGGCGGTCAGACCGGAGCCGTTGATCGCGTTCACGGCCGTGAGGACCTCGCCGACCTCGGCTGCGCCGGCACCCGAGGCGCCGAGCGCGAGGAGTCCGTTGAAGTTGTACCCCGGGTCCTTGAACAGGGTCATCACGCCCGGGGTGAGACCGCCGGCGGCCGCGGTGGGCGTGGGTGTGGCGGCGCCGCTGGACGCCGCCGCCGGAGCGCCGGGCGCCCCGCCGCGCGCACAACCCGCCGCGAGGGCAGCACCCGCCCCGGCGGTGAGCAGGGCGCGTCGGGTGGGGCCGGAGTGCCGATCACCAGGTATGCGGTTCATGCCTCCGGAACGTAGCGCCGACCCGGCGCGCCGGCCTGCTGTCCCGTTCCGTGCGGACCGCGCGGGGCACGGGCCCCCGCCCCGGCCGTGGCCCGAAGCGGCAGGTGGCGGGCCGGTGCCCCGACGGCGGGGCGCGAACGCCCGAAGGCCGCTGGTCTTGCGCCGTCCGGGGGACACGGGGCCCTGACTCCGGGCTCCGGCCACGGCGGCCGTCACGGCGCAGCGGTCGTGGCGGCTCGCCCTGTGTAAGGGCCCCGACCGGCCGGGGGGGGTGGCCGATCGGGGCGGGCCCGGGCCGACCGGGGGGGGAGGGCCGGCCTGGGCGTATGGGGGTGGGCACGCGTAGTCCCACACGTGAATGAACGGTAAACCACCCGGGGAAGTTCCCCGCGGGATCAGCGGCCCGTCGGGTTCAGATTCCGGCGAGGGCCGCGTCGATCATCCGCCGGGTGATCGCGGTCAGGCCGACGAGGTCCGGGACCGGTCGGGAGCGGGCGAGAGCGCCGGCCAGCCGGTCGCGGAGGAACCCGTCGGTCCAGGCAACCAGCAGTTCCGCGGCCTCCTCGGGACGCTCGGCCCCCAGCGCGGCCGGGATGCCCGAGGCGCGGGCCCGGCCCCCTGGCCCGCGCGGTGGAAGTCCGTCTCCAGTTCGGGGTTGCGGGCCGCTTCGAGGCTGAGTTCGAAGCGGGCCAGCTGGCGCTCGCGCCCCACCGTCAGCCGGCGATGCAGCAGCCCGGCCAGCGCGGCCGCCGCGGCCTCCAGGTCGGCCACCGGGGGTGCGAGCGCGGATGCACCTTCGCCACCCAAATCTCCGACGTCGCCGAAATCTCCGACGTCGCCGAGGTCCAGCTCGGCCAGCCTCGCATAACAGGCCCCGATTCCACGCAGCCCCGGCCGGCGCCGCCCACCGGGCGACGGATGCGCTGTTCGACGGATTTACGCTCCCGGACGGAATGGACGCCGTGCCCACGGGCGTTGGAACTCGTTGGTGAGGTTCGTTGACCGTTCCGTGCGCAAGCATACGAAGGCAGGCAGATCCTTATGACGAGCGACATCGACTGGGACAACCCGACCGACCCCAGGGAAGGCACCTGGCAGTTGGACCACGTCAAGCTGTACGTGGGCTCGGGCGGCTCCGACGGCCAGTACTGGAACGGCACCCAGACCCTCCTGCTCACCACCCTGGGCCGGGTGTCGGGCAAGCCCGTACGGACCCCGCTCATCTACGGCGAGGCCGAGGGCGATTACCTGGTCGTCGCGTCCAAGGGCGGCGACGCCACGCACCCGCTCTGGTACCGGAACCTGTCCGAGCACCCCGCGGTCCGCATCCAGGTCGGCCCGAAGGTCATCCAGGGCACGGCCCGCACCGCCACCCCCGAGGAGCGCGCAGCGTACTGGCCGGTGATGGTCAAGCACTGGCCGGCGTACGACGAGTACCAGACCAAGACGGACCGCGAGATCCCGATCGTCGTCATCGAGCCCGTCGGCTAGGCACGGCCTGGCTCGGGCGTGGAGACACCGACCGGGTCGGCGGTGAGCCGGTGCGGCTGGAGCTCAGCACGTCCGAGCTCCTGGCCGTACCGGGTGGGCCCATTCCCCGCCGGTGGTGCTGCCCGATGCCGAGCGGGCGATGACCCCCACCGGCTCAGCCATACCTCCGGCACCAGATCCGTGCCGCAACCCTCAACCCTTCGACCAGGCCGCCGCCGACCGGATCGATGACGTCCGCGACCCGGCCGACTCCCACGCGTCAGCTGCACCGGCATTCCCGGGGGAGCTCACCGCGGCGGTCAGTCGAACTCGGGGTTCCCCGTCACGTCCCCTCGGGTGCGGATGCGGTAGCGGACCTCGACCCCTTCGGGTCCCTGAGCGCGGATCGCTCCCCACGGGAGAGTCTGGGCGGTCTTGAGCGTGGTGAAGTTCGGGTCCTCGACCACCTGGATGGACACCCCGTTCACCTTTCGGGTGAGGCTGAGGGCGTCGCGCGGTTCACGGATCTCGACCGAGGCCTTGTGGCCGACCGCCACATGCAGCACCACCAGGCCGGTCCGCCCGATGACCTCGCTCCTGTCCCGAACGGCCACCACACCACCTCATCCGCTAGGGCTCACCGCGCCATTGGCGTGGCGCATTCTCCACTGCGCCGGGAATCCTAGCGTCGACGCACGGGCGCGGCAGGGAAGCCGCGCCCACGTGAAGCGTCGATTCCCCGCGAGGGGACCTACCCGATCTCGACCTCCCGACCGGCACTATGGTCCGCCGCTACGAACGGGACCGGCCGCGGTACCGGTGAAGAACGGGGTAGTTCTCCTCGAAGGACTGCCACAAGACGTCACGGGCAGCGAGCGGACCCTGGGGGGCGGACGCGTGCGGGCGTCGGGCAACTCCGGGATCCGGCGCAGGTTCCGGTCGCCCATGGAGCCGTCCACCCGCATGGACCGCGGTCGCGGCCTCCTCGGGTACGCACAGTGAGGACAGTCCCGTTGGAAGGCCACCAGCGGGCCGTAGTCGTCGGGGGTGTCCGTGCGGCCGAGGGGCGTGGCGGCGATCGCTTGTGCTTCCTGATCCGACCCGGCGTAGCCCATGGCCCTGGTGCCCTCGGTGTCCGACGGTCCGGGCATGATCGCGTTGACCCGGATGCCGCGCGGGCCCAGTTCCATGGAGCGCTGAGCATCTGCGCGGGGCTGCGGTCGCGCTGCTGGAGGGCGACGTGCGGCCTCCTTGAACTGGGCGGCCAGATCCCGTCGCGCGCTTCGGTCGGCGCTTCGGCTAGTGCCCGAGTACGGCCATCGCCGCGTTGTGGCCCGGGACGCCGCTGACTCCGCCGCCGCGGACCGCGCCCGCCCCGCACAGCAGGACGTTGCGGTGGGCGGTTTCCACACCCCACCGGCCGCCGCCCCCGTCACCGCCGCCGTCCCGGTCCCCGTCGGAGTACGGCCAGGACAGGTCGCGGTGGAAGATGTGGCCGCCCGGCAGGCGCAGTTCGCGCTCCAGGTCCAGGGGGGTCTTCGCCTCGATGCACGGGCGGTCGTCGGCGTCGAAGGCGAGGCAGTCGGTCAGCGGTTCGGCCAGGTGCGCGTCGAGTTGGGCGAGGGTGGCCGTCAGCAGGACCTCGCGCGACTGCTGGTTGTCGTGTGCGAACAGCCGGGCCGGGGCGTGCAGGCCGAAGAGGGTGAGCGTCTGGTAGCCCTGTTCCACCAGCTCCGGCCCGAGGATCGTCGGGTCGGTCAGCGAGTGGCAGTAGATCTCCGAGGGCGGTACGGAGGGCAGTTCGCCGGAGGCGGCCTCCGCGTAGGCCCGGGCCAGTTCGGCGTAGCCCTCGGCGATGTGGAAGGTGCCGCCGAAGGCCTCGCGCGGGTCCACGGCGGTGTCCCGGAGCCGGGGCAGTCGACGCAGCAGCATGTTGACCTTGAGCTGGGCGCCCTCGGGGGCCGCGGCCCGCGCCGCGCTCTCGGGCGGGGTCTCGCCGAGGAGTGCGGTCAGGGCCTGCGGGGAGGCGTTCACCAGCACGGTACGGGCGACGACACGGCCCTCCCCCGTCGCCGTGCGGAACACCACCTCGGCCGGGCCGGTTCCGTCCGTGTCGATCCGCAGCACCTCGTGGCCGGTGGCGATCTGCGCGCCGGCCGCCCGGGCGGCCTCCGCGAGGGCGTCCGTCAGGGCGCCCATGCCGCCGACCGGCACGTCCCAGTCCCCGGTGCCGCCGCCGATGACGTGGTAGAGGAAGCAGCGGTTCTGCGCGAGGGAGGGGTCGTGCGCGTCGGCGAACGTGCCGATGAGACCGTCCGTGAGGACCACTCCGCGGACCAGGTCGTCGGCGAAGTGCCGCTCCACGGCCTGCCCCAGCGGCTCCTCGAAGAGCATCCGCCACGCGGCCTCGTCGTCGATCCTGGCCCGCAGCTCCGCCCGTGTCGGCAGGGGCTCGGTCAGGGTCGGGAAGACTTTCTCGGCGACCCGCCCGGTGGTCCCGTAGAAGGCGCGCCAGCTCTCGTACTCCCGCTCGGAGCCGGTCAGCCGCGCGAAGGACTCCCGGGTGCGCTGCTCGCCCCCGCCGACGAGCAGTCCGCCCGGCCGCCCGTCTCGTTCGGTGGGCGTGTACGAGGAGACCGTGCGCCGGCGTACCGCGAACCGCAGGTCGAGGTCGCGCACGATCTTCGCCGGGAGCAGGGAGACGAGGTACGAGTAGCGCGAGAGTCTGGCGTCGACCCCCACGAAGGGGCGGCTGGAGATCGCCGCCCCGCCCGTGGTGCCCAGCCGCTCCAGGACCAGCACCGAGCGGCCGGCCCGGGCCAGGTACGCGGCGGCCACCAGGCCGTTGTGCCCACCGCCCACGATCACGTCGTCGTACACGTCCCGCCCGAAGGTCGTCATGGCTCTTGGTAGCACACCTGGCCGAGCCGCTCCAGACAGTGCGCCTCGTCGGCGTGGGCCAGGGCCGTGTCGGGATGTTCGTCGCCGAGGGCCCGCTCGCGGATGCCGGAGAGGTCCCGGTAGATGGGCAGCGCCTCGTCCCAGCGGCCCAGCCGGCCCAGTCCTCCGGCCAGTTCCCGGCGGCTGACCAGGGTGTCCGGGTGCTCGGCGCCGAGTACCTCGGCGCGCAGCGCGCCCACCTGGCGGGCCTCGGCCACCGCTTCCTCCCAGCGCTCCAGCCGGCCCAGGTTGACGCCGAGGACGTGCCGGGCGCGCAGGGTCTCGGGGTCGGTGACCCCGTAGGCGCGGGTGCGGTCGCGGACCAGGGCCTGGAACAGGTCGAGGGCCTGGGCGCTGTTCCCGGTGCGGCCGAGCGCGATGCCGACCTCGTAGCGGGCGGCCAGGGTGTCGGGGTGGTCGCGGCCGAGCACCCGCTCCCGTACGACGGCGACCTCGTGGAAGGCGGCCAGGGCCTCCTGCCAGCGTTCCAGGCGGCCGAGCGCGTACGCCGCCTCGTACCGGGTCAGCAGGGTGTCGGCGTGCTCGGCGCCCAGGACGGCCGCCCGGTCGGCGGCGACCTCGGCGGCCGTGGCGTGGGCCTGCGCGAAGCGGCCCAGGGCGCCCAGCGAGCAGGCCAGGTTGTGCCGGCAGCGCAGGGTGTCGGGGTGGAGCGCGCCCATGGTGCGCTCGCGGGCGACGAGCACCGCGCGGTAGACGTCGTGCGCCTCCTGGTGGCGGCCGAGCCGGCCCAGTTCGTACGCCGACTCCTGGCGCGCGGCGAGAGTATCGGCGTGGTCCGCGCCGAGTACCCGGGTGCGTCCGTCGGCCACGGCCGTGTACCCGGCGAGCGCCTCCTCGGGGCGGCCCGCGCGGCTGAGGGCGTATGCCCGTGCGTGGCCGGCGGCGAGCGCGTCGGGACCGTTGTCCCGCGGGCCGGCGGGGCGCGGGAAACCGTACGCCGCGGTGAGCCGGGGGTCCTCGGCGGGCGCGGGGCGGACGATGGTGGCGCCGGGGCGGCCCGCGGGGCTCGCGGCCGTCCATGCGCCGGTGAGCACGGCCCATTCGCCGCTGGCGCGCCGGGCGTCGATCCCGGCCTTGCGTCCGGCGGTCATCCCGCGGGCCCAGGCGGGCAGCGGGGCCTGGGCGCCGGGCAGCCCGGCAGGTCCCAGCCGTGCCTCGACGAGCCGGTGGTGCACGTGCCGGGCGTCGCCCGGCCGGTCCTCGGGACGCTTGGCGAGCAGGTCCAGGACCACCTGATCGAAGTAGTCGGGAAGCTCGGGGCGGTGCTCGCGCAGCGGCACGGGCGCGTTGTCGCGGTGGCCGACCAGCACCGACCAGGAGTCGCCGAGGTCGAAGGGCGGGGCGCCGGTGGCGATCTCGTAGAGGACGCAGCCGAAGGAGTAGAGGTCGCTGCGGTGGTCGACCTCGCCGCCCGCGATCTGTTCGGGCGACATGTAGTGCGGGGTGCCCATGGCCATGCCGCCGCCGGTGAGCTTGGCGGTGAAGCCGATGTCGTGGGCGAGGCGGGCGATGCCGAAGTCGCAGATCTTCACCGTGCCGTCGGTGAGCCGCATGATGTTGGCGGGTTTCAGGTCGCGGTGGACGACGCCCTGGTCATGGGTGTAGCCGAGGGCGGCGGCCATCTGCTCGGCGATGTCGACGACGACGTCCACGGGGAGCGGGCGGGTGTCGTTGTCCTCCAGGAGCTGGCTGAGGTTGCGGCCTTCGAGGAGTTCCATGACGAGGTAGAGGGGGCCGCCCGCGGCGCTGTCGTCGCCGAAGTCGTGGACGACGGTGACGCCGCGGTGCTGGAGGGACGCTGCCACGCGCGCCTCGCGCCGGAACCGCTCGCGGAGCACCTGGGTGAAGTGGGCGTCCTGCTCGGCGCCGATCGGCTTGAGGCACTTCACGGCGACCTGCCGGCCCAGCGATTCGTCGCGGGCGCGCCACACCTCGCCCATTCCGCCGCGCCCGATCAGATCGAGCGACCGGTACCGGCCCTGGATCAGTCTGGACTCCGCCATGTCTTAAAGCCGCCCCCGTTGTCGTGCTACGCCCTCCCCGGCCGGTCCAGTATGGCCGCTGATGTACGCAGTGTGTACGGCGAGGGGCGGCTCCCGGGGCCCATGCGACGCATCGCTTTCAAGATGTGACCTGGAGGCAGCTGCCAACGTAGACCTGCGGGAATGCTGCGCAGCACGAGCCCGCTGAGGCGCAGGCGCCGGGTGATGCTGCGCGGGTCCGGTGCGGGCCGACCGTACAGCTGGTGCGCCCAGCCGGGGAGGGAACCGTACGCCAGACCCGCGACGCGTGGCCACAGCAGGTTTCGGCCAGGTACGAGGAGGGGGTGGACGGGCGGGCCGCGCAGGAAGTCGTCCACGGCGAGGGCATCGGGGCCGGCGGCGAGTTCGGGGCGGATCCGGTCGAGGTACGCGGCGAGTCCGGCGGTGTCGGCGGGGACCCCGGCCGGGTCGAGTCCGACCAGGCGGGCGCCCACCCGGTTCTCGTCGACGTAGCGGTCGGCCTGGGCGGGGGTGAGGGGGACTCCGGATCGGCGCAGGACGTGCAGGAAGCTGTCGATCTGCGCGCAGTGGATCCACAGCAGCAGGGCGGGGTCGTCGACGGGGAAGCGTTCGCCGGTGACCGGATCGGTCGCGGAGAGGCTGCGGTGGATCGTGCGGACCCGCAGGCCGGCGCGCTCGGCGGCCTCGGTGGTGCCGTAGGTGAGGGTGCCTACGAAGTCGGCGGTGCGCAGCAGGCGTCCCCAGGCGTCGCCTCCACCGTCGCCGTGCCGGTCGAAAGCGGCCGAATTCTCCATGACCCCGCGGACGGCGCGCGGGTGGAGGGCCTGGAGGTAGAGCGCCCGGATCCCGGCGATCCACATCATCGGGTCGCCGTGGCACTGCCAGGTGACGGAGGAGGGGCCGAACAGTCCCGCGTCGGCACCGGGGAGCGGTCCGGACGCGGTGTTCCTCATCGGTACCTCCACTGTGTACCTCCACGTCGCGGACGCCCGGCGGTTCCAGCGTACCGATCCGGGGGGTTCGGCGGCGGGCATAGAGTTGCGGGGTGCAGCTCTACACGATCGGCGAAGCCGCTCAACTCCTCCGCGTCAGCACCGACACCGCCCGCCGCTGGGCGGACGCGGGACGCTTCCCGACGCTGCGGGACGGCAGCAGGCGGATGGTCGAGGGCGCGCATCTGGCCGCCTTCTGCGTAGCGCTCGCCCAGGAGGCGGGCGAGGGCGACGGCGAGTCCGCGACCTCGGCCCGCAACGCGCTGCCCGGGATCGTGACGGCGGTGCGGCTCGGCGAGGTCGCCGCCCAGGTCGAGATCCAGGCCGGCCCGCACCGGGTGGTCTCCCTGCTGACCCGCGAGGCGGTCGAGGAACTCGGGCTCGCGGTCGGCGTGCGCGCCGTGGCCCGCGTGAAGTCCACCAGCGTCCACATCGACGTCGACTGAACGCACGACGCGAAGCGACGCGAAGCGCCTACAGTCCGCCCGGCGCGCGGGCGGCGGGCGGCGGGCACTGTGGCGTCGGTACGGGCCCGGGTCACGGCCCGGTCACGTCCGTGACAGGGTGAGGGGATGACGACGAAGCACCGCGTGCCCTCCTCCCCTCCCCACCCCGCACCGTGGTCGGACACCGTCACGGCCCACGCGGACCTCGTCGCGGCGAAGGCGCTCGTCTACGACCCCTGCGGATTCACCTGCTCCCAGCCGGTCCCCGAAGCCGAGAGCGCCGACTACGCCGCCCACACCTTCACCCTGGACGCCCTCTCGGTCAGGTTCCGCGCGGCGAGGACGACCCCCACCAAGGTCGGCCAGTTCGTCACCGTCTGGAAGCGGTCCCCGGGCGGGCCCATCCAGCCCTTCGACGCCGCGGACCCCGTGGACCTCTTCGTCATCAGCACCCGCGACGGCGACCACTTCGGCCAGTTCGTATTCCCCGTGGAGGCGCTGCGCCGGCACGGCGTCGTATCGACGGACGGCGCCGGCGGGAAGCGCGCCTTCCGCGTCTACCCGCCCTGGGTGACCACCACCAACCGCCAGGCGGGCAGCGCCCAGACGTGGCAGCTGGAGCACTTCCTGGAGCTGCCCGAGGACGGGCCCGTGGACCTGGCCCGCGCCCGGAAGCTCTACGGGTGAGCCGGCCGGTCAGCGGCACACTGCACCACGTCGAACTGTGGGTGCCGGACCTCGACCGCGCGATCACCTCGCTCGGCTGGCTCCTGGAGGCACTGGGCCACTCCCCCTTCCAGCACTGGGAGAACGGCCGCAGCTGGCGGCTCGGGCCGACGTACCTGGTCGTCGAACAGTCCCCGGCCCTCACCGCGGACCGCCACGACCGCCGCCGACCGGGCCTGAACCACCTGGCCTTCCACGTCGAGGACCCCGCCGCGGTCGAGCGCCTGGCCGAGGAGGCGACCGCCCACGGATGGCACCTGCTGTTCCCGGACCGCCACCCGTACGCCGGCGGCCCCCGGCACTGCGCCGCCTACCTGGAGAACGAGGACGGCTTCGAGGTCGAACTCGTCGCCCTGCCGTCCCCCGGCTGACCTGCGCGCGGGTCCCCCGGCTGACCTGCGCGCGAAAATCGCGGTGCCGGGGGCGCGGGCGCCCTGTGATACTGCTCCGATGGTCAACCTGCCTGCCGCCGCACTGGATTCGTTGTCCGGGCTCGCCTTCGGCGATGCCTTCGGTGACCGCTGGTTCGCCATCCTGCGCCGTGAGGGCCCGGCAGCCCTGGAGGCGCGGATCCTGCCCCCGGAGCCGCTGTGGCAGTGGAGCGACGACACCGCCCAGGCGCTCGTTCTCGTACGGGAGCTCGCCGAGGGCGGCGGCGCCGTGGACCAGGACCGTCTCGCCCTGCGGCTCGCCGAGGCCTACGCCGAGGACACGCACCGGGGGTACGGGGCCTCGATGCACGACGTGCTCCGCCGGATCGGCGCCGGCGAGCCCTGGCGGAAGGTGGTCGCCGGACAGTTCGACGGCCAGGGCTCCTGGGGCAACGGCGCGGCCATGCGCGTCGCACCACTCGGTGCCTGGCACGCCTCGGACCTCGATGCCGTCGCCGAACAGGCCGCCCGGCAGAGCGCGGTCTCGCACCATCACCCGGAGGCCGTCTCCGGGGCGGTGGCGGTCGCCGTGGCCGCGGCTCTGGCCACCCGCAGCCGGGGCGGACCCGCCCCGGCGCGCGCGGACTTCCTCCTGGCCGTCGCCGAACGGCTCCCCGTCGGCGATGTCCGGTCCGGGGTGCGGATCGCGGCGAGGATACCGGAGCACACCTCCGTCCGGCACGCCGCGGAGGTCCTGGGCTCGGGCTACCGGATGTCCGGACCCGACACCGTCCCCTACGCCCTGTGGTGCGCGGCGGGCCACCTGGACGACCTGCAGGAGGGCCTGTGGTCCACGGTCGCCGGACGCGGGGACATCGACACGACGTGCGCCATCGCGGGCGGCGTCATCGCCGCCCGCACGGGCGTCGCCGCCCTCCCGCCGGCCTGGCACACGGCCCGCGAACCACTGCCCCCGACCGTGCCGGAGCATCGCGCCGTGTGACGGGGGCCGCACGACCTCCACGCAGCCACGCGACAACGGTCACGACCGCCTCGGCGACTGGCCGTCGGCGGTGGGGCCGACCGAGGGTGTCCGCGTCGGTCAGCGGGTGCGGAGACTGCTGGTGTAGACGTCCGTACGGTTCTGTGGTGCGCCGGAGTGGGTCTCGGTGAGCACCGCCCGTACTCCCTCGCCGTCCGCCACCAAGCCTTGGTAGTCGCCGAGGAAGTAGCCCCCGGCGAACGGTGCCTGCAGCCAGTCGAAAATCCGCGAGATGCGTCGCTCGGTCCGGCGCTTCGGGTCCCCGTGCGGCAGGGTGGCCAGCTGGTAGGCGGTGGGCAGGGTCGTGGTGTCGCCCGGCTTGAGGAAGCGCAGGTCGTAGTACATGAGCGCGAGCGTGCCCCGCTCGTCGACCGCGACCGACGGGGAGAACGCCGGCACGCCCTCCGGGCTGATCAGCTCCGGGGCGCCCCAGGTGCGTCCGCCGTCGGTGGAGCGCACCAGCTGGACGGAGTCGAACTTGCCGCCGGAGAAGTCCGAGCCCTCGTACGCCATGTAGAGCGTGCCCGTTTCCGGGTCGATGGCCGGGCTGGGCAGGGTGGACGCGGCGCGCAACGGCTTGGCCGGGTCGTTCGGGTCGACCTCCGGTACGGAGGTGTCCTCGGCCACGGTGACCGGGGCGCTCCAGGTCTCTCCGGCGTCGGTCGAGGTGACCATCGCGTAGTGGGCCTCGACGACGGTGCTCAGGTCCTCGGAGAAGGTGAACTGGTCGAAGAAGTCGTACAGGGTGCCGGTGTTCCGGTCGACGACGATCAGATGGCCGATGGTCTGGGTGTTGGGCACGGTGCTGGTGTCGACGAAGGGCCGGGCCGCGCTCCAGGTGCGGCCGCCGTCGCGGGTGACGGAGATGTAGCCCGGACCGTCGAGGGAACTGGGGCCGGGCGGGTCGTTGTCGAGGCGGTCCCAGACCTGGTAGGCGGTGCCCTTGCGGATCGGGTCAGCGGTGAGCGAGGGCTTGTCGTTGAAGAACGGCTGCTCGTCGACGTGCGTGGTGGTGAGGTTGTGCCAAGTGCGGCCGCCGTCGCGGGACGTGGCGGCCAGGAGGCCGGTGCGCGTGCTCTTGACGAAGTCGACGCCCTCGCCGCTCGCGTAGACGGTGCCGTCCGGCCCGGTGCTCACCCAGGGGTCGGTGGCCCGTTCGAAGTCCGCTCCGCCCGGGGCGCAGAGGCTGAACGGCAGCGTGCTCCGGTGAAAGGTGTGGCCGTCCGTGGTCCAGCTGGCCGCCAGGCCACGGGCGCCGCCGTCGCTCCAGCGGTCCTGTTGGAACACGGTGACCACGCGCTCGGGGTCGCGTGGATCGACGGACAGGTACGGCTCGACCTCGGTGGCCGGGTAGACGATGCTGTCGGGGGACCTCGCTCCGACGGTGCACTTCGCGTACGGGTCGCCGTGGGACACCTTGACCAGTGGTGTGCCGTCGGGGTTCCGGTCTGCTGCGGCGGGAGTCACGCCGGTGACGGTGCCGAGCAGGAGCGCGGCGGTGGTGACGGCGGTCAGCGACAGGAAGACGCGCATGCGGGATCTCCTCCGGGCCTTTCGGCTGGGGCACCGGACCGCCGTCATCGGGGCGGCCTTTGGCGCGGAGGCGTACCGGAACGCGAGCGTGGGGCGAGACTCCGCTTGGTTCTATTCGGCGTTGGAGCCGGAGCCCTTGATGGGCCGAACGACGGAGTCATGCCCGGGGTCGTCGCGGATCACGGCGGAGCCGACCGGCATGGTGCACCCTGCCGGTCGGCTCCTTGGTCGTGCACTTACGGCGCCTTCTCGTAGGTTGCCGGAGCGGGCCGTGGGCCACGTGCCGGTTGGCGATGCCGGCAGGGCCGGCCTTGGCTCAGACGGGTTGGTGGAGGGTGAGGACGACGGGACTGCCCCTTCTTCTGGACCTGTTCAAGAGCTGCCGAGTGTCGGACATGCTCGTGATCCGGTGTTCAGGACGGCGCGGACCGTCTCGAATCGCTGGCGGCCTCGGCTTCGAGAAGGTCGGCGTCCACCATGACGAGGCGGCCCCGACGCTGACAGCGGCGACGGCGCTCATGCCGGAAAGGGTTGCCGCGGCCAGGGCGAGGCCCAGGATTCTTCGCATGCGCATGATTTCCTCCTCTCAGAGGCCGAGCCGTCGACTCGTCGCGACCAGCTCCTGCATGTTGAGATCCCTTGGCCAAGGCCCACCGTCTGGCTCGCGCCAGCGGTACCTTCGCGTCAAAAGCGTTCGCAGATCGGGGTGGTGGGTGTGAGCGGGTACATCGAGGAGCAAGAGCGGATCGGACAGCGGGTCCGGCGGCAGAGGCTCTCGGTCGGGATGACTCAGGCCGACCTTGCCGCCGCGCTCGGGCGGACTCAGGGATGGGTGTCCAAGCTGGAGAAAGGCCGGATCGAGCTGGACCGGGCCGGGCTGATCAACGCCGTGGCCGCCGCGCTCCACTGCCATCCGAACACTCTGATCGAGCGCCCGTACTCAGGCGGAGGAGCCGAGACCAAGTGGCAGGTCTCCGCGGCCTCCATCATCCGGGAGCTGCGCCGCTACGACCTGGCCCCCGTCTTTGACGGCACGCCTAGGCCGTCTGAGGTGCTGTGGCACGACATGAAGCGCCTGCTCCGCCTGCGCGACGCTGCGGCGAACGCCGCCGTATTGAAGGAGCTGCCGGACATGCTGCGCGAGGCCCGAGCCCTCGCTGAGGCATCCGTCGGCCACGAACGCGAAGAGGCGTTCGCGATCTTTGCAGTGGCCTGCAAGTTCGCCCACACCGCGGCCCATGCCCTCGGACATCCCGAGCTGGTTGCCATGGCCTGCGAACGGGCCACCTGGTCCGCGCAGCTCTCAGGTGATCCGGTGATGCCTGCGATGGCGCTTTGGATGCGCATGTGGGACACGTGGGCGTCGGCCGACTGGGACGACGCCCACGCACTCGGGGACAAGGCCCTCGCAAGCATCGAAGCCGAGTACGAGGCCGGCGAACCTCTCGCCCTGCGTATGTGGGGCGCCCTGCACCTGCGTGCCGCGATCTCGTCCGCGCGCGGCGGGAACGCTGCTGGGTCCGATGAGCGGCTCGCTCTCGCCCGTACGGCGGGCGAGCGGGTCAACTCCCACGTCGGGCCCGAGATCCACGACCGGCACTCGGTCACGTTCAGCCTCGGCAACGTCGTCATCCACGGCGTGAGCGCCGCCTTGGAGATGAGTGACCAGACGAAGGCGCTCCGGCTCAACCGTGAGGCGGACCCCGCGCACATCGCGGTTCTGCCGAACTCCAGGCTCGGTCACCACCACATGGACCTTGCCCGCGCGTGGCTGTGGGACGGCAACCGCGACCAGGCCCTGACCGAACTGTAGACCGCAGAACGTATCGCTCCCCAACTGGTCCACAATCACCCTGTCGCACGCGCGACGCTGCGGAAGATCATCTACGCGGAGCGGGCTGCTACGCGCCATCGGCTGCGCGGCATGACCGGACGATTTTCGCTGGACTGACCTGGGGACATTCCACGGATTCATATTGCTCCGTAGCGGAGCGCATACGTTCCGCTATATGACCTCGACGCGTCGCACTGACCATGACCGCGTACAGCAGCAGGCGGACGCCCCTGATCCCCGCTGGCCGCTGCGCGGAGACCTTGCGTACGACACCTCAACCTCTCGCACGGGTGTGGTCATAGACATCCCCGGGGACACCGGCACCACGGTCTACCGCCTGTGTCCCGAGGGCGGGGGCGAGGACTGCTGGAACGCCTCGCTCAACACCCTCGTGCCCACGGAGGACGCCCCCGTTCCGCTCCCCCGCAGGGCCGCCGGCGGCACGCCGCAGCGCGGGCCCGAATACGCCCCGTGGGACGACCCGTTCGGTAGTCCGGACCCCAGTCCCTCCCTGAGGGTCCGCGCCGAGCGCGGCATGGAGCGATTCAGGAAGTCGGCCGGCACCGACGGTGCGGCATGAGCAGGCGGCCCTCCTGGCTCTACGAGGGCGCCCGCGTACCGGACCCTGGCGAAGACCGCGAGGGGATCGTCCAGTTCATCGGCGACTGGGAAGACCCCAAGACCCGGCGCTTCATCCCCGAAGCCGTCTTCCTGCGCCCCGAGGGCGGCGGCGTCGAATGGGTCGTCGCCGACCACCAGGCCCTGCGCCAGGCCGACCCCCGCTGAACCCACCGACGCTCCGCCCGGTGCCTCCAACAGGACCACTTGCCTGGGCGGGGCTCACCGCCCGGACCCGATCGAGAGGATCACGATGCAGAGTGCATTTCGGCTCGCGGCCAGGCCTCGGTCTGTGATCATGCAGCCGACCACGAAGTCCCTGCCCATGGACTGCACGTACTGCTACCTGCCGTTCCGCAGGATGAACCACTTGATGCCGGTGACGGTGACGGTTGCCGAGGCTGTGGCCGCGGCCGTCAATCCGTGGGCAGCCGACGATCCGGCGTTCGAGGTCGTGTGGCACGGCGGGGAGCCGCTGGCCACCGGACATGAACACCCACCGCGTCACCCTCGCCGGCAACACCGGATTCCGCGTCACCATGCGAGGCATCGAGCGCCTGCGCCGCTACGGCATCCCGTTCTCCGCCATCGCGGTCGTCTCCGACCCGGCCCCCGAGAACGCGGCCCGCTTCTACGACTTCTTCGCCGAGCTGGGCGTCAACACCATCGGCGTCAACGTCGAAGAGGAAGAAGGGGTCAATCACGGGGCCAAGGACTCCGACCCCGTGCGCGCGACCGAGTTCTGGGCCTCCCTCGCGGACGCCTGGCGGGCCAATCCGGTGATCCGGCTGCGGGAGATCCAGCGGGTGCTCAACTTCGCCGGTGCCGTTCTCGGTAGCCACGACACCGCCCCCACGCCCACCTCCGCACCTTGGGATCCGATGCCCACCGTCGCCTACGACGGCGGGGTGATCATGCTCTCCCCAGAGCTGGCAGGGTTCACCGACGCCCGGTTCGGCGACTTCACCACCGGCAACGTGCTCAAGGACGGCTTGGACGTCCTCGTGGCCGAGGCCGAGGAACGCACCTCCTGGATCCCCGAGTTCTGGCAGGGCGTCGACGCGTGCCGCGCCACCATCACCCTGCCGGAGCTGGACGAGCCCGGCCTCTACCTGAGCAACGTCGACAGCCTCGACAACACTCGCGGCACCGTCCAGGACTTCGCGTACGGGGACGCTGAGCTCCGATCGCTCGACCTCACTCAGACCCAGCTCGTCACCGGCCGGATCACGGGGGTCCGCGCGAAGCGTGCCGAGTTCGAGGCAGTCAACCTCCACGGCATCGAGATCAGCGAGAGCCTCCTCGGCTCGGCACGCTGGACCGGAAGCAAGCTGACCCGCGTCCACGTCCGGGACTGCAAGCTGATGGGCGCCTCCCTGGACGGCCTGGTGCTCGACGACGTGCTCTTCGAAGGCTGCAAGCTCGACTTCGCCACCTTCGAGAAGGTCCGCGTCACCGGCCCCGTGGCCTTCATCGGCTGCGTCCTCACGGAAGCCACTTTCACCGACTGCGACCTGTCCGACGTCGTGTTCACCGACTGCACGCTCCGGCTCACCGAATTCGCTACGGGCCGCTACCGCAACACCGACCTCCGTGAGAACGATCTGTCGGCAATCCGAGGCGTCGCGAACCTCTCCAAGGTCCGCATCGATCCCGGCCAGCAGTCCGACCTCGCCGAAGCCCTCGTGAACGCACTCGACATCACCATCGGGGAAGACTGACCCAGGAGGACCCTGTGCCCCTGCACATCGCCTACGGCGACCCGTCCGCCCTCCGCGCCCGCTGCGAGATCGCCACCGTCCGGACCGTCCGCCCCGGCGAGGCCGCATACGAGCCCGGCGCGATCATCCCCGCCGGGCAGTGGCGCCCCATGAGCGAAGCGGACGTCAAGGCGGTCACGGCCCCTCGTCGACCCCTGGACAGCACCATCGTGGAGATCGTCCGGCCCGCGTATCGGGAAGGACTCCCCCTCGAAGACCTCACTGGCCTGCTGGGCGACCCGGACGCGGTGTACCTCGGCCAAGCCCTCGCCAAGCCCGACATGACCACGACCACCGACAACTACGAGGACGGCCGGCTGATCGGCCTGCACCTCGACAACTGGGACAAGCTCCCGTACGCCGACAAGCACACCGGGCGCCGCAGGGTCTGCTTCAACCTCGGCCCCGGAACCCGGTTCATCGTCCTCGGCACCATCGACGCCCAAGCGGTCTGCCGGGCCGTTCATCCCAACGACCGCACCCACCGCTACCCGCACACCCAGGACTACCGCGACTACGTCGCCAGCGGCCGCCCCCTCCGCATCATCCGAGTACGCCTCGCCGCCGGCGAGGGCTACGTAGCCCCGACCGAATACCTCTTGCACGACGGCTCCAGCGAAGGCCAAGGCCAGCCCTCGGCGGCCGCGTTCTGGCTCGGACACTGGCCCCGCGGGATCCTTCCCTCCCTCATTTGACCCTCACGGCGATGCCCCCTCTCCAGCACAAGGAGAGAGGGCATCGTGGCGTGTGATCCAGAGTGCCTCGCCTGCTGGTTCCCGCGGCGCACGGCCGTAGCTTCGCTCTCGCGTTCGTCCCCGAAGCACCCACATTGCCAACGGATGACCGTGCCGCGCCACAAGGTCACTCCACAGCATCGACATCTCCGTCCGGCACTTCCCGAGGCGATTCCTACGGTCATATGCCCAATGAAGGTGCAGGCAGCGCGTAACTGGGGATAACCAGGGCGAGACGAAAGGAGTACTGATGAAAGAGAAGTCTCTGAAACAACTGCTCGAAGAGGCCCGCCGCCAGATCGAGGTCACCGACGACGAGCTCGCCGAGGCGAAACGCCGAAGACAGCTTCTCACCAACGCACTTGGACGCGCATTCCCCGGATCAACCGTCTACTTCAACGGCAGCGTCGCCCACGGAGACGCCAACACTCCCCTGACCGATGTCGACCTCGGCGCCAAGCTGAGCCCCGGGGACGCGCAGGGGTTCGGACCCGACGGCGACGACGCACTCCCCCTGATGGAACGCGCGCGAGACGCGATACGGGAGCAACTGGGCGACGAGTTCCCCAAGCTCACCGCAGAAGTCGCGGGTCGGCGGCGTGCCGTGCTCGTACGGTTCGGTGACCCGGTGACTGCGGGCCAACCGGACTTCACAGCCGACGTGATGACCGCGATCCCGCACCCTTCCGGCAAGGGCCTCTTCATCCCCAACATGGAGATCGCCGACAAGTGGGACCGGGCCGATCCGATCACGCACACGGAGATGGTGCTGGATGCCATCGACAAGACAGAGAACACGTTCGCCAGGACGGTGCGACTACTGAAGCGCTGGAACTGCACCCACAGCAAGCCGCTCTGCTCCTGGAACATCAAAGCGCTCGCGCTGGAATGCATCACGGCCCCGATGCCACTGGCCGAGGCACTCCAAGCCTTCTTCACCCACGCGGCCCAGGAGCTTAAATCCGGGCAGACTGACGACCCGGCCGGTGTCGCCGGCCTCATCCCTCTCAACCTGCCGATCAGCGAAGTCCGCAAGCGACTCGATACAGCCCGGGAATACATCGACCTCGCCATAGAGCACGAGGCCGAGAACCGACCGCTGAGCGCCCAGCACGTCCTGAGCAAGGTCTTCCCCGAGATCGTTCCGGATGCGGACCCCACCCAGGAGGAGGCCGCCCGGCTCCGCCTGGACGTGGTCGTCACCGGGAGTGCAGCATCCGGACTCGGGCTGGTGGGCCCTCGAGTTACCCTCACCCGAGCCTGGCGCCGTAGAGATGGGGATCTGGTACGGGGTTCAGCCTGCCTGGTGGGCCCCACTGGAACGGGACGCCCGGCATCGCTTCGGCGGCGGCCTCCGGCATTCGTACGGCAAAGGTCGGCTCACCTACCTGGTTGAGCGGACTCGACGTGATCGGCGAGCCGACTCCTGTGCCAGTGACCGTCTCCTTCTTCGAAGAGCCGCCTTACCCCACGTTCGGGCAGCACCCTCGGGACTTCCCGCGCGTCTACGCAAAGCCCGGCGCCGCATCAAAGCACCGGCACGGCAAAGACGATGCCCTGTGCCTCTGGCAGCCGTACGATCCTGAGGAGCGGCGGTGGACCGGCGCGAAGGGCCTACTCGACCTGTTCGAGATCATCCGGACACACCTGTTCATGGAGCACTGGTGGCGCCTCACCGGCGGAGACGACGGGGGCGAATGGCTCATCGAGGACGCACCACACGGCCTGCCGGGGAATAGCACGTGGGCACCGTCGTCATCATCTCGGCCACGCCGCAGGCGGGCAGTTGGACGTGGGCCCAGACCACCGCTCTGATCGTTCCCGTCATCGCACTGGTCGGCGTCTACATCACCTTCACCCTCAACCAGCGCGCAGCACGGCGTGAACGCCGTTCCAAGACGTTCGCCGAAGCGCTGACGGCGGTCGAGGAGTATCTGGAGATGCCGTACCGCATCCGCCGACGGCCGGCTTCTCCAGACGCCCGCCGGGAGCTGACCGACGAGGCCAGCTCCCTTCTCGCCCGCATCGCCTTCCACCACGCTTGGCTCCAGATCGAAGCCTCGGGGGTCGCCGAACCCTACGCCGCCCTCGTTGCCGCCGCGCGCTCCGAGGCCGGTGTCCACATGAGCGAAGCCTGGCAGCAACCCCCTATCGACACCGACAGCGGCATGAACCTGGGGACCGCGTACTCCCGCGACCGCTCGAACACGGCCCGGGCCGCCTGTATCCGGGCTATGCGTCGCCATCTATGACGCAGGTGCCCGAGGCGCTTGCCATCCCGCGCGCACATTCGGTGACAACCATTCCCGGTATGTGCCAACTATCGTCTGTAGTCACACGCCGTCAGCGGCGGACGCGGGGCATGCCCAGGCCGATCCAGGAGATGATCTCGCGCTGGATCTCGTTGTTGCCGCCGCCGAAGGTGAAGATCACGGCGCTGCGGTAGCCGCGTTCCAGTTCGCCGTGGAGGACCGCGCCCGCGGAGCCGTCCTTCAGGGAACCGGCCGCGCCGACGATCTCCATCAGCCAGGCGTACGCGTCCCGGCGGGCCTCCGAGCCGTAGACCTTGACCGCCGAGGCGTCCTGCGGGGTGAGGGAGCCGGCCTGGACGGCGCCCACCATCTGCCAGTTGAGGAGCTTCATCGCGTCGAGCCGGGCGTGGGTGCGCGCGAGGCGGCCGCGGACCCAGGAGAGGTCGATGACCCGGCGGCCGTCGGCGAGTTTCGTCGCGGCGGCCCAGCGCTGGACGTCGTGGAGGGCTCGGATGGCCATCGTGCCGTGCGCGGCCAGGGTGACGCGTTCGTGGTTGAGCTGGTTGGTGATCAGGCGCCAGCCCTTGTTCTCCTGGCCGACGCGCCGGCTCGCCGGGACGCGGATGTCCTCGTAGTAGCTGGCGGTGGTGTCGTGCGAGGCGAGCGTGTTGATCAGGGTGCAGGAGTAGCCGGGGTCCGCGGTCGGGACGAGGAGCATGGTGATGCCCTTGTGGGCGGGGGCGTCCGGGTCCGTGCGCACCGCGAGCCAGACCCAGTCGGCGGTGTCCCCGTTGGTGGTCCAGATCTTCTGTCCGTTGACGACGTAGGTACCGCTCTCCTCGTCGCCCTCGCGGACGGCCTTGCACCGGAGCGCGGCGAGGTCCGTGCCGGCGTCGGGCTCGCTGTAGCCGATGGCGAAGTCGATCTCCCCGGCGAGGATCTTCGGCAGGAAGTACGCCTTCTGCTCGTCGGTGCCGAACTGCATGATGGTCGGGCCGACCGTGTTCAGCGCCATCAGGGGCAGCGGTACGACGGCCTGCGCGGCCTCGTCGAAGAAGATGAACTGGTCCATCGGGGTCATCCCTCGACCGCCGTACTCCTTCGGCCAGCCGACCCCGAGCCAGCCGTCGGCCCCGAGCCGGCGGATGGCCTTCCGGTAGAAGCGCTTCTGGGCGGCCGGATCCTCGTAGCGGGCGTAGACGTCCTGCGGCACCAGCTCGGCGAAGTAGGCGCGCAGCTCGGTGCGCAACTGCTGCTGCTCAGGCGTGTATTCGAGGTGCACGGCCCCTCCGGGAGTCTCGCGGTCCAGCCGGTCGCTGTGGTGGCGGCGGTCAGAGTAGAACGTGTTCCAAGAATTCGGAAGGACCCGAGAGCCGGCGCTTCGGTCGGTGGAACCGTCCACGCTCCCCCTGCTCGGGCTGGTCCGGCACCTGGCCGACGTGGAGCGCCGATGGTTCCGGCAGGTCCTGGCGGGCCAGGACGCGCCGCCGCGGTCCTCCTCGGCGGACGGTCCCGACGGGGACTTCGACGGAGCCGCCCCGGCCGATCCCGCGGCCGTCGGGGCGGCCTGGGAGGCGTGGCGCGGCGAGGTGGCCTTCGCCGAGCGCTTCGTCGCCGAGGCCCCCGACCTGGACGTCGAGGCCGTCGACGCGTGGCGCGGGAAGGTGTCGCTGCGCTGGGTGCTGATCCATAGGGTGGAGGAGTACGCGCGGCACAACGGGCGCGCCGGCCTGCTGCGCGAACGCATCGACGGGGCCATCGACATCCGAGTCCCCAGGCACCCCAACTCACCGGAAAAGCCCTTGCAGTTCGGCCACCTGCCGCACAATGAGCCGCTATGGACATCGACGCATGGCGCCGTGAGGACCCCGAGCTCACACGGGCGGTGACGCAGATCCACGAGCCGGGCGCGCTCCCCGTCGACGCCGCGGTCCCGGCCCGGCACGCGTACTGGGAGCTGCTTCCGCAGGACGTGCGGGCCCGGCTGCTGGAGAAGGCCGGGCGGTGCCTGACCTGGTGGGCCGGGCCCAATTGCGACGGACTCCCCTCCGCGGTGGTCGTCGGGGACCGGGGGCTGTGCCGGGTCGGCCAGGTGCGGGCGGACGGGGCGGCGGAGTTCCGCGGACAGCGGGCCCGTGTCGAGCCGGGTTCGCTGCACAGCCGGAGCTACGACGGGCGGCCCGCGCCGGACGGGCGGACCGCCGCCCCGGGGCTGCCGGGGGCTCCGGTGCTGCGGCTGGACCTGGTCCCGGAGGCGCAGGGGGTCCTCGGCCATTTCCCGCTCCCCGTACAGGACTTCCTGCAGCGCCCCTTCGTCGGCAGGGACGCGCGCGTCACCGCCGACTGGTACTACGACGAGAGCGTCGAGCCCGAGCGGACCACCTGGTTCGTCTCCCTCGTCCTGTCCGGCGACCGCGCCCTGGCGCTCGCCGAGGGCACCCGGACCCTGGACCGGGGCGCCCGCCCCGACCAGGCCCGGTGGCACGGGATCCAGTACCACCGGGCCCGTCTCGCACCACGCTGATCCCTCAGGTGTAGAGGTACTGGACGTCGAAGTGGACGAGGTCGCGGTCCGTGTCGAAGTAGTACCGGCCCGCCGGCGACCCGTCCGCGGCCCAGCTCACGGCGTCGCGGTTGTCCGCGTACGCGTCGAACCCGGGGCTGTGCCGCCAGTTGCCGCCCGCGGGCAGGTACGGCTTCAGCGACTCGGGCGGAGCGGGCGGCTCGGACGGCGCGCCCGCGGCGAAGGCGTGCTCGGGCCGGCCCGTGATCGCGGACGCGCCGCCGCCCGCAAGGTGCGCGAATCCGACCACCCGGATCCGGGAGTCGGGGCTCGGGATGCTCCGGTCGTCGCCCGCGCTGTCGATGTCGTAGCCCAGCCAGTGCGCGTCGGCCAGCGTGCCGAGGAAGCGCCCGAACCGCCGGTTCAGCGGCTCCAGGTCGGTGCGGACCCGTGGCCGGTACGGCACCTCCGGCCACATCAGGTAGGTCAGGCCCGCACCCACCGTGAGCAGCGGGAGACCGGCGATCAGCAGGAAACGGCGGCGATCGGTACGTCCCCGCTGCGCGTCCATGGTCCCCGTTCCCCGTAGCCCGTCAGTTCAGCGCGCCGATCATAGCCGTCGCCGTCGCCGTCATCGCCGTACGGGCGGCCGCCAGGTACGGCCGGGGGTCCGCGGGGGTCAGGTGGGCGCGGATGGCTTCGGTCATGGCCACATTGAGGGCGGTGCCGATGTTGACCTTGCGGATGCCGCCCGCGACGGCCGCCGCGAGTTCGGCGTCCGGCAGGCCGGAGGATCCGTGCAGGACGAGCGGCACCTCCACGGTCTTGGTCAGCCGGGCCAGCAGCACGCGGTCCAGGGCCGCGGTCCGGCTGGTCATCGCGTGGCTGCTGCCGATGGCGACGGCGAGGGCGTCCACCCCCGAGTCGGCGACGAACCGCCGGGCCTCGTCGGGGTCGGTACGGGCGCCGGGCGCGTGCGGGTCCAGCGGCGCGGCTCCGTTCTTCCCGCCGACCTCGCCCAACTCGGCCTCGATCCACAGCCCGTTGGCGTGCGCCCAGTCGGCGGCGGACCGGGTGGCCTCCAGGTTCTCGGCGTACGGGAGGTGCGCGGCGTCGTACATCACCGAGCTGTACCCCGCGTCGCAGGCCCGCCGGAGCAGCTCGGGGCTCTTGACGTGGTCCAGGTGCAGGCCGACGGGGACCGCGGCGGCCTCGGCGCAGGCGGCGGCGGCCCGGGAGATGGGCAGGAGCTGTCCGCCACGGAACTTCACGGCGTTCTCGCTGAGTTGAAGGATGACCGGCAGTCCGGCCGCTTCGGCCCCGGCGACCACGGCTTCGGCGTGCTCGAGGGTGATGATGTTGAAGGCGGCGACGGCCCGGCCGGCCGCGGCCGCCTCCAGGACCAGGTCGCCCGCGGCGGCGAGGCTCATCGGACCGCCTCCTCGCCGCTGGTGAGGATCACCGAGCGGGTGAGGTTGCGCGGTGCGTCCGGATCCAGCTCCCGCTGCGCGGCGACGGCGAGGGCAAGGCGGTGTACGCGGACCAGTTCGGCGAGCGGGTCCAGCCGCCCGGGCACCCACTGGGAGCCGGTGGCACGCACCTGTTCGGCGAGCCCGTCGGGGGCCTCGTCGAGCGACCAGGTGACGGTACCGGGCCCGGAGACGCTGATCGGCCCGTGCCGGTACTCCATCGCCGGGTAGGACTCGGCCCAGGACAGCGAGGCCTCGCGCATCTTCAGCGCGGCCTCGTGGGCCAGCCCCACGCTCCAGCCGCGCCCGAGGAAGGTGAACTGCCCGCGGCCGGCGATCTCGGCCGGGAGGGGTTCGACGAGGGCGGTGCGGGCGTCGGCGACCGCGGTGGCGGTGTGCAGCCCGACGTGGGCGCGCAGCAGGGTGAGGGCGGTGGTCGCGAACCGGGTCTGCACGACGGACTGTTCGTCGGCGAAGTCGAGGACGACGAGCTCGTCCGCGGCCGTCATCACCGGGGTCGCCGGATCACCGACGACCGCGGTCGTGGGCACCCCGGCGTCCCGCAGGCCGGCCAGCAGGTCCAGCACTTCGGTGGTGGTACCGGACCGGGTCAGGGCGACGACTCGGTCGTAGCGGCGGTGGCGCGGAAACTCCGAGGCGGGGAAGGCGTCGGTCTCGCCCTGTCCGGACTCCTCGCGCAGCACGGCGGCCGCCTGGGCCATGTAGTACGAGGTGCCGCACCCGACGATCGCGGCACGCTCCCCCGGCCGCGGCAGCACCGTCCGCCGGGCCGGGGCCAGTTCGGCGGCCCGCTCCCAGCATGCGGGCTGTGTGCCCAACTCGTACGCGACGTGACTCATACAGGCTCCCTCGTGCGACAGACGGGTCTGAATGGTGTAAACGTGAATGCGTTTTCCTGCAAGATAGCGGCTCGTTTCAAGCAACTTCAAGCATCCACACGTTGATCGGCTGAGTCAGTGTCGCCGGGTAGGCCGATGGAGGCCGTCCAAAACGCCGTGGAACGAATGTCGCAGAACACCGAAGGGGGCGGCCGATGACCCGCAAGGAGGCTGGCAGACGCTGCTGGACCCACTGGTGGAGCGGGGCGAGCTGGTGATCCGCCCGCAGTTCAAGATCGTACTGACCGGTGGCGTGGCCCGCCCCCAGTCCTACGAGCTGACCGGCCCGCTCGCCGAACAGGTCCTCGGGCAGCTCGCGGTGGACACGGCGGTGCTCGGCGTGGACGGCTTCGGTCCGACGGACGGCGCGGCCACCCGCCACGAGGACGAGGCCTCGGTCAACCGCCTGCTGTGCGAACGGGCCCGCCGGATCGTCATCGCGGCCGACTCCAGCAAACTGGGCGTCCGCGCCTTCGCCCGTATCTGCGCGACCTCACAGGTGGACGTCCTGGTGACGGACACGGGCCTGGCCCCGGCCGTGGCCGAGGCGTTCGGGGCGCAGGGGGTGGAGGTGGTACGGGTGTGAGAGCCCGCGGGGTCACAGGCCCGCGGACCGGGGCCGGCCTGCGGGCCGACGGGCCTACTGGCGGTCCGGGCGGGCCGGCGCGAGCCTCAGTCCGAAGCCAGGACCCGGGCCTGCGCCCGGCTCCGCAGGAGCCACCGGATCAGCTGCGCGCTCAAGAGCGCCCCCTGGGCGCCCAGTGCGCAGGCGGCGGCGAAAATCTGGCCGAAGGCCAGTGCGGTGAGCAGCACCGTCCCGGCGATCCCGTCGGCCAGATCGATCCGGGCGTCGGTCCGTTCGGCCCCGCGCTCAGTGCTGCGGGCCTTGGTCCAGAAGGCGCGGAGAGAGCCCGCGAGCTGCAACGCGGCGAGGGCCAGCAGGGCGAGGGTGCCCCAGAGAGGTATCTGCACACGCAGAAGCTAGCCCAGCCCGACGGGCGGTGGCCCCACCGGCCCCCCACCGGCCCCCCACCGCAGCCGTCCCGCTTCCCGGGAGCGGGAGCGGGAAACCGGGGCCCGCCGCCACCTCAATGCGCGGGCAGACGTTCCGACTCTCGGATCAGGGCCGCCAAGACCGGGGCGATCAGGGGATGGGTCTCGGCGCCGCGGCGGGTGGCCGCGAAGACGCGGCGGGTGGCCGCCGGGCCCGTGACCGGGCGGACCCGGACCTCCTTGAGGTCCATGCCGCGCAGGGCCGAGCGCGGGACGAGGGCCACTCCGGCCCCCGCGCCCACCAGCGCCGTCACCGCGCGGAAGTCGTCCGAGGAGTGCACGAACCGGGGCGCGAAGCCCGCCAGTTCGCAGGCGAGCAGGGTCACGTCGTGGCACGGGTTGCCGGGGTACTGGCCCACCCAGTCCGCGTCGGAGAGGTCCGCCAGCGCCACGGCGGGCAGGTCGGCCAGCGGATGCCCCGCGGGCAGGACCGCGTCGAAGGGTTCCGCGTACAGCGGGAGGACGGACAGCCGCGCGTCGTCGGCGCCCGGGCCGCCCCGGTATTCGACGGCCAGCGCGAGGTCGGCCTCGCCGTCCAGCAGCAGCGGCAGGCTCTGGTCGCCTTCCGCGTCGCGCACCCGCAGCCGGATGCCCGGCTGTTCCAGCGCGAGCCGGGCGATCGCCGGGGCCAGTACCTCCGCGATGCCGGTCGCGAAGGCGGCGACGGTGACCTCGCCCGCCGAACCGCCCGCGTACGCCGCGAGTTCCGCCTCGGCGCGCTCCAGCTGTGCGAGCACCTCGTGGGCGTGGCCGAGCAGGATTTCACCGGCGGCGGTGAGCCGTACGCCCCGCCCGCTGCGGGTGAGCAGCACGTGGCCCGTCTCCTGTTCCAGCGCCGCGAGCTGCTGGGAGACGGCCGAGGGGGTGAGGTACAGGGCTGCGGCCGCGGCGGTCACCGTACGGTGGTCCGCCACGGCCCGCAGGATGCGCAGCCGGCGGGGGTCGATCACCCCACCATTGTCTCAGGGTGCACGGACCCCTCGAACCTCTCGCCCCCCTCAGACCCCAGCGGTCCCGAGGGCGGCACGGGCGTCGATGAAGGCGGCCACCGCGCGCTCGACGTCGGCCGTCGAGTGGGCCGCGGAGAGCTGGACGCGGATGCGCGCGGCGCCCATCGGCACCACGGGGTAGGAGAAGCCGATCACATACACGCCGCGCTCCAGGAGCAGTTCCGCCATCCTGGCCGCCTCCGCCGCGTCACCGATCATGACCGGGGCGATGGCGTGGTCGCCGGGCAGGACCTCGAAGCCGGCCTCGGTCATCTTCGTGCGGAAGAGCGCCGTGTTGGCCGCGAGGTGTTCGCGCAGGTCACCGGCCGACTCCAGCAGGTCGAGGACCGTCAGGGAGGCCGCCGCGATGACCGGGGCGAGGGAGTTGGAGAAGAGGTACGGGCGCGAGCGCTGGCGCAGCAGCTCCACGATCTCGGCGCGGGCCGCGACGTAGCCGCCGGAGGCGCCGCCGAGGGCCTTGCCGAGAGTGCCGGTGATGATGTCGACGCGGTCCATGACGCCGTGCAGCTCGGGGGTGCCGCGGCCACCGGGGCCGACGAAGCCGACGGCGTGCGAGTCGTCGACCATGACCATGGCGTCGTAGCGCTCGGCCAGGTCGCAGATCTCCGCGAGCGGGGCGACGTAGCCGTCCATGGAGAAGACGCCGTCGGTGACGATCAGCTTGCGGCGGGCGCCGCCTTCGGTGGCTTCCTTCAGGCGGGCTTCGAGCTCGGCCATGTCGCGGTTGGCGTAGCGGAAGCGGCGGGCCTTGGAGAGGCGGATGCCGTCGATGATCGAGGCGTGGTTGAGGGCGTCGGAGATGACCGCGTCCTCGGCGCCGAGCAGGGTCTCGAAGACGCCGCCGTTGGCGTCGAAGCAGGAGGAGTAGAGGATCGTGTCCTCCTGGCCGAGGAAGGCCGAGAGGCGCGCCTCCAGCTCCTTGTGCACTTCCTGGGTGCCGCAGATGAAGCGGACGGAGGCCATGCCGTAGCCCCAGCGGTCCAGGGCGTCCTTCGCGGCGGCGACGACCTCGGGGTGGTCCGCCAGGCCCAGGTAGTTGTTGGCGCAGAAGTTGAGCACCTCGCCGGCGGCGCCGCCCGAGGTGACGGCGACGGCCGCGTTCTGCGGGGTGCCGATGACGCGCTCGGGCTTGTGCAGGCCCGCGGCGCGGATCTCGTCGAGGGTGGAGCGCAGGTCATCGCGGACGGTGTCGAACATGTGCGGTTCTCCTTGTGCGGCGGCGGAGGGCGACGAGGGAGGGGGCCGGGCCCCGCGGAGGGGGGAGGGTGGCGGGGCCCGGCCCGGAGGGAGATGGTTCGGTGGGTGGGGCGGGCGGGTGGTTACGCCGTCCAGTCCAGGATGATCTTGCCGCTCCGGGCGGTCGACGCCTCGTCGAAGGCGGCCTCGAAGTCGCGGTGCGAGTAGCGGCCGGTGATGACGGGGCTGAGGTCGAGCCCGGCCTCCAGCAGCACGGTCATCGCGTACCAGGTCTCGAACATCTCACGGCCGTAGATGCCCTTGATCGTGATCATCGAGGTGACGACCTTCGCCCAGTCCACCGGGAACTCCTGCGCGGGCAGGCCCAGCATGGCGATCCGGCCGCCGTGCGTCATGTTGTCGATCATGTCGCGCATGGCCTCGGCTCGGCCGGACATCTCCAGGCCGACGTCGAAGCCCTCGCGCAGGCCGAGCTTGGTCTGCGCCTCGGCGATCGAGGACTCGGAGACGTTGACGGCGAGGGTGGCGCCCGCCTTGCGGGCGATCTCCAGCCGCTCGGGGCTGACGTCGGTGATGACCACGTTGCGCGCGCCGGCGTGCTTGGCCACGGCCGCCGCCATGATCCCGATCGGGCCGGCGCCGGTGATCAGTACGTCCTCGCCGACCATCGGGAAGGACAGCGCCGTGTGCACGGCGTTGCCGAACGGGTCGAAGATCGCGGCCACGTCCAGGTCCACGGCGGTGCGGTGCACCCACACGTTCTGGGCGGGCAGGACGACGTACTCGGCGAAGGCGCCGTCGCGGCCGACCCCGAGGCCGATCGTGCTGCGGCACAGGTGGCGGCGGCCGGCCAGGCAGTTGCGGCACTTGCCGCACACCAGGTGGCCCTCGCCGCTGACCAGCGCGCCGATCTCGATGTCCTGGACGTCCGCGCCGAGTGCCGCGACCTCGCCGACGAACTCGTGGCCGAGGACGAGGGGGGTCTTGACCGCACCCTGCGCCCAGCCGTCCCAGGCGCGGATGTGCAGGTCGGTTCCGCAGATGCCGGTGCGCAGCACCTTGATCAGCACGTCGCCGGGGCCGTACTCGGGCTCGGGGACGTCCATGAGCCACAGGCCGGGTTCTGCCTTGTGCTTGACGAGTGCCTTCATGGGGTGGCTCCAGGCATGCGGAAGGGGACGCCGCGGGCGGATGGACCCGAACGGCGGCAGTGACGTGCACCAATCTGCCGATCGGCGCGGTGATCAGTCCATCGAGACTTTCTTAAGCGGGTCGACAGCGCAGCTTCACGCCTATGCTCCTCCCGTGACGGGGAAGGGGCTCGCGCCGGCGACGGCACGAGGGGAAAAGGGGAGGTGAGGGGCGTGCCGAGTCTGCGCAGCAGGGCGCTGTCGGCGGCGCTGATCGCGGCGGGACGGCGAAGACGGTTCGCGAGCACGGAGGCGGTCCGGACCCGGGTGGCGCAATCCGCCCGCCGGCCGGCCTCGCATCTGCCGCCGCGGTCGCTGGGGCGGGTCGCCGACATCTCGCGGACCTTCGTCGGAGCCTGGCCGGTGTACGACGTCTCCCCGATCGGGACGGAGCCCGCGGCCCACGTGCTGTACGTGCACGGCGGCGGCTACATCCACGAGCTGGAGCGCCCGCACTGGGCGCTGATCCGGACCCTGGTCACGCAGGCGCGGGCGCGGGTCGTCGTACCCGCGTACATCCTCGCTCCGCGCGGTACCGCCGACCGGACCGTCCCGATCGCGGCCGACCTGCTGAGCGGCCTGATCGCGAGCGGCGGCTCCGCCGGGACCGTGCTCATCGGGGACTCGGCCGGGGCCGGGCTGGCGCTGGCGGCCGCGCAGCGGCTGCGCGACCGCACCGGGGACCAGCCGTCCCGGATCGTACTGATCTCGCCCTGGCTGGACGTGACCATGAGCCATCCGGACCAGGCGGCCATCGAGGCTGCCGATCCGCTGCTGGCCCGCCCGGGACTGCTGGAGGCCGGGCGGCTGTACGCCGGGACCCTGACCGCCGACGATCCGCGGGTGAGCCCGCTGCACGGGGGCTTCGCCGGGCTGGCCCCGATGACGGTGTTCACCGGGACCCGGGACATGCTGACCACGGACAGCCGGGAGCTGCTGCGCCTGGCCCGGGCGGACGGGGCCGAGGTGGAGTTCCACGAGGAGGCCGGGCTGCCGCACGGGTACCCGCTGCTGCCCGTGCCGGAGGGGCGGGCGGCGCGCGAGCGCATCGTCGAGCTGATCAGGTCGACGGCCCCGTAGCGAGGGCCCGGCCGTGAGGACCCGGCCTCGAGGGCCCGGCCGGGCCGGGCAGGATCCGATAGCGGCGGCTCAGGCCGTGCAGGTCATCAGGGAGCTGATCGGCCAGGCGCGGTACGCCGTCCAGTACGCCTCGTCCCGGACGGCGTCGGCGGGCGGGGTCCGGTTCGGCTGCCAGCCGACGGTGACAAAGCCCGCGTCGACGGCGGCCTCGGCGAGGTCGGCGTGGGCCCATTCACGGAATTCGAAGGGCACCGGCGGCTCGGTCAGGAAGTGCGCCTTGAGCAGCGGCGCGTCGCCGTCGCGGACCCGGTCGAGGATCCGCACCCCGTACGGGGACCAGTCCACGCGCGGGAACGCCCCCGCATTGGGCACGATGGCGAGCAGCCGCCCGCCCGTACGCAGGTGGGCGCGGACGGAGCGGAACATCGCGTGCAGGGACCTGCGGTCGGGCGCGTAGCTGAAGACGTACGCGGCAGTCGCCAGGTCGAAGGGGCCGAGGTGGGGCAGCCCGGCGGCATCGGCGACGTGGTACTCGACGTCCAGCCGGTCCTTCGTCGCCTCGTGCTCGCGGGCCAGTCGGATCATCTCCTCCGAGACGTCCACGCCGACGGTGCGCCGGGCCCCGCCGCGGGCCAGCAGCCGGGTGTTGTAGCCGTATCCACAGGCCAGGTCCAGGGCGTCGAGCCCGCGCACCCCGCCGAGGGCGTCGAGGGCTCCGTGCAGGGTGTAGGTGTCCGCGGCGGAGAAGGCCGCCGTGCTGGTGGACTCCGCGTAGCGCTCGCCGATGGTGTCGTACTGGAACCGCATGCTCTGCCTTCCGGGGGCCTGCCGGGGGTGGGACGCCTGCGTATCGTGCCCCGCGGCGCGTCCGGGGGGTGGTCCGCACACCCGTGCGTCCCCCGGACGAGGGATGCGGTCGGCCGATCGGCCGGGACGGGCCGCGGGCAGCCGGGATGCAGGGGCCGCCGCTCAGGGCGCATCCTGGCTGTGTGATGGCGAGAGCGGACAGCGTCGGCGCCGCGCCCGGTACCACGGACGCCCGTGATGCGACGGCCCGCGTACTCGTACGCGCCGCGGTGAGTGCGGCGGAGGCCGTCGGTGGGTACGCGGGCGGGATCTACCTGCGCTCGCCCACCACCGGGCTGCTCCTGCTGGCCGTCTTCACCGGGCTGCCGCTGCAGCTGTTCCGGCCCTGGTGGCGGATGCAGGTGAACCGCCCGTACCCGGTCGCCGAGGCCTACCGCTCCGGCCAGGCCGTGCACCTGCCCGACGCGGAGTCGGCCATGAGCCGGTTCCCCCAGCTGATGGCCGGGCTGCCGTTCCCCTTCGCCTCGCTGTACGAGCCGGTGACCGCCGGGACGGAACGGTTCGGCGTGATCGTGGTGCTGCGCGAGGCCACCCCCGGGATCCCCATCGGGACCGCGGACCGCGAGCGGCTGCGGCTGGCGGCGGAGCATCTGGCCACCGACCTCGCGGCGCTCTCGGAGGCCGGGGCGTCGGTGCTGTGGGAGGGCGACCCCATGGTCGCGCCCGCGCCGCCGCCCGAGGCCGGGGCCGAGGGCGCCCGCAGGGCCGCGGACCGGCTGGCGCAGGCCGTGCTCTCCCTGGACCGGCAGGGCCGGATCGGCTATGTGAACACCGCGGCGGAGGATCTGCTCGGGCTCCACGGGCCGTCGCTGCAGGGGCGGCTGCTGTGGGAGGCGCTGCCATGGCTCGGGCATCCCGCCTACGAGGACCACTTCCGGGCCGGCTACATGTCCGGCGAACACGTGCACTTCGCCGCCCGCCGCGGCCCGCAGGCGCCGGGGCAGTGGCTGTCGGTGGACCTGTACCCCTCCCTCGACGGAGTGACCCTGACGCTGGGCACCTCCGCGAAACCCGCCTACGCGCCGACGTCCAGGGCCGGCCGCGACGCCGCCGCAGCCGCAGCCGCGTCCAAGGCCACGGACGCGGATGTGGAGGTCGGGTTGGACCTCGACGCGTCCGCCGACGAGGCCTCGGCGCTGTACCGGCCGGTGGCCCTCGCCATCGCCCTGACCGAGGCCGTCACGGCCCGGCAGGTGTCGGCGGTGGTCACCGAGGAGCTGCTGCCGGCCTTCGGCGGGCGCCAGCTGGCGATCTACCTGCTCGACGAGCGACATCTGTACCTGGCCTGGGAGACCGGCTTCCCGCGGGGCTTCCTCAACCGCTTCGACGGGGTCTCGCTCGACGTCCGGCTGCCGGGGGTCGAGACGCTGACCACGGGCCGCCCGATGTTCTTCGAGTCGATGCAGCACCTGGCGGCCGCCTATCCGGGCATTCCGCTGGACGCGGATGTCGGCGCCCGCGCCTTCCTGCCGCTGATCGCCTCCGGCCGGCCGGTCGGCTCGTGCATCCTCGGCTTCGACGTGCCCCGCGGCTTCAGTCCGGAGGAGCGTACGGTCCTCACCGCACTCGCCGGTCTGATCGCGCAGGCCCTGGCCAGGGCCCGGCGCTACGACAGCGAGGCGGCGCTCGCCCGCGGTCTGCAGTCCGCCCTGTTGCCGCACCGGCTGCCGGTGCGCGAGCACGTGGCCACGGTCGGCCGCTACCTCCCCGGCACCCTGGGCATGGACGTCGGCGGCGACTGGTACGACGTCGTCGAGACCGGCAGCGGCCTGCTGGCGCTGGTCATCGGGGACGTCCAGGGCCACGGTGTGGCGGCCGCGGCGATGATGGGCCAGCTGCGCAGCGCGGTCCGGGCCTTCGCGCTCAGCGGCAGCACCCCGGAGCAGGTGGTGAGCGGTACCAACCAGCTGCTCATCGACCTGGACCCGGGGCAGTTCGCGAGCTGCTGCTACATGCTGCTAGACCCGGAGTCGGGCGTCGTCACGGCCGTGCGGGCCGGGCACCCGCAGCCGCTGCTGCGCCACCCGGACGGCCGGACCGAGGTGCTGGACCTGGCGGGCGGGGTGGTGCTCGGCATCGACCCGGAGGCCTCGTACCCGGTCACGGAGCTGCGGCTGACGCCGGGCTCGGTGCTCGCCCTCTACACGGACGGGCTGGTGGAGAAGCCGGGCGTCGACATCGACGTCGGGGTGGAGCGGTTGCGGACGGCGCTGGCAGCGGCCCGGCCGTCCCCGCTGGCCGAGGCCGCCGACCGGCTGATCAGCGAGGCGGGCAGCACCGCCGACCGGCCGGACGACATCGCCCTGCTGCTGGCCTCCCGTACCGAATAGCGGCATCAGCCGCGGTCGTCAGCCGGCGTCGTCGGAGCAGGCCAGGGTGAGCGCGGAGTTGACCAGGCCGACGTGGCTGAACGCCTGTGGGAAGTTGCCGAGTTGGCGCCCGGCGAGGGGGTCGTACTCCTCCGCGAGCAGGCCCACGTCGTTGCGTACCGCCAGCAGCCGCTCGAAGAGGGCGCGGGCCTCTTCCCGCCGGCCCGTCATGTGCAGGGCGTCGGTCAGCCAGAACGAGCAGGCCAGGAAGGCGCCTTCGTCGCCGGGCAGCCCGTCGACCGTGGAGCTCGAGGTGGTGTAGCGGCGGACCAGTCCGCTGCTGCCGAGCTCGGCGCGCACCGCGTCGACCGTGCCGACGACCCGCGGGTCGTCGGGCGGCAGGAACCCGACCCTGGGGATGAGCAGGGTCGCCGCGTCGAGTTCCTCGGAGCCGTAGTACTGGGTGAAGGTGCCCCGCCGCGCGTCGTAGCCGTTGGCGCACACCTCACGGTGCACTTCGTCGCGCATGGCGCGCCAGCGGTCGAGCTCGCCGGGGATGGACGGATCGCTCTCCATGGTCCGTACGGCCCGGTCGGCCGCGACCCAGGCCATCACCTTGGAGTGGACGAAGTGGCGGCGGGGGCCGCGGACCTCCCACAGCCCCTCGTCGGGCCGGCGCCAGTTGCGCTCCAGGAAGTCCAGCAGCGCGAGCTGGATCCGCCAGGCGTGCCGCTCGGCGGGCAGCCCGGCGGACCTGGCCAGGTGGAGGGAGTCGATGACCTCTCCGTACACGTCCAGCTGGAGCTGGTCGACGGCCGCGTTCCCGACGCGGACCGGGGCGGAGGAGGCGTAACCGCGCAGCCACGGCAGTTCGTTCTCGGGGATCCGCCGCTCGCCGGCGATCCCGTACATGATCTGGAGGTCGGCGGGATCACCCGCGACCGCGCGCAACAGCCATTCGCGCCAGGCCCGGGCCTCGTCGAGGAAGCCGGTGGACAGCAGGGAGCCGAGGGTGAGGGTGGCGTCCCGCAGCCAGCAGTATCGGTAGTCCCAGTTGCGGATGCCGGCGAGCTCCTCGGGCAGGGAGGTGGTGGCCGCGGCGACGATGCCGCCGGTCGGGGCGTAGGTGAGGGCCTTGAGCGTGATCAGGGAGCGGGTGACCGCCTCCTTGTACGGGCCCTCGTAGCGGCATTGCGAGGTCCACTCCCGCCAGTCGGCGAGGCTCTGCTCGAGCGCGGCGAAGGGGTCGCAGGGCTCGGGGCGCGGCCGGTGCGAGGGGTGCCAGGTCAGGACGAAGGCGACGCGCCGGCCGGCGGTGACCGGGAACTGGGAGAGGGTGCTGTTCTCCTCGCCCCAGGTACGGACCGGCGGCTCACTGCGGAACCAGGCGGAGTCGGGCCCGGCGATGGCCACGCGCTCGCCGTCGCTGCGGCGCACCCAGGGCACGACGTGGCCGTAGTCGAAGCGCAGGCGCAGGGTGCTGCGCATCCTGACCGTGCCGCTGATGCCCTCGACGATGCGGATGACGTCGGGGGCGGAGCCCTCGCGCTGCGGCATGAAGTCGGTGACCTTCACGGCCCCGGTTTCGGTCTCCCAGAACGATTCCAGGATCAGTGAGCCGTCGACGTAGGCGCGGCGGGTGCAGGGTTCGCCGGGGGCGGCGTCGAGGGGTGCGATGCGCCAGTGGCCGTTCTCCTCGTCGCCGAGGAGCTTGGCGAAGCAGGCGGCCGAATCGAATCGCGGCAGGCACAGCCAGTCGATGGACCCGTCACGGCCGACCAGGGCGCTGGTCATCAGGTCGCCGATGAGTGCGTAGTCTTCGATGGCTTGTGTCATTTGTGCGCTATTCCCCTGATTGTCCGGGGCCAATCAGCT
Organism: Streptomyces sp. NPDC097617; assembly: GCF_044761485.1. Taxonomy (NCBI): domain Bacteria; kingdom Bacillati; phylum Actinomycetota; class Actinomycetes; order Kitasatosporales; family Streptomycetaceae; genus Streptomyces; species Streptomyces sp. NPDC097617. The sequence goes on from NZ_JBIWCL010000009.1 coordinate 48,770, forward strand.
CAGGCCCCGGACGGTACTCATGGGATCAGGAGATGGTGATGAACCGGCCGATGCTCGGTACGCCCTGGGCGTCGAGAGCGAAGAGCATGTAGGTCCCCGGCAGGACCACACCGGTGTCGGTCGGAATGGACACGCTGTACGAGCCGCCTCCCGCGGCCGTGAAGGCCAGGGGCACCCGGCGCTGGTCGTTGTCGGTGGAGTGGGTCGCGGCGGCGGCCCGCATCAGGACGAAGGACGCCACCGGGCTCTGGGTGCTCACCGTGAGCGAGGCGCCGGGGGCGGCCCTGGGAGGCACGCCCGCGGTGATGGCGGGACGCGGCTTCGGGGATCCGTCCGCGGCCAGCAGGTACGGCGGGGTGAAGATCGCCCCGTCGGCGTGGTTGGTCGCGCAGTCGCCGCACAGCCCGCCGCCGCCGGAGAAGATCCGCCCGTCGGGCAGCAGGTTGGCCACGCTGTGGTAGTTGCGCGGGACGGCCATGGTGGCGAGCGGGGTGAAGGTGCCGGTCGCCGGGTCCCACAGTTCGGGGGTCAGGACGGAGGTGGCGTCGCTGAAGGGCACCGGATAGGCCTGGCCGCCGAAGACGGCCACCTTGCCGTCGGGCAGGACCACGCTGTTGCTGAAGGCGCGGGCATGCTCCATGTCTCCCGTCCGGGCGGCCTGGACCTGGCCGCCCGAGAAGCCCACGGTGTAGGCCCGCGGGGTGGCGGGGGTCTTCTCGTAGGCGGGCGAGCCGCCCAGAGTGAGCAGTTTGCCGATGTCGTAGGCGACGGCGTTGCCGGTCATGGCGTCCTGGCTGTCGGCCCGGGTGCCGGCGGACGTGATGCTTCCCCCGCCGCTGGTGGTGATCCAGTTCATCTGCTTGCCCGGGCCCAGTTGCAGCACCTTGCCACCCGAAGTGGCGTGCAGCCACATGTGGTTGTCGGCGCGGTAGGGGCCGGCCGGGTCGGCGGTCAGCGCCGGGGCTGCTAAGACGCCGGGCAGGCTGCGCCAGGTGCGGGTGTCCGGCGACCAGACCTCGCCGGCCTTGTCGGTGCTCGCGGTTCCGCTCCAGGATCCGCCCAGGACGAAGGCCTCGCCGGTGGAGAGCAGGGTCATGGCCTGGTAGCCGCGGGCGATGTTCATGCTCGTGGTGGCGGACCAGTCGTCGGTGGCCGGGTCGTAGATGCTCGCCTTCTCCGCGTTGCTGCCGCCGGTGACCAGCACCCGGCCGTCGGCGAGCATGGCGATGCCCGGGCAGAACATGTCGTGTCCGGTGTTGTCGATCCGGCGCTGGGTGACCTTGCCCGTCTTGAGGTCGAGGATCGCGGTCTGGGTGTAGCCGTTGCTGCCGCCGAAGCGGTCGACGGCGTACGCGGACCAGGCCAGCAGCTTGTCACCGGGCAGGGCGGCGGTGGCCACCGGCACCAGGGGGAAGCCGGTGATCCGGTCCCAGGAGCCGTGCACGGCCGGGCTGGCCGGGCCGCTCAGCCGGATCTCGCCGGCCGAGGTCCAGGGGCCGCGGCCGCCGGCCTCGCTCGTCACGGTCAACCGTACGTAGCGGGCGCTCTCCGTCCGCAGGAAGGTGGCGGTCTTGACCGAGTCGTCGTCCCGCCAGGCCCCCGTGGCCACCGGCGCCCTGAAGGTGACGCCGTCGGTGCTGGTGGCGATGGTGTACGCGCCCGCCCGCCCGTTGGGGCCGTCGGGGCGGGGGTGGTAGACGAGGGCCGAGACGGCCGCCGTGCGGTGCATGTCGATGGTGAGGCTGTGCGGCAGCGGGGTCGGGGCCGGGGCCCACTTGCTGTGCCAGATGGTGTTGGCGTTGCCGTCGAGCACGTTGGCGGCGCGACCGTTCTCGCTGCCGGTCTCCTCGTCGCTCGCCGTGGCCGTCCATCCGGTGCGGGACAGGTCGACGGTGGCCGCCGGGGTGCCGGGGTCGCCCAGCAGATCGATCTCGGCGGCGGAGGACCAGGGGCCGCGGCCGCCGGCCTCGGTGAGGGCGGTCAGCCGGACGAAGCGGGCCCCCTGCGGGGCGAACCCGAGGGTCTTGGCGCCCGCGTCGTCGGCGAGCGTGCCGGTGGCCACCGGGCTCGCCCAGTTCTGCCCGTCGGTGCTGACGCTGATGCTGTACTCACCGACGCGCCCGTTGGGGCCGTCGGGGCGGGGACGGTAGACGAGCGCGGAGACGACCGCCGTACGGTGCATGTCGACCGTGATGACGTGCGGCAGCGCGGTCGGGGCCGGGGCCCACTTGCTGTGCCAGATGGTGTTGGCGTTGCCGTCGAGCACGTTGGCGGCGCGGCCGTTCTCATGGCCGGTCTCCTCGTCGCTCGCCGTGGCCGTCCACCCGGCCCGGTCGAGGATCGGAGCCGTCGGCTCCATCGCGTTCGCCGGGGCGATGCCGTGATGCGGCGACTGGGTCGCCGTCTGCTGGTCGGCGGGCACGGGTGCCGGCCGGGGTGCCGGAGCGCGGCCGGCCGCCGCCGTGCTCGTGACCCCGAGCCAGGGGATCAGGCCGACCAGCAGCGAACCGAGGCCGAAGGCTATGAGCAGGTGGGACCGGCGTAACAGGCGGTGGAAGGCGAGGAAGCGCCTGGACTGCAATCTGACCTCCTGGGGCGACGTGGTGTGCCCCGTAGAACATAGATCAGTGTGGTGACAACTAGGCTGGAATCAAAGAGAGTTGGCGCAAACCCGCAAGGCCGGTGGGCGCGGGGTCAGGCCGTTGCCCCGCGGACCGTGATCAGCGCGGCCTGCTCCCCCAGCGCCTCGATCAGCTCCTGGGCGGCGCCGGCCGCGGTGGACCGCAGTACGGCGACGCCGATCTCCCGGGCCAGGGCGGGTACGGCCGGGGCGGGCCGTACCCCTTCCTCCGTCGCAGACGATCTAGTCGCGGACGAGCAGCAGCACGGCGGCGAGGACCACGCCGAGGGCCACGGCGAGCGCGCCGTACGCGAGGCGGTGGCTGCGCAGGACGGGCAGGAAGCGGTCGACGGCGTACCGTCCGGGGCCGGTGAGGGCCAGGGCGGCGGCGCCCGCGGTCAGCAGCAGCTCGTACTCGATGCCCTTCGGGGCGAAGAAGGCGCCGGCTCCGTGGACGGCGATCGCGTTGATGAGGGTGCCGACGATCGCGGCGCCGGCGAGCGGGGTGAGGAGTCCGAGGACGAGGCCGAGTCCGCCGAGGGTCTCGGTGAGGCCGGCGAGGACGGCCATGGCGTCACCCGCGGGGTAGCCGCTGGCGGTGAAGAACTGACCGGTGCCGCTGATGCCGCCGCCACCGAACCAGCCGAAGAGCTTCTGGGCGCCGTGCGCGGCCATGGCCAGGCCGAGGACGAGACGCAGGAGCAGCAGGCCGGCGTCGTGGCCGGGGGTGGAGAGGGCGGCGGGCCGGAGGCGGGCGGCCGGGGCGGCGGCCTGCGGCTTCGTCGCGGTGGCGGAGGGGCTGGTCATCGGTGGGGGTCCTTCCGGTCGGGCGGCCCGCGGGGAGGCGGGAGAGGCTTGTTCAAATTCGAACCACTGAGCCTCGACCCTAACCATTGATTCAAATTGGAACAACCCGTGTACTCTGGCGCCATGGCTGAACCGAGATGGCTGGACGACCGTGAGATGCGGGCCTGGAGCGGGTTCCTTGCCGCGTCGGCCCTGGTGAACCGCCGTCTCGACCAGCAGCTCAAGGACGACGCCGGGCTCTCCCACCCCCAGTATGAGATCCTCGTACGGCTCGCCGCGGCCCCCGGGCGCGAGCTGCGCATGACCGAGCTCGCCAACGGCCTGATCAACTCCAAGAGCGGGCTGACCTACCAGGTCACCCAGATGGAGAAGGCCGGACTGGTCCGTCGCCGCAACTGTCCCTCCGACGTGCGCGGTGTCTTCGCCGTCCTCACCGACGCCGGCAGCGCGAAGCTGGAGGAGGCCGCGCCCGGGCACGTGGCGACGGTGCGGGAGATCCTCGTCGACGTCCTGACCCCCGGGCAGCTCGACGCGCTCGCCGACGGGCTGGGCGAGGTCGGCCGCAGGCTGCGCGGAGAGGGCGCCTGAATGGGTCCGGGCCCGAAGCGGGTATCGCGGACCGGAATCGGGGTATAGGGCCGCCATGGACGGAAAGGTCTGGCTCACGCTGGGCGTGGTCATCGCGGTGGGGCTCGCGATCGCCGCGGCCGTGCTGCTCGTACGGGTCTTCGCGGCCCGGCGGCTGCTGCTCGACTCGGGGATCCCGCTGCGGGACAAGGCCCTGTTCTGGGTCGCCGTCGCCTACACCATCTCGCCGGTGGACCTGATTCCCGACCCGGTCTACCTGGACGACATCGGGGTCCTGCTGCTGGCGCTGCGCTCCCTGCACGCGGCGGCCGGGGCCGTCCGCACCCCGAAGGAACCCGGCGCCACCGCCTGACCCACCCCCCGACCCACCGCCCGAGTCACCCCCCGCCCCACCGCCCGAGTCACCGCCTGCGCCACCACCTGCGAGAGCGCCCGGTTCAGACGTGCTGGTCGAAGAGGACCGGATTGCCGTCCGGGTCGACGATGAGGAAGCTGCCCGGACCCGAGCCCGACTCGTCGACCTCCGTCGCGAACTCCACGCCCCGCGCCTTCAGCCTTCGCTGCACCTCGCGGATGTCGGTGAACGGATCGAGCGCGGTCGCGTCGCTGTCCCAGCCCGGATTGAAGGTCAGCATGTTCTTCTCGAACATTCCGACGAACAGCCCGATCACCACATCGCCGTTCTTGAGGATCAGCCAGCCCTGCTCCGGGTTCCCGCCGAAGACGGCGAAGCCGAGCTTCTCGTAGAACGCCCTGGAGGCGTCGAGGTCGCGCACGGTGAGGCTCACGGAGAAGGCGCCCAGATCCATGCGCACCAGCCTGGACGCCCCTGGACGGCGCCGCAACCCCGACCAGCGGGAGGCCCGGGCCGGCGGGCGGCGAAGGATCAGCGGACGTCGCGGGGCCGGAACTGGATGCTGATGCGGGGACCGACGGCCCGCGCCGACTTGGGTACGGCGTGCTCCATCGTCCGCTGGCAGGAGCCGCCCATGACGACGAGGTCGCCGTGCCCCAGCGGCAGCCGCAGCAGGGTGGCCCCGCCGTCGCGGGGACGGAGCGCGAGGTCCCGCGGATCACCGACGGAGACGATGGCCACCATGGTGTCCTCGGTCGACGAACGGCCCGTCCGGTCCCCGTGCCAGGCGACGCTGTCGCGGCCGTCGCGGTACAGGCACAGGCCGGCGGTGGTGAAGGGCTCACCGAGCTCGGCGGCGTAGTGACCGGTCAGCGCCTCCCGGGCGGCCGTGAGCGAGTCATGCGGCAGGGGCTCACCCGCGTCGAAGAAGGCGAGCAGCCGGGGAACCTCCACCTCGCGCTCGTACATCTGCCGCCGCTCGGCGCGCCAGGGCACGTCGGCGGCCAGCCGCTCGAAGAGCGCGTCGGCGCCGCTCAGCCAGCCGGGCAGGTGGTCGACCCAGGCTCCGGCACCGAGCTCGGTGCGCCGCATGCCGCCGAGGGGACCGAGCCGGATCTCGTCGCCCTGGTCGAAGAGCGAACCCTGAAGGCCCTGGACTGCGTGCATGGCGTGCATGACCCCACCCTAACCCCGCGAACCGAACACCTGCACGAATTAACCCCGGCTGTGCGGCCCCGTACGGCGGGACGGCCGGCACAGGATGGTGACGGCCACGGACATCCCTGCGGCGACGGCCATCGCGGTGCCCGGGGCAAGCCACTGGGCCAGGCCGCCGACGAGCGCGGCGCCGAGCCCCTGGCAGGTCATCCGGCCGGCCGACTCCACCCCCTGAACCTGGCCGCGGATCGGGGCAGGGGTCTGCTCGAGGAGCTGCTCCTGGAGGGGCAGGGTCGCCGCGAAGCCGGCCCCGGCGAGGAACACCGCGACCACCAGGACCGGGACGGGCGGGTGGACGGCGAACAGCAGGAAGGGGACGGCGAGCAGCAGCCGCAGGGCGAAGCCGTACCGGCGCCGCCGGTCGGCGGTGAGCAGTCGGCCGACGGTCAGGTCCCCGAGGAGCATGCCCGCCGATCCGGCGGCCAGGAAGGTGCCCGCGCGGCCGGGGTCGTAGGAGAGGAACAGGGCCTCGCAGCCGACGATCAGGCCGTTGGGGACCCACAGGTTCAGCAGCAGCATCCGACTGCCCGGGTGGGAGAACAGTTCGGCGTTCGTGGTCCAGGTCCGGCGCAGCCCGGGGCGACGGGTGAGCCGGATCGAGTGCTCCCGGACGGTGGTCGCCACCACGGCCGCCCCGAGGGCGGTCAGCGCCGCCGCCGCGACGAAGACCCCTTGCGGGCTCAGGTGGCGCAGCAGCAGGGCGCCGGCGGCGAAGCCGACGATCGCCGTGCCTCCCGAGGTGATGTTCATCAGCGAACGGGCGGGCGCGTAGGCGGAGCTGGGGACGACCTCGGCCAGCAGCCCCAGCCGGGTGCCGGTGCCGAGCGACTGGAAGAAGCCGAGTGTCAGCAGCAGGGCGAACCGGGCCGCGAGCGGCAACCCAGGAATCGCCTGGACGGCGACACCGGCCAACGAGGCGAGTTGGAGCAGGAGGAGCGTCCGGCGGGGGCGGTTCCCGTCCGCGACAGACATCAGCGTCAGGGCGCCGAGCACCATCGCGAAGGTGGCGCCGTACATGCTCACGGCCGTCAGGAACGGTGAACGCGTCTGCTGGTTGACCAGGCTGCCGAGGGCGAAGCCGGACAAAGTGCTCGCGGCGACGGTGAGGGTGAAGCTGACGTACAGACCGCTGAACTCCCTGTTGCGCAGGAGGTCTCGGTAGCCAGTGGTGACCGACGCAGGGGATGGGGCAGGGGATGGGGCAGGGGATGGGGCAGGAGGCCGGGCAGGACTGGTGGATCGGTGTGAAGGCATGAAAAAAGCCTCCGGACGCATGCACGGGGCACGCACGCCGAAGGCCAACGCGGTCATTCTAGCAGTCACGCAGGTCCAGTTGGTGGACAATTCCGGTTCCCCGGAAACTGCCTGATCGGCGTTACCGCAGCGTAGGCGTGTGATCAGGAACTCACGGTCTTGGCCGCAGGCCCGGCGCACGGTAGCGTCACGGCGACATTTCCACATAGCGACGACGGCGAGACGGAAGCCCGGTGTGAATCCGGCATGGTCGCGCCACTGTGTGCTGCGGCGGCATCCCCTGGGTGGCGGCGCGGCGAGTCAGACCCGAGGACCGTCGTCCTGCACCACCGTATGGGACGCGTTGTTCCCCGAGGAGGTTCCATCATGGCCGAGGCGATCGCTTCCGCTGCCATATCCACCCCCGCCGGCTCCCTGTCGGCTCCGCTGCCCGTGCGCGCGGTGCTGCCCTGGGCGCTCTTCGTCGGTCTCCTGATGCTCGTCGCCCTGTACTTCGTCGGCGCCGAGCAGGGCGCCACGGCCGTGTTCGCCGGCGAGGGCGTGCACGAGTGGGTCCACGACGGTCGTCATCTGCTCGGCTTCCCCTGCCACTGAGAGGCCACGCACATGTACGCCTCTACTGTCAGAGGACTGCTGGTCCGCGGCATGCTCGCGGGCCTGATCGCCGGACTGTTCGCCTTCACCGTCGCCTACGTGGTGGGTGAGCCCCCGGTACGGGGTTCCATCGCCGTGGAGGAGGCCCAGGCCGCCAAGGACGCCGCGAGCGCCCCGAGCGCCCACGCCGGGCACGGCGGTGACGCCGCGTCGGGCGAGGCCGCCGAGGAGGAGGAAGAAGAACTGGTCGGCCGACCGGTTCAGTCGACGGTCGGTCTGGCCACCGGTGTCCTGGTCTACGGGGTCGCGCTGGGCGGCATCGCCTCGCTCGCGTTCTCGTTCGCCCTCGGGCGCGTGGGCCGGTTCAGCCCGCGGGCCACTGCGGCGCTCACCGGGGCGGGCGCGTTCGCGCTGGTCTACCTGGTGCCGTTCCTGAAGTACCCGGCCACGCCGCCGGCGGTGGGCAACCCGGACACGATCGGGCAGCGCACCACGCTGTTCTTCCTGATGATCCTGCTCAGCGTGCTGCTCGGCGTGGGCGCGATCATCCTGGGGCGTCGGCTGGCACCGCGCGTGGGCAACTGGAACGCGACGCTGACTGCGGGCGCCGGCTTCATCGTCGCCGCCGCCGTGGCGTTCGTGATCCTGCCGGACAACAACGACGCGGTCCAGGCCGGTTTCCCCGCCGCCCTGCTGTGGGAGTTCCGGGTCGCCTCGCTGGCCGTCCAGCTGGTGCTGTGGACGGTGTTCGCCATCGTGTTCGGCGTCCTCGCCCAGCGGCTCCTGGCCGCGCGCAACGAGGACGCGGAAGCGGATGCTCCGGCTCAGCAGGAGGCGCCCGCGCTCGGCTGACGCCGATCGCCACGCCGGTGCGCGGGCCCCGCCGACCCCTTACGGGGGTGGCGGGGCCCGCGCACGTTACGGCGCATGCGGTGCGCACCGGCGCGCGAGCGGGCGCCCGCCGCGAACTCCGGGCGCCCTACGATGAGGGCATGAGCACAGGCACGCATCCGGCAGGTGCACACGGTGCGCAGGCGGAGCCGGACCCGAGCGAGCCGAGCGAGCCGAGCGAGCCGCGTGACCGGAGCGAGCCGACCGACCTGAGCGACCCGAGCAACCCGACCGGCCTGAGCGACCGGCTGGAGGTCGCCGCGTCCGTACTCGCCCTGCTCGCCGACCGCACCCGCCTGGCACTCGTGGAACGTCTCGGCCGGGGCGAGGCGGATGTCACCACCCTCACCGAGGCGTGCGGAGCCGCCCGGACCTCCGTCAGCCAGCACCTCGCCAAGCTCCGCCTGGCCGGGCTCGTCACCACCCGCAAGGACGGGCGCCGCGTCGTCTATGCCCTGGGGCACGGGCACTTGCGGCGACTGGTGGACGAGGCGCTCAACGTCGCCGACCACCAGCTCGGCTCCCTTCCGCCGCACGACTGACGGCAGCGCCGGGCCCGACACAAACAGGTGCACAGGTGCGCACATGTTGACTACGCTGAAGTCGACATGCTGTCATCGATCCGCCGACCGGGACGGGGACCGTGCTGTCCGTACTGCGCAACGGCGCCTACCGCCGCCTGTTCACCGCCCAGGTCGTCGCGCTGGTCGGGACCGGGCTCGCCACCGTCGCCCTGGCTCTGCTCGCCTACGAACTCGCCGGCGACAGCGCCTCCGCGGTACTGGGCACCGCCCTCGCGATCAAAATGATCGCCTACGTCACCATCGCCCCAGTGATCGGCGCCCTGGCCAGCCGGATTCGCCGCCGCACCCTCATGGCGGCCATGGACCTGACCCGCGCCGGTGCGGCCGCCGCCCTGCCCTTCGTCACCGAGATCTGGCAGATCCACCTCCTGATCTTCCTCCTCCAAGCGGCGTCGGCGGCCTTCACCCCGACCTTCCAGGCCACCATTCCCGAGATCCTGCCCGCCGACCGCGACTACACCCGGGCCCTGTCGATGACCCGGATCGCCTACGACCTGGAGAGCCTGTTCAGCCCGGTCCTGGCCGCCGCCCTGCTGAGCCTGGTCTCCTACGACTGGCTGTTCGCCGTCACGGCCCTCGGATTCCTCGCCTCCGCCGCGCTCGTGGTCGCCACCGCGCTGCCCGCGCCCGCCCCCTCACCCGCCGAGCGGACCGGCAAAGTCCATGCCAGGGCCGTCTTCGGTACCCGCCTCCTGTGGGCCACGCCCCGGCTGCGCGCCCTGCTCGCGCTCGACCTCGCGGTATCCGCCGCCGGAGCCGTCGTCTTCGTCGACACCGTCGCCCTGGTACGCGGCCACCTCGACCGGCCGGCCGGCGCCGTCCCGCTCGCCCTCGGTGCGTACGGCGCCGGGTCCATGCTGACCGCGCTCCTCCTGCCCCGCCTCCTGCAACGCTCGACCGACCGCGCGGTGATGCTCCGCGCCGGCTTCGCCCTCCCGGTGATCCTGGCGGCCGCGGCGGCGCTCATCGCGACCGGCCCGCGCGCATGGTCCTGGCCCGCGCTCCTGGCGGTCTGGGCCGCCATCGGCGCCGCCTGCTCGGCGGTCCTGACCCCGGGGGGCCGGGTGGTGCGCCGGTCCACCGCCGACGCGGACCTGCCCGCCGCGTTCGCCGCCCGCTTCTCCCTCTCCCACGGCTGCTGGCTGCTCACCTACCCGCTGGCCGGATGGCTCGCGGCGGGAGTGGGGCTGCCGCTGACCGTCCTGGTCCTGGGGGTCCTCGCCCTGAGCGCCGCCACAGCCGCGGCGATGATCTGGCCGGCCCGTGACCCGTACCGGCTGGAACACCTGCATCCGGACCTGCCGCCCGGTCACCCGCACCTCGCCGACGCCCGCCGGGCCTCGGGCGGCTGGCAGCACGGGCACCACTACGTCATCGACCGGCACCACCACCGGTGGCCCGGAAAAACCCCTGGCCGCTCGGCCTCAAGGTCGATACGGTCATCGCGATGACCACCTCTTCTGCTCACAGATCGGGGGTCCCGTCCACGCAAGGTGAGTGCTGATGCTCACCCACACCGTGCACGAGGATTCCCGCCTCGCCCTCTGGCTCCGCGTACGCCGGTACGCCGTGCCCCCGTCCATGATCGAGACCGCGACCGTCCGCCGCAGCGCCGGGGACTGGGCCGGGGCCTGCGCCGCCGCGGGCGTCGACGTCGATCTCGACCTGCGCTTCCTGGCACGCTCGCGCGGCCACGACCTCGCGGCCCGGATCCGGGCCGATCTCCGCCATCTCGCGCCCGACCTGCTGCGCTGGCACATGCCGCGCATCGCTCCCGACGGACAGCTGCGTCCCGGGCTGACCGTCCCCCTGGCCCGGTACGACACAGCGGCGCCGCACGCCACGGACGCGCGGGAGATCACGGACGCTCGGCCGGGCTCCCCCCGCACCCGCCCCGTGTACCTCGTGGCCCGGACTCCGCCCGCGTGGGCGGACGGCGGGCAGCGGATCAGCCTCGCCCTGTGGGACGGCTCCCGCCCCGCGGACGGCTCGTGGGGTGACCCGCGCCGCCCGGCCCGGCCCGACCGCCGCTTCCGCCTCGACCTGCACCGCCACCTGTGGGACGCCCGCAGGAGCGGCGAGTTGAGGGTCCGCTCCGGGGCCGGTCGACGGCCCGTCGACGGCCTTGCCGCGCCGGACCCCGAACTCCTCGCCGCCCTCCCGCCGGAACACCGGTGCGCCACCGACCGGTGGGCCGCAGAGGCCGGGATCCTGCTCCGCGCCGAGGGCCGGACCACCGGCACCGTCGCCGTACGGACGGGGGCCGGGCAGCGGCTGCTGCTGGACGTGGTGGCGGACGGCCCGGGGCCGCCCGCCCTGCGGCTCGGCACCGCGCGCGCCGGCGACACCGCCGCTCTGCCGGTGCTGCCCGACGCGGCGGTGTGGACCCTGCCCGACCTGGAACTGATCCGCACCGGATCGATCGAGGCCGAGCTGCTGCACCCGCTGGTCGCCTCGGCGTTGGCACCGGATCACGCGCCCTCACCCGACCGTGCGCCGGGGCGAGCGGCCGCGACCGCGGACGGCGCGCGAGAGCCCCGCCTCGTCGAGTGCCGCGGCGCCCGGCACCGCATCGGCCTGGTCGACGGGGTACTGGCCGCACTGGACCACGACCCGGCCGAGGTCCGCCGGGAGGAACTGCTGGCCGCGCTGACCGGAACCCCGCTGCCCTGCCTGCAGGCCATCGACACGGCGCACCGGCAGCCGGACTGCCTCACCGGGGTCCGCGAACGCCTGGACCACGGCGACATCGCCGGTGCGCTGGCCGTGGTCGAAGGCCTGCTGGGCCCCGGAGCGCTGCTGCGCGCCGGCGCGCTGCGCGACGAACTGGAAGCGGCCGCGCAACGGCGGATCACCTACGGGCTGTTCCGGTCTGGCCTGGCCGGTCCCGGACCCGGCCGGATCCGCCCGGGCGACGTACGCCCCCGCGAACACCGGCCCCACCCGCGCCAGGCGCACGCCCGCTGACCCGGGGGACCCGCGTCCTGCGGCCCCGCCCCACCACCCGACTTCCTCACGAACCCACAGGTGATCACGCATGCCCTCGTACCCGTCGCCCCCCGCCCCCGCCACCGCCGCTGCCGACGCCTGCACCGGTCCGGTGCACGGCCACCCCTCCCGGCTCTCCGTGGCCGACGCGCTGCTGGCCCTGCTGCGCGACACCACCACCGAGCCGCGCCCCGACGACCAGCTGGAGGCGCTGACCCTCGCCGTGTCCGCCGACCTGCCCGTACTCCTGTGGGGCGAACCCGGCATCGGCAAGACCGCGGCGCTGACCCAACTCGCCGAAGCCCTGGACCTGCCCCTGACCACGGTGATCGCCAGCGTGCACGAGCCGTCCGACTTCTCCGGTCTGCCCATCGTCGGGGACGATCCCGCCGAACAGGGCGTCCCCATGGCCCCGCCGGACTGGGCCGTGCGACTCGTCCGGGCCGGGCGGGGGCTGCTGTTCCTCGACGAGCTCTCCACCGCTCCGCCGGCCGTTCAGGCCGCCCTGCTCCGGCTCGTGCTCGAGCGGCGGATCGGCTCGCTGCAACTGCCGCCCGGGGTGAGGATCGTGGCCGCCGCCAACCCGCGGGGCTCGGCGGCCGACGGCTGGGAGCTGAGCCCTCCGCTGGCCAACCGGTTCGTCCACCTCCAGTGGACCCACGACCACGATGTCGTCGTCCGCGGGCTCGGCGGGACCTGGCCCCGGGCGACCCTGCCGCACCTGGACTCCGCAAAGCTGGCGGCGGCCGTGGACCACGCCCGCGGTGCGGTGTGCGGGCTCCTCACCACCCGCCCCGTGCTCGTACACCGGCTGCCCAGCAGTGAGGCCCGCCGGGGAGGCGCATGGCCGTCGCCCCGCAGCTGGGACATGACGGTGCGGCTGCTCGCTTTCGCCCACGCGGCCGGCTCCTCCAGGGAAGTGCTCTCCATGCTGGTCAGGGGCGCCGTCGGGGACGGTCCGGGGCTCGAACTGCTGGCCGTACTGGACCGGATGGACCTCCCGGACCCCGAGGACCTGCTCGCCGATCCGGCGGGCGCCGAGCTGCCCGAGCGGGGAGACCGGCGCCAGGCCGCGCTCGACGGTGTCGTGGCAGCGGTCCGCAAGCGACCGGACAAGTCCCGCTGGGACGCGGCGTGGGCGCTCCTGGTCCGCGCCCTGGAGACCGGAGCCCCCGACCTGGTGGTCGTACCGGCTACGACGCTCGCCGCGCTGCGCCAGGAGGACTGGGACGTTCCGGAGTCGATCGAGCGGCTCGCCGGCGTGGTGACCCTGTCCCGGCGGGCGGACCGGTCTGCGGACCGGGCGGCGGCCCGGGCGGCGGACCGGGCGGCGGCCCGGGCGGCGGCCCGTACCGGGGACCCCGTCGGGGCCGGCCGATGAACGCAACCGCGACGGGCGCACTGGACGTCGAGAAGCTCTTCGCGGCCCGGCTGCACGCCGCCCGGGTCCGGCCCTACCTGGCGACCGCGCTCTTCGCCCTGCACACCGTGGAATCGCGGCGGGTGCCGACGATGGCCGTCGACCGGCACTGGCGGTGCTACGTCTCGCCGGGGTTCGTGGACCGCACCCCGGTGGAGGAGCTCGCCGGGGTCTGGGTCCACGAGGTGTCCCACCTGCTGCGCGACCACCACGGGCGCGGTGACCGGGTGGCCCGGGAGCGCGGGCTGAGCGGTCCGGGCGAACGGCTGCGGATGAACATCGCCGCGGACTGCGAGATCAATGACGACGTGTACGGCGAGGGGCTGGTGGAGCCCGTGGGGGTACTGACTCCGGAGTACCTGGGTCTGCGCCCGGGCGAACTCATGGAGGACTACCTGCGGCAGTTCGGGCTCGGACCGCTGACGCAGGACCTGGTCTGGCTGGACTGCGGCAGCGGCGCCGACGGACTGGAGCGCGAGTGGGACCTGGGGCCGGACGGCGCGCACGGTCTCAGCGCGCAGGAGCAGGACGCGGTGCGGTTCCGGGTGGCGCAGGGGATCAACGGCCGTCCCGGGAGCACCCCCGCCGGGTGGCGGCGCTGGGCGGAGGAGGCCTTCCACCCGCCGCAGCCCTGGCGGGACTTGCTGGGAGCTGCGGTCCGTTCGGCGGCCTCCGGGGCGGGCGCGGGCGAGGACTACAGCTACGCCCGGCCCTCGCGGCGCTCGGCCGCGGTCCCCGGCGCCGTACTGCCGAGCCTGCGGCGCAGACCCCCGCGCGTCTGCGTGGTCATCGACACCTCGGGTTCGGTCAGCGACTCCGAGCTGGGCGGTGCCCTGCTGGAGGTCACCGCGATCGCCCGCGCCGTGGGCGGCCGCAGCGACATGGTCAGTGTGGTGCCGTGCGACGCCGCGGCCCGGATCGTGCACCCGCTGTGCAGCGGTGAGGGCATCCCGCTGTTGGGCGGCGGGGGCACGGACCTGCGTACGGGATTCGCGAAGGCCCTCGGTACGGGGCCCCGGCCGGACGTGATCGTGGTCCTGACCGACGGCCAGACGGCCTGGCCGGCCGCGCGGCCGCCGTGCCGGACGGTGGTGGGCCTCTTCCCCCGCCCGGGGGCGGGCCGGTGGATCGAGAACGATCCCGACTATGTTCCGGACTCGCCCCCGGCGTGGGCCCGCGTGGTCACCATCGGCTCCGGCCGGTGACTGCCGGAGCGGGTCGCGCGCGGCGCCCGTGCGCGCTTTACGGACGCCGCTGCCCGAGGATGCAGAACTCGTTGCCTTCGGGATCCGCCAGTACGACCCACGGCTGATCGCCCTGGCCGATGTCGACCCGCTGGGCGCCATGGGCCACCAGACGAGCCACCTCGGCCTCCTGGTCGTCCGGCCTGAAGTCGAGATGCAGGCGGCTCTTGCTCTTCCTGATCTCATCGATCCGGACGAAGTCCAGCCCCGGCATGCGATCCGGCGCCGGACGGATCTCGAACTCGTCGTCGGAGGAGTGGACCACGACCCAGCCGAGAGCCGTGGCCCACCACTGCCCCAGGGCCGCCGGATCGGTCGAGTCTACGATTACCTGTTCCCATTCCAAGGTCATCCGCGGAGCTTAGACCGGCGGGGGCCTCGGGCAACAGGGTGGCCGGGGGCCCACGGAGCGGAAGATGACGGAAGGCGCCCCGACAGGATACGAAGACCCTCGTGAGTGAAGAGACCCAGGCAGCGACCGTCCGCGTGTTCATAGCGCTTGCCCCGCCCGACGACGCGAAGGAAGAGCTGGAGCAGGAACTGCGGCCCGCCTACACCGCGTACCCGCGCATGCGCTGGAACCGCATCGAGGACTGGCACATCACCCTGGCCTTCCTCGGCGAGCTCCCGGTCACCGCCGTCGAACTCCTGCGGCCGCCGCTCGCGGAGCTCGCGGTGAGCAGGAGGCCGCTGCGGCTCGCGCTGTGCGGCGGCGGGCACTTCGACGAGCGGGTCCTGTGGACGGGAATCGACGGGGACCTCGAAGGGCTGCACCTGCTCGCCGCCGACGTACGCGCAGCGGTCACCGACTGCGGCATCCCCTTCCACGGCCGGCCGCTGCGCCCCCACCTGACCCTGGCGCGCTCGCGCCGCCACGACACCACCAGCGCGGTGGAGGCGGCAGCCGGACTGGCCGCCTTCGCCGGCCGCCCGTGGGACACCCGGCGCCTCCACCTCGTCGGGAGCAACACCGGCCGCGGTCCCGCCCCCATCCACTACCGCGACATCCAGGCCTGGCCCCTGGGCGGCGAGGGCTGAGGGAGCCGCGCCGCCGCTACGCTGGCGGGTCCTGCGGACAGCGATGGAGCGGAGGAGTCCCATGGCCGAGGCACCCCGACCCGAGGAGCAACCGGAGGAGCCGGAAGAGCCACCGGAGGAGCCGGCGGAGGAGCAACCCGAGGGGCAACCCGGTGAGCAACCGGTCGAGTTGCCCTACGAGGAGATCGGCGCCCCCGAGTACGCGGCCCTCGCAGCGGCGCTCTTCACTCTGGTGGAGGACGGCCCGGGCGGGGCGGCGCTGCGCGGCAGCTGCCCGCGGTGCGGGGCGGTCCTGGAGGTCCGCGTGGCGGGGGACGCGTTCCGGGGCACGCGCCTGCGCCCCTTCCCGGACGTCGTCCGGCACATGCGGGCGGCCCCCCGGGCCGGTGAGCGCGTCGAACCCATGCACTGCACCTGCGAGGACGCGCACCCGGGCCGTCCGGAGGGGCGGCTCGGCTGCGGTGCCCACTGGACGCTGCGCCTCACGGAGGAACCCGGCTGACCGGTCGGGCCGCTGCCCCCGGTCTCGGCGAGCGGGTGCCGGGGCCACGGCTTCCTCGGCGCGGGTCGCCCGGCCTCGTATCGTGGCGACCGGCGGACCCGCACGAGGGTCCGCCGGTGGTCCAGCCCGAGCCGAACACCCGTCGAACGACCGGATGGAGTGGCATGAGGATGCTGATCAACAGTGCGCAGAGCGTGGTCACCGACGCCTTGAGGGGGATGGCGGCCGCCCATCCCGACCTGGACGTCGACGTGGAGCGTCGGGTCGTCGTACGGCGGGACGCGCGGGCGGGCGGGCGGGTCGGCGTGGTGTCCGGGGGCGGGTCCGGGCACGAGCCGCTGCACGCCGGGTTCGTGGGGTACGGGATGCTGTCGGCCGCGTGTCCCGGTGAGGTGTTCACCTCGCCGGTGCCCGACCAGATGGTGCGGGCGGCGGCGGCCGTGGACTCCGGCCAGGGTGTGCTCTTCGTCGTCAAGAACTACACCGGGGACGTGCTGAACTTCGAGATGGCCGCGGAGCTCGCCGAGGAGGACGGTCTGCGGGTCGAGCGCGTGCTGGTCGACGACGACGTCGCGGTGACCGACAGCCTGTACACGGCCGGGCGGCGCGGCACGGGGGCCACCCTCTTCGTCGAGAAGATCGCCGGGGCGGCCGCGGAGGAGGGGGCGCCGCTGGACCGGGTCGCCGCCCTCGCCCGGCAGGTCGACGAGTCCTCCCGGAGCTTCGGGGTGGCGCTGAGCGCCTGCACCACTCCCGCGAAGGGCAGCCCGACCTTCGACCTGCCGGACGGGGAGCTGGAGTTGGGCATCGGCATCCACGGTGAACCGGGCCGGGAGCGGCGTCCGATGATGTCGGCGCGGGAGATCGCCGAGGTCGCGGTGGGCGCGGTACTGGAGGAGCTGGCGCAGGTCGGTCCGGCCGACGGGCCGGTGCTGGCGCTGGTCAACGGGATGGGGGCGACGCCGCTGCTGGAGTTGTACGGGTTCCACGCGGAGGTGGCACGGCTGCTGGCCGAGCGGGGCGTGCCGGTGGCTCGGGCGCTCGTCGGCAACTACGTCACCTCGCTGGACATGGCGGGGTGTTCGGTGACGCTGTGCCGGGCCGACGAGGAACTGCTGCGGCTGTGGGACGCGCCCGTGCAGACGGCGGCGCTGCGCTGGGGCCGCTGAACGTATGGTGTCGGTGGGACCGGCCGGGCAGGTGCGAGGCGAGGAGAACCAGTGCGTGACGCAGACTTCTTCCGACGCTGGATGGCGGCCGTCGCGGTCGTCGTGGAGCGCGAGGCGGACCGGCTGACGGAGCTCGACTCGCCCATCGGGGACGCCGACCACGGGAGCAACCTGCTGCGCGGCTTCACGGCCGTGGTCGCCGCCCTGGAGGTGGAGCCCACTTCGGCGGCGCCGGGCGCGGTGCTCCAGCTGGCCGGCAGGACGCTGATCTCCACGGTCGGCGGGGCCTCGGGGCCGCTGTACGGGACGCTGCTGCGGCGTTCGGGCAAGGCGCTCGGGGAGTCGGCCGAGGTCTCCGACGCGGAGCTGCGCGAGGCGCTGAGCGCGGGGGTCGCCGCGGTGGCGCAGCT
This sequence comes from Streptomyces sp. NPDC097617, assembly GCF_044761485.1. Classification (NCBI taxonomy): domain Bacteria; kingdom Bacillati; phylum Actinomycetota; class Actinomycetes; order Kitasatosporales; family Streptomycetaceae; genus Streptomyces; species Streptomyces sp. NPDC097617. The sequence goes on from NZ_JBIWCL010000009.1 coordinate 66,452, forward strand.
GGGCGGGGCGGCGCCGGGCGACAAGACGATGCTGGACGCGCTGGTGCCGGGGGTGGCCGCGCTGGGCACCTCGTACCGGGCGGCCGCGGCCGCGGCGGAGAACGGGGCGCTGGCGACGGTGCCGATGCGGGCGCGCAAGGGACGGGCCAGCTACCTGGGCGAGCGGAGCGTCGGCCACCAGGATCCCGGGGCGACCTCGTCGGGGTTGCTGCTGGGGGCCCTCGCGGACGTGGCGGAGCCGGCGGGCGCGCGGTGACGGCCGGGCAGCGGGAGCCCGGCGCCGATCCCGGGTCCGGCCCGGCCCTGGTGGGCATCGTGCTGGTGTCGCACAGCGCGCGGGTCGCGGAGGCGGTGGCCGAGCTGGCGCGCGAGCTGGCGGCGGGCGGGCCCGTGGCCCCGTTGGTGGCGGCGGGAGGTACGGCCCTCGGCGGACTCGGTACGAGCGCGGAGCGGATCGTCGCGGCCGCCCGGGAGGTGGACCGGGGTGCCGGGGTGGCCCTGCTGGTCGACCTGGGGAGCTCGGTGCTGACGGTGAAGGCCCTGCTGATGGAGGACGAACTCCCGCCGGGATCCGCGCTGTTGGATGCGCCGTTCGTGGAGGGCGCGGTGGCGGCGGTGGTCACCGCCTCCGCGGGAGCCCCCCTGGCGGCGGTCGCGGCAGCCGCCGTCGAGGCGTACACCTACCGCAAGGCCTGAACCCGCGGCCGGGGCGCTACGGGCGCCCGCGCAGGGATTCGATCTCGCGCCGTTCGCGCTTCGTCGGGCGGCCCGCACCCCGCTCGCGGATACCGACCACGGCGGCCTCCACGGGGGTCGGCGGGGGCGGGCTGTTGTCGATCAGGCATTCGGCGGCGACGGGGGCGCCCACCCGCTTGGACACGGGCCGCTTGACGACGACGATCCGCTCGCGCCCCGCGTGGAAGAGCCGTACCTCGTCGCCCGCGCGCACGGGCTGCGCCGGCTTGGCGCGCTCCCCGTTGACCTTCACGTGGCCCGCCCGGCAGGCGGTCGCCGCGGTCGAGCGGGTCTTGGTCAGGCGCACGGACCAGATCCACGCGTCGACGCGCACCGTGCCCGATTCCGTTACCTCATCAGCCATGCCCCGACTTTAGCGAGGTGGTCACCGCAGAGCGGAATGAGTTTCGGCAGATGCGCCAATGAATGTGGCATCTGCCATGGAGATCAGCCCAATAGAATTGCAAATGCGGCACACGTACCCCTACGTTGTCGCCCATGCAGTCCTACACCATCGGACAAGCAGCTCGCCTGGTGGGCGTCAGCCCGGACACGGCGCGCCGCTGGGCCGACGCCGGCCGGGTCGTGACCCATCGCGACGAAGGCGGCCGACGTCTGATCAACGGACGCGATCTGGCAGCCTTCTCCGTCGAGGTGGGCCAGGGCGCCCACATCGAGGACGGGGAACCCTACACCTCGGCGCGCAATGCCTTTCCCGGCATCGTCACGGCCGTCAAGCTCGGCGACGTGGCCGCCCAGGTCGAGATCCAGGCGGGTCCCCACCGCCTGGTCTCCCTGCTCACCCGTGAGGCCGTCGAGGAGCTCGGGCTGGAGGTCGGCATGCAGGCCACCGCCCGCGTGAAGTCCACCGGCGTGCACATCGACCGCACCTGATCCGGCGCGCGCCGTCGCCCGCCGTCCACCGCTGCCCGCCGCGGTCCACTCGCACCACCCGCTCGGCGTCACCGAACGTCCCCACCCGCTCCGCCCGTCACCGGCGCGGGTCACCACCACGCGGTCCGGCACCGGGCCGGCCGCCGACCCGACCGAGGAGCACCTGCTCATGTCCCCGATCGTGATCCGTCGCCGTACCGCCGCCACCGCGCTGACCGCCGCGCTGCTCGTGCCGCTGGCCGCCTGCGGCAAGAGCGACGACAAGCCCGCCGCCGACGCCAGTACGACCCCGAAGGCCGTGAACCTCACGGTCCTCGCCGCCTCCTCCCTGACCGACGTCTTCAAGACCGCGGGTGCGGAGTACGAGAAGACCCACCCCGGCACGAAGATCACCTTCTCCTTCGCCGGTTCGCAGGAGCTGGCGGCCCAGGTCAAGCAGGGCGCCCCGGCCGACGCGCTGGTCACCGCCGACACCAAGACCATGGATGGGCTGAAGGCCGAGACCGGCGACGCCACGGTCATCGCCAAGAACCGCCTGGTCATCGCGGCCACCAAGGCCAACCCGTTCAAGATCGACGAGCTCAAGGACCTCGCCGACACCAAGATCAAGGTCGTGCTCGCCGCGCCCGAGGTCCCGGTCGGCCGCTACAGCAAGCAGATCCTCGACGCCCAGAAGGTCGAGGTGAAGCCGGTCTCCCAGGAGCCCAACGTCCGCGCCGTGCTGAGCAAGGTCGAGCTGGGCGAGGCCGACGCCGGCCTCGTCTACAAGACCGACTCCGCCAAGTCGGGCGACAAGGTCGTCACCGTGGACATCCCGGACGACCAGAACGCCGTGGCCTCCTACCCGGCCGCCACGCTGAAGTCCTCCAAGAACGCCGAGGACGCGGCCGCGTTCGTGACCTGGCTGAGCACCCCCGAGGCGCAGAAGATCCTTCAGGACGCGGGCTTCCAGAAGGTGTAACCACCGCCACCGGCCCCGGCCGGACACGGTCTTGGGGCTGCTTGAACCGGGGGGACAGGCAGCCCCTTTCCGTGTTTTCGGACACGCGCGCCCACAGCCCACGAGCACCGCATACGCTTCCCCCGCAGCCGACCCCGCAGCCAGGAACCCTCATGAACAGACTCCGCACCCGGGCCGGCAAGCGCCCGTACACGCGCAACCGCACCCGGCCCCCGCTGACCCTGGTGCTTCCCGCGCTGCTCGCCGTCGCGTTCCTGCTGCTGCCGCTGATCGGCATCCTCGTGCGCACGCAGTGGAGCGAACTCGGCGCCCACCTGACCAGCCCCGGCGTGGTCGAGGCCCTGAAGCTGTCACTGTTCGTGTCCCTGTGGGCCCTCGCCCTCTCGCTGCTCCTCGGTGTGCCGCTCGCCTGGCTGCTGGCCCGCGTCGAGTTCAGGGGCAAGGCCCTGGTCCGCTCCCTCGTACTGCTCCCGATGGTGCTGCCGCCGACCGTCGGCGGTGTCGCCCTGCTCCTCGGCTTCGGCCGGCGCGGGCTGCTGGGCCCCTTCCTGGAAGGGAACTTCGGGATCACCCTGCCGTTCCACACCTCGGGCGCGGTCGTCGCGGCCACGTTCGTCGCCATGCCGTTCCTGGTGATCAGCCTCGAGGGAGCGCTCGGCGGGCTCAAGCAGAGCTACGAGGAGACCGCCGCCTCGCTCGGCGCCTCGCCGGTCCGGGTCTTCTTCACCGTGACCCTGCCCATGGTGACTCCCGGCCTCGTCGCCGGAGCGGCGCTGACCTGGGCCCGCGCCCTGGGCGAGTTCGGCGCGACGATCACCTTCGCCGGGAACCTGCCCGGCTCCACCCAGACCCTGCCGCTCCAGGTGTACCTGCTGCTGCAGGACGAGCCCGAGGCCGCCACCTCCGTCTCGCTGCTGCTCCTCGCGATCGCCATGGGCGTACTGGTCGCCCTGCGCGGACGCTGGACGGGCACCCCGGTGGCCCGCGAGGCCGTGGCGGCGCCGACGGTCCCGGAGGATCCGCTCGCCCCTGAGCCGGGCAACCGCACCGGCCGTGCCACGCCGCCGTCCAGCGGCGGCCTCTGGCCCCTGCACGCCGTCGTCACCGGTTTCAACGAGCTCGTCCTCGACGCCGAACCCGGCACCACCATCGCCGTCGTCGGCGAGAACGGCGCCGGCAAGACCACCCTGCTGCGCGCCCTCCTCGGCCTCACCCCGCGCGCCCACGCCGCACTGCGGCTCGGCGAAACCGACGTCACCGCCCTGCCCCCGCACGAGCGGCAGGTGGCCTGGGTCCCACAGGACGGGGCGCTGTTCCCGCACCTGACCGCCGTGGCCAACACCGCGTACGGGCTGCGCGCCCGCGGAGTGCCGCGCGCCGAGGCCCTCCGCGAGGCACTGGACTGGCTGGACCGGCTCGGCGTCGGCCACCTCGCCGACCGCAAGCCCGCCCAGCTCTCCGGCGGCCAGGCCCAACGCGTCGCCCTCGCCCGGGCGCTGGCCGCCCGCCCCCGGCTGCTCCTGCTGGACGAGCCGCTGGCCGCGCTCGACCAGACCACCCGCGCCCGCGTCCGCCACACCCTGCGCACCCACCTCGCCGGCTTCGGCGGGGTCTGCCTGATCGTCACCCACGACCCCGTCGAAGCCGTCTCCCTCGCCGACCGGGTCCTCGTACTCGACCACGGCCACGCCCTCCAGGACGCACCGCCCGCAGAGGTGACCCGCAACCCGCGCTCCCCGTGGGTGGCCCGCATGCTCGGCCGCAACGCCTGGCCCGGAATCACCACGGCGGACGGGCTCACCCTCGCGGCGCGCGGTCGTCTGGTGGTCGCCGAGGCCCTGCCGAAGGGGACGAAGGCGCTGGCGATCATCGCGCCGGAGGCGGTGTCGGTGCACCGGGACCGCCCGGGCGGCAGCCCCCGCAACATCTGGCCCGGTACCGTACGGGAGATCACCGCGGTCGGCAGCCGGCTGCGCGTGCTGATCGCCTCGCCCGAGGTGCCCGACCTGGTCGCCGAGATCACCCCCGAGGCGGCGGCCGAGCTGGGCATCGTGGAGGGCGTCGCGGTGTGGACGAGCGTGAAGGCCACCGAGGTCACGCTGGTCCGCCTCTGAGGTCCGCGGACCCGGGGCAGGCGCGGGCCGGCAGTCAGCCGCTGTCCTCCGGGGCGGCCAGCTCGAACTCGCACCACACGCACTTCCCGCCGCCCCGGGGCTCCACACCCCACTCGTCCGCGAGCCGCTCCACCAGCAGCAGTCCGCGGCCCGACACCGCCCAGTCACCCGCCTCGCGGCGCCTCGGCAGGGCGCTGCTGGTGTCCTCGACCTCGATGCGGATCCGCCCGTGCGCCGTGAGCCGCATGCTGAGGTGCCCGCCGCCCTCCGTGTGGACCAGGGCGTTGGTCATCAGCTCGTCCGCCGCCAGTTCGATCTCGTCGGCCCGGTGCCGCGCGCCCCAGGCGGCGACGGCCGCCCGGATCAGGTGCCGGGCCAGCGCCGGGGCCTTGGTGTCCCCCGGTTCCAGACGCTGGTGCAGCGGGCCGCCGCCGCGGGCGGTGGGAGTGCCCCGGCGACGCAGTACGAGCAGGGCCATGTCGTCCCCGCCGCCCGAGTCCCCGACCAGGTCGCACAGCACGTCTGCGAGTTCCTCCACGTCGACCGGGCCGCTGTGGACCGCCGCGACGAGTTCCCGCATGCCGGAGTCCGGTTCCGCGCCGGGGCGCTCGATCAGGCCGTCGGTGCACAGCAGCAGGGTGTCCCCTGGGTGCAGTTCGAGGGTGGTGACCGGGTAGCCGGAGCCCGTGCCGGTCTGCTCGCGCGGCGGCAGCCCGAGCGGCAGCCCGCCGGCCACCTGCACCCGGTGGACGCTCCCGTCACCGCGCCGCACGACCGGGTCGAGGTGCCCGGCGCGGACCAGCCGGGCCATCCCGGTGCTGAGGTCGACCTCGGCGTAGGTGCAGGTGGCGAAGCGTTCCGTCTCCAGTTCACGCAGGAAGGCCGAGGCCCGGGCCATCGCCGCCCCCGGCGTGTGCCCCTCCACGACATAGGCGCGCATCACGATGCGCAGCTGCCCCATGACGGCGGCCGCGTCCGTGTCGTGTCCCTCGACGTCGCCGATCATCACCCCGACCCGGCCGTCGCCGAGCGGGACCACGTCGTACCAGTCGCCGCCGATGTCCCGCCCCATCCGCGCGGAGCGGTACCGTACGGCGATCAACGCGCCCGGCACCTCCGGGATCCGGCGGGGCAGCATGGCCCGCTGGAGCCCCTCGGCCAGGTCGTGCTCCTGCTCGAAGAGCATGGCGCGCTGGAGGCTCTGCGCGACGCCGCTGCCGAGCGCCATCAGCAGGTTCCGCTCCTCGGCGGTGAAATCGCCGTCGCGCGTATAGAGCAGACCGAGTGCCCCGACGGCCCGGCCCTGGGCGATCAGCGGCAGGTAGACACCGCTGCGGACGGACAGCGGCTCGATGTACGGCCACAGCTCCGGGTAGCGCAGCTGGAACTCCTCGCGCGACACGAGGAAGACGGGCTGCAGGGTCCGTACGGCCTCGCTCATCGGCAGGTTCGCGTCGATCCGGGTGTACTCGATCTCGGGCACGTACGAGCCCAGCTGCCCCTCCGCGACCAGGTGGATGCGGCCGCCGTCGACGACGCCCAGCATCACGCTGACCGCGCCGAGGTGCCCGAGGGCCTGCGGGTCCTTGAGGATGTCGGTCACGTCGTTGACGGTGCGGGCGTGGGCGAGGATGGCGGTGGTCCGCTCGACGACGTTGGTCATCCGGCGGCGCCCCTCGCTCTCCTCCCCGCCCGCGCCGGGCTCGCCGGGGTCGTGGGCGGCGTCGCGCAGGATCCCGATCACGCGGTACGGGCGGCCGCCCGGGTCCCGCAGGATGTGCCCCTGGATATGGGTCCAGGCCGGGGTGCCGTCGCGCCGGCGGCTGCGGACGTAGGCCCCGTAGTGGCTCCGGCCGTCCTTGATCGCCTGCGCGACCCTGGTGTCGAGCCGGGCTTCCTCGCCGGGCACGAAGCACCGCCGCAACCCGGCGGGGGTCCCGTCGAACTCGTCCGGGGGCAGGTCGAGCACCTCCAGGGCGGTGGGATCGAGATGCATCCGCCCGTTGTCGAGGTCCCAGTCGAATGTGCCCATGCGGTTGAGCGCGAGGCTGGTGTCCGGCCGCGCCGGCCAGTCGACGGCGGGTTCCTCCGCCCTACGGCCCATGCAGACAGGGTCTCACTCTCCCCCGCCGGTGTCCCTGCGGAGCGGCCGGCGGTGGCCCGGCCGCGGCGGGCGCGGGAGCGCGCGCCCGCGGACCGGGAGGTGTCCAGCCGATCGGCGCGGCCCGATCGGCAGCACACCCGCTACACCGTCCCGCTCTCCGCCGGGCCCGCGTCGTGGACCAACAGGGCGATCTGGACCCGGTTGTTGAGGTCGAGCCGGGTCAGGATCCGGGACACGTGGGTCTTCACCGTGGGCCGCCCCGGCCCGCTCCTCGGACATCTCCGGCAGCTGCCACAGGAAGACGGGCAGCGGGCCGAAGGCCAGCGCCGCCACCCATGCCGTGGCCTTCCACGGCCGGGTCGCGGCCACGGTGAACACCGCCACCATCGCCGGTCCGGTCAGGTAGTGCGCCACGCTCCCGGCCAGGAGCAGCACCACGGCCAGCTGGACCGGCCACCGCCGTCGCAGCAGGACCGCCGCGCACCCGAGGCCGCCGACCACCTGGTCGGCGGCCCGCCACCCGGCGCCCAGGTCCTGCGGCACCGGGATGGACTGCGAGGTGACGGCGGCGAAGCACGCGGCGAAGAGGAACAGGCCCAGGTCGGCGGACCAGTCCCGGCGGGTGCGGTGGATGCGGCGCATGTCCCGGAAAGCTACGCGGGCCCGCCGGGGAGCGGGCGGGCCCGCCTCGGGCCGCATACGTAAGTCGGACGGCCGGAAGCCCAAAGGCGGATCCGGGGACCCGCGCCCGCCGCCTAGCGTCGGAGCATGACCTCCAGCACTCCCAAGTCCCCGGTGGCGGCCCTGACGGGGCTGCTCTCCTTCGTTCTCATCGTCGGCGGCGCGAGCGGCCTGCTGCACGAGTGGCTCGGCTGGATCCATTTCATGGGCTTCGTCCGCTTCCTCGCCCCCGACGGGTACGAGATCTACAGCTACGTCGTCATGATCGCCCTCGGCCTCGGGGTGGCCGCGGCGGGCGACGCGCTCACCCGCCGCGGCCGCGCCTGACCGCACCGGCACGCACCGGCACGCACCTCACCTCCTTCCCGGCACGGGGAGGAGGTGAGGTCATGGACGGGCGGTCGGATCAGCTCGCCGCGGGGCCTTCAGGCTCGGGGGCCGGGGCCGTCCGGGCCGGTTCCGTCGCTACCGGCGGCGGAGGCGGTTTCGGGGCCTCGGGGGCGGCCGTGGTCGGCTTCGGAGGGGGCGGAGCCGTGGTCACGGGCGGCACCGCGGTGGTCGCGGGCGCCCCGGTCGTCGGGGGCGGCGCGGTGGTCGCGGGTTCGGTCTTCGCCGCCGGTGACTCCTTGGTCGGTGACTCCTTGGGTGACCCGGACGGGGTCGGCGTGGTCGGGGCCGGGGTCGGGCTCGGCTTCGTGGGCGTCGGCGTCGCCTTCGGCGTTGTCACCGAAGGCGACGGGGTAGGGGTCGGCGTCGTCACGGACGGGCTCGGGGACGTTCCCGAGGGCTTCGGGGACGTGACGGACGGCGTCGGGGTCGGGGACGTGACCGACGGGGTCGGCTTCGGGGAGGTCCCGGACGGCCTGGGGGACGTGCCCGACGGCGTCGGGGTCGTCACCGACGGCTTCGGGGTCGGCGTGAACGGCGGAGTCGGGACCGGCGGCGGCGGTATCGGCTTGTCGGGCCGCGGCTTGCCCTGGTGGTCGCCGCCCTTGGGGCGCTCGTACCACTGGCGGTTGTGGGGGTCGTAGATCACGATCTTGTTGATGACGGTCACCGCCGGGGCGACGGCCACCACCTTCGCCGGCTGGTAGGAGGGCCAGGTCTGGCCGAAGCGCTTCGGGTTGGCCTTCAGCGCCACCGGCGGACCGAGCGGGTTCCCGCACGCGCAGCGCACCCGCGGCACTCCCCGGTCGTCCACCAGCACGGCGGTCCCGGCCTGGAGCACGGCCTGGTAGGGCACCAGCTTGCCGTCGCGGTAGCCGTGGACCGTCACGCGCGTGTCCATCCGCAGCTGTACGGAGGTGAGCGAGCGGAGGTAACCGGGAACGGCGGCCGGCTGGAGGCCGAGCGCCGAGCCGAAGGCCGCGTTCTTGGAGGGGTCCGCGTTCAGTGATCCGATCAGCTTCTCGACGTCACAGCTGACGGTGTCCCTGGTGCCGGTGTACACGCCCGGCGCGGAGCCGCTGACACTCCTGGTGCCCACCGGCGCGCTGGCACTCGGGCTGACCTGTGCCGTGCCCGTCCCCTGGGGGGAGGGCGGCCGGCTCTGCGTGGTCGGCTCGGGCGGCGGGGCCTCCTTCACCGCGGTGGACTCGGTGAAGGGGTCGGGTCCGGAGGCGGCCACCGGCTGGAGGAACACCTCACCACCGGCGTTGGACGTCCCGCTGGGGCGGGTGAGGACCACGGCCAGCGCCACGACCGCCACCACCGCGACGAGCGCGGTGACGAGCCGTGGCACGGAGCGCCACCAGGGGCCCTTGGCCGGGCCGCCCTGCCCCTGGCCTCCCGGCCCGCCCGGCGGCGCCGGGGGCGGTGGCGGCGGGGGCCCCTGCTGCCCGCCCGAGAGCGGGCCGGAAGGGGGCCCGGTGGGGCGTTCCGAAGACGGCGGACGGCCGGATGGTTGTGTGGTCACGGGCTCTTCTTCCCAGGAGGAGTGAGTTCCCTGGGGACCATTGTGTGCGCCGTCCGGGTGGTGCCCGCAAGCCGGGGGTGTCACGGTGGCAGGGTGAGTCAGACGCCGGGTTCGTCATCGTCGGGGGGCTCCCCGCGGGCATGGCGCGACGCTCTCGTCGCCGTCGTTGCGGGATTCGTGATCATGGCTGTGGTCGCCGCCGCCGGGCTGCTGTGCGCGGGCGCGGGAGATCTGCCGGGCGGCGCCTTCCCGCACGTGACCGCCGCGGTCGTGGTGATGGCGGCGGGCGGTGTGCTGGAGGTGTCGGGCGGCGCCGGTTCGCTGGCGGGGGCGGACGCGAGCCTGTCGGTGGTCCCCCTTTCCGTCAGCCTGGCCGGCGCCCTGACGACCGGCTACCTCTTCCTGCGCCCCCTGCACAACCGGGCGGTGGCCCGGCCCCGCGAACTCATCGGCCGGGCCCTCCCCCTGGTCCTGCTGTGGCTCCTCGCGCTGACCGGGGTCACCTTCCTCGCCCGCGCGACCTTCGGCCTCTCCACCGGCGACTCCCCCCTCGGGACGATCACCGAACTCCTGGACTCCGCGCCGACGGTGGGCTTCCGGGTCGACCTGCCCCCCACCCTCCTGTACGGACTGCTGTGGATCCTGGGCCTGTTGCTCATCGCCCTGCTGGTCTCGCGCCGCGCCCCGCTCCCGGCCCGACTGGTCCGCTTCCACTCGGCGCTGCGCCCGGCCGCCTTCGCCACGATGCTGCTGCTCCTCGCCTACGTCGTCCTCGGCATCGGGGTCGGCGTGGTCGTGGCCGCCACCCAGGGCCATGCCGACCGGACCCTGGCCGTGATCCTGCTCGGGCTGCCCAATCTGGCCTGGCTCGCGCTCACCCTGGGCTTCGGCGGCGCCTGGGAGGGCATGGTCGAGGGGCCCTTCGGGCTGCCCATGCCGCAGCTGCTGGACGAGGTGCTGCGCGGCCCCGACCTGTCCCGGGTCGATGTGGCCTCGCTCGCCGAGCAGGACTCCCGGGCGTGGTGGCTGGTGGCGGTGGCCGCCGTCCTGCTGCTCGGCACGGGCGTACTCGCCGCCGTACGCTCCCCCGCCCATGTCCGCGCCTGGCAGCACGCGCTCCACCTGGGCGTGGCCCTGGCCCTCGCGACCCTGGCCGTCTGCCTGCTGGGCCGCATCCAGGCGCAGTTCGGGCTCTCCCTGCTGGGCATCGGAGACGTGGACGGCCTCGGCGGCCAGGTCCGGCTGGAGCCCGTGCTGTGGCGCAACGTCGGGCTCGGTCTGCTCTGGGGCGCCGTGGCGGGCTTCCTGGGCGCACTCCTGGCCCGTCCGCTGCACCGCGGCGGCCGGGTCGACGAACCGGCCGCCGCGACCCGCACCACCCCTGAGCAGTAGGGCGCGAGCGGGCTCGGGGCCGAGGCCCCGAACAGCGGTGTTCACAAGACCGGCCCGGTGTTCAGAAGACCGGCAGCGCCCATCGCGGCACCGGCGGCGGGTCGCGCAGCGCGTCCCGCGCGGCCCGGTCCGCGTGCGCCGCCTCGTCCGCCGGCCCCGTCACCGGCGGTGCGGCTCCCGTCCCGTTTCCCGTCCCCGCCCGCCGCAGGGCGCCGGTGAACTCCAGACAGCTGTTCCACCGGTCCTCCGGCGACTTGGCCAGCGCCTTCGCGAGTACCTCGTCCACGGCCTCCGGCAGCCCGGGCCGCCGCGCGCTCAGGGGCGGCGGCGGGTCGTACTGGTGGGCCCACAGCAGGGCGATGTCGTCGTCCCGCTGGAACGGCGGTTCCCCGGCGAGGGCCTCGTAGACGACGCACCCGAGGCTGTAGACGTCGCACCGGCCATCGACGGGCTTGCCCGAGATCTGTTCCGGCGCCACGTAGGTCACGGTCCCGACGAACTGCCCGTCGGTCGTGAACCCGGTCAGCGACAGCGACTTCTTCGTCAGCCCGAAGTCCGTGAGGTAGGCGTGCTCCGGGTGGTCGCGGTCGGTGCCAGGGGCGATCAGGATGTTGCCCGGTTTCACGTCCCGGTGGACCAGGTCGTGGGCGTGGGCCGCGTCCAGCGCGGACGCCACCTGGCCGGCGATGCGTGCAACCGTGGCCACCGGCAGCGGGCCCGTCCGGTCCAGCATCACCCGCAGGTCCGGCCCCTCGACGAGGCGCATGGCGATGTAGAGGAGTCCGTCCGCCTCGCCCGCTTCGAAGACGGGCACGATGTGCGGGTGCTCGATGGTCGCGGCCACCTTCGACTCATGGGCGAACCGCTGTCTGAAGGTGTCGTTCCGGGCCAGTTCGGGGGCCAGCAGCTTCAGCGCCACCCTGCGGTCGAGCCGCAGGTCCCGCGCCTCGTAGACGACGGCCATCCCGCCGCGCCCGATCACGCTCTCCACCAGGTACCCGGCGATCTGCTTCCCGCGCAGGTCGAGGGGGGACCCGTCGGCGGGCTCCGCCCGCTGCTCGTCCACGGTCAGCCGCCTCCGGGGTCGCGGGTGTCGACGATCCGCGTCGGGTCATGGGCCACCGACCGGTCGGACCGTTCCCCCGCCCCTTCGCGCGGGATCCCGACGGCGTCGGTCGGGGTCGGCTCCCGCCGTACGGGGGCCGCTCCGCCCGGATCCGTGTCGGCGGGCGGCGGGGGCGGTGCTGCTGCCGCGGGGGCGGGCGTACCGCCCGGCCCGGCGCCGACCGCGAAGGTCGTCATCCGGTCCCCGTCGTCGTACAGCCACCGTCCCGACTTCCCGTCGTAGAGCCACACCGACTCGCCTTCGATGACCACTCCGGCCCGCAGCCCGCGCAGGGAGCGGCGGAAGGCGTCGGCGTCGATGCGCCCCGACGCGAGCTCGTCCACGGCCCGCCGGTAGCGTTCGAGGGTCTCGGCGGCGCGTGTGAGCAGCGGCCTCGGGTCCTCGGAGCGGACCGGGGGCTTCCCCCCGGCCGTCGGCGGCGGGTGCGGCACGGCGACCAGCAGCCGCCCGTCCACCCAGGCGGACCAGCCGTTGGCGCACAGGACCTCTCCCCACTCCCCGCGCCGCGACAGCAGCTGCACGGGCAGGAAGGCGTCGAGCGGCACCGTCGGCCGGCTGGCGTCGGGCCCCTCCCAGGCGGCCAGGCCCTCCTGCGGCACCACATGGGTGGGGTTGAAGTCCTCCACCTCGCCTCCTGGGCGTCCCATCGAGCTGCTCATGAAGTCTACTTCCGCATGATGGTCGGCTCATGGCGCCGCAGCAGCCGCGCGACCAGCACGCCGAACAGCACGGACAGGCCGACGAGCACGCCCATCTCCAGGAGCCACAGGTGGGGCTTGTGGTCGAACAGCGGGTCCTCGGTGATCGTGCCGGGCATGATCGCGCCGAGGTCGATGGTGGCCGCCATCGCCGCCATGGCCCACCGGGCCGGCACGAACCACGCCAGTTGTTCGATGACGGGCACGCCGGTGAGTTTCAGCAGGGAGCCGCAGAAGACCACCTGGACGATCGTCAGGAGGACCAGGAGCGGCATGGTGACCTCCTCCTTGGTCACCAGGGCGGAGATCAGCAGGCCGAGCAGCATCGCGGTGACGGACAGCAGGGCGACGGCGAGGGTGATCTCTATGAGGGGTGGCATGAACAGGCCCCGGCCGTTCGGGGCGTTGGTCTTGACTCCGGCGAGGCCGACCACGGTGAGGACCACGGCCTGGGCGACGGTGATCGCGCCGAGGACCACCACCTTGGACATCAGGTAGGCCGAGCGGGACAGGCCCACGGAGCGCTCGCGCTGGTAGATGACGCGTTCCTTGACGAGTTCGCGCACCGCGTTGGCGGCGCCCATCAGGACTCCGCCCACGCACAGGATGAACAGGGCGTTCAGCGCGGTGTCGAGGGTGAGGGCGCTGCCGGACAGCGCGCGGGTCATGGCGGCCATGACGAATGGCAGCCCGATCATGATGACCAGGAAGGTGCGGTCGGATCTGAGCACGGCGGTGTAGCGGCGGATCAGCGTGGAGAGCTGGGAGCCCCAGCTCTGGGCGGTGGGCGGCGGCGGAGACTGCGCCGTACCGGCGGCCCGTTCGGCCTGACCCGTGAGCGGGAGCCGACCGGCGGTGACGTCGACGTTGCGGCGGTGCATCGGCGAGCCCCGGAACTCTCCGGCCCAGTCGCGGTCGCGCTGGTTCTCGAATGCCTCGAAGGCTTCGGGCCACTGCTCGAAGCCGAAGTAGTCCAGGGCCTCTCCGGGCGGGCCGTAGTAGGCGATGCGCCCACCGGGCGCGAGGACCAGGAGGCGGTCGCAGCCTTCCAGGTTGAGCACGCTGTGGGTGACGACGATGACGGTGCGGCCGTCGTCCGCGAGGTCGCGCAGCATGTTCATCACCGAGCGGTCCATGCCGGGGTCGAGGCCGGAAGTGGGCTCGTCCAGGAAGAGCAGGGAGGGCTTGGTGAGCAGTTCCAGGGCGACGGAGACGCGTTTGCGCTGGCCGCCGGAGAGGCTGTGGATGGGCTGGTCGGCGCGCTGTTCGAGGCCGAGCTCGCCGATCACCTCGTCGACCCGGGCTTGGCGTTCGGCCTGGGCGGTGTCCTGCGGGAAGCGCAGTTCGGCGGCGTAGGTGAGGGCGCGCCGGACGGTGAGCTGGGTGTGCAGGATGTCGTCCTGGGGGACGAGCCCGATGCGGCTGCGCAATTCGGCGTAGTCGCGGTAGAGGTCGCGCCCGTCGTAGAGCACGGTGCCCCGGTCGGCGGGGCGCAGGCCGGTCAGTGCGCCGAGCAGGGTGGATTTGCCGGCTCCACTGGGGCCCACGACGGCGAGCAGGCATTTGACCCCGACCGGGAAGGAGATCCCGTCGAGCAGGACCTTCTTGCCGTTGTCGACGGCGACCGTGAGGTCCTGGACGTCGAGGGAGACCTCTCCGGTGTCCACGAACTCCTGGAGCTGGTCGCCGACGAGGCAGAAGACCGAGTGGCCGATGCCGACGATGTCGCCCTCGACCACGGGTGAGGGCCGGTGCACGGCGGCGCCGTTGAGGTAGGTGCCGTTGTGGCTGCCGAGGTCGACGATCTCGTAGGTGCCGTCGGCGAGGGCGTGCAGCTCGGCGTGCCGGCGGGAGACGGTGAGGTCGTCGACGACGAGGTCGCTGCCGGGGGCGCGGCCGATGCGCACGGCCGTGCGGACGGGCAGCGGGCGCACGGTCGTCGGCTGCCGGAACGCGCCGGTCATCGCCGGGGTCGTGCCCCGGGACGGGCCGCCCGCATCGGCGTCGGGGGGTGGTGCGGGCGGCGCCGGTTCGACGACCGCGGCGCGCGGCCCGTCGTCGACGCTGCCGAAGCGCAGTTCCGTGCCGACGCCGACGCTCCACTCGTGGACGCGGTGGCCGTCGGCCCAGGTTCCGTTGGTGCTGCCCTCGTCCTCCAGCGTCCAGTGGTCGCCGTCGGGACGCAGGATCGCGTGGTGCCAGGAGACGCGGGCGTCGTCGAGGCAGATCTCGCAGAGGGGGTCCCGGCCGACGTGGTAGATCCGGTCGGGGTCCATCTCGGTGGCGCCCCAGTCGGTCACCAGGACGAGCTGGGGCGCGGTCGGCACTCCGGGGCGCTGGACCATGACCAGATTTTCCCACGATCCGGAAGGTCCGGCACCGGTCGGATATCACCGCAGGTCAGAGGCCTCTTATGGGTAATGACAACGGTCCCCGTTGCAGCCTTTGCCGATCTCGCCGGGGTGCGCTTCACTTCACGCGACGGGACCGAACACACGGGTGCCGCGACGAGACGGGGGACGCCATGAGTGGGCAGGACCACGCGCACGACGACCACGGGCACGACGGGCACGGGCACGGACCCGGCGGGCACAGCCACGGCGTGTCCGCCGACGCCGACCGCCGCTGGCTGGCGATCGCGCTCGCCCTGATCGGCGGGTTCATGGCCATCGAGGTGGTCGTCGGCGTCATGGCCAACTCGCTGGCCCTGATCTCCGACGCGGCCCACATGCTGACCGACGCCGTCTCGATCGTCCTGGCGCTGATCGCCATGCGGCTGGCGGCGCGGCCCGCCCGCGGCGGCTTCACGTACGGCCTCAAGCGGGCGGAGATACTCTCCGCGCAGGCCAACGGCCTGACGCTGATCCTGCTCGGCCTCTGGCTGGCGTACGAAGCGGTGCGGCGGCTGATGAACCCGCCGCCGGTGGAGGGCGGCCTGGTCGTGGTGACGGCGCTCGTGGGCATCGTCGTCAACGTGGCCGCGGCCTGGTGCATCTCCCGGGCCAACCGCTCCACGCTCGTCGTCGAGGGCGCCTACCAGCACATCCTGAACGACCTCTTCGCCTTCATCGGGACCGCCGTCGCCGGTGTGATCGTGCTGACGACCGGATTCCGGCAGGCGGACGCGATCGCCACCCTCGTCGTGGTGCTGCTGATGCTCAAGGCGGGCTACGGACTGATCCGCGAGTCCGGCCGGATCCTCCTGGAGGCCGCTCCCGCCCATGTGGACCCGGACGCGGTCGGCGACCGCCTCGTCGGACACCCGCCCGTCACCGAGGTGCACGACCTGCACATCTGGACGATCACCTCGGGCCAGGCCGCGCTCTCCGCGCACGTACTGGTGGAGCCGGCGGGCGACTGCCACGCCGTACGCCGGGACCTGGAGCGGCTGCTCGACAAGGAGTACGGGATCACCCACACCACCCTCCAGGTGGACCACAGGCAGGACTCCCTCCTCACGGTCGGCCGCGGGGGCGGAGGCCCGCCCGACGCGCACTGCGCGGACGCGCACGGTCCGGTCCACCGGCAGGGGCCGCACGACCACTGACGCGCCCGGACCTACGCGCCCGGACCGCTGACGCGCCGGGGCACTCCGGGGATCACCGGCCCGGGTCGCCCCGGGCCGTACGGGGCATGGATGTACCCATGACGCGCAAACGCAGTGCCGGACTGCTCCTGTTCCGGCGGACCGGCCCGGAGCCGGAGCCCGGTGTCGAGGTCCTGCTCGGCCATATGGGTGGCCCGCTCTGGTCCGGCAGGGAAGCGGGCGGCTGGGCCATCCCCAAGGGTGAATACGGACCGGAGGAGACCCCGCGGAACGCGGCCCGCCGGGAGTTCACCGAGGAGATCGGGCTGCCGCCGCCGGAGGGCGATTACCTGCCGCTCGGCGAGGTACGGCTGACCAGCGGAAAGCTGGTGACGATCTGGGCGGTGGAGGCAGATCTCGACCCCGCGCTGATGGTGCCCGGGACCTTCACCATGGAGTGGCCGCCGCACTCCGGGACCGTGCAGGAGTTCCCGGAGCTGGACCGGGTGGCCTGGTTTGCTCCACCACTGGCGCAAAACATGCTGATCCCTTCCCAACTCCCTTTCCTCGAGAGGCTGTTGGTACTCCTGAAGGTTTGACCCACACTTTCACTTGCCAACACCCTTACCTGCATGGACATTGCACACATGACGAACGTCGTGCTGGTGGGAACCTTGGACACCAAGGGTGTGGAGTACGGCTGGCTGCGCGAGAGGCTGCTGCGCGCCGGCGTCGAAGTGGTACTGGTCGACACAGGAATCATGGGCGAACCCCGGGTGACCGCCGATGTACCGCGGGACGCGGTGGCCCGGGCGGCGGGAACGGAACTGTCGCAGCTGCGCACGGCCGCCGACCGGGGTGCGGCCGTGACCACGATGGCGAGGGGCGCGGAAGCGACCCTCTTACGCCTGCACGCCGAGGGCCGGCTGCACGGGGTGCTGGCCATCGGCGGGAGCGGCGGCACCTCCATCGCCACCCGGGCGATGCGCGCCCTGCCGCTGGGCGTACCGAAACTGATGGTTTCGTCCATGGCGTCCGGGGACGTCAGCCCCTACGTGGGCTCCTCGGACATCACGATGATGTACAGCGTGGTGGACATCGCGGGGATCAACAGCGTCTCCGGTCCGGTCCTGGCGAACGCCGTGGAGGCGATCGCCGGGATGGCCCGGGCCTACGGCCGCATCTCCCCGGAGGGCCGCCCGCCCCGGCTGGGCTCGGGCAGCCGCCCCCTGGTCGCGGCGAGCATGGCGGGCGTGACCACGGCCGGCGTGGACGCGGCGCGCGAGCGGCTGACGGAACTCGGCTACGAGGTGCTGGTCTTCCACGTCAGCGGCACCGGCGGCCGCACCCTGGAGGCGCTGGCCGGCCAGGGGGTCTTCGCGGGCGTCCTCGACCTCACCCTCAGCGAGCTCGCCGACGAGCTGTGCGGGGGCATCCTGACCGCCGGCCCCGACCGGCTCAGCGCCGCCGGCCGGGCGGGAGTCCCGCAGGTGGTGAGCCTGGGAGCACTGGACATGGTGAAGTTCGGCCCGCTGGAGACCCTGCCCCGGCGGATCCTCGACCGGGGGGTCCACGTCCACAACCCGTCCATCACGGTGACCCGTACGACCGTGGCCGAGTGCGCGGAGCTCGGCCGCCGGGTCGCCGCGAAGCTACGGGCGGCGAGCGGCCCGACGGCCGTCTGCGTCCCGCTCCGTGGACTGTCCACTCTCGGCGCACCGGGCGGCCCGTACCATGACCCCGGCGCGGACCGGGCTCTGTTCTCGGCGCTGCGCGCAGGGTTGCGGGGCAGTACCGCCCGGGTCTACGACCACGACACGCACATCAACGATCCGGCCTTCGGGCGGGCGGCGGCCGACCGGCTGCACGCCATGATCGGCGCGATGTCGGCCGCGGCCTGAGACACCTTCCGTGGTCGGGAACCGGCCACGGACCAAACCACGTCCCATGTGGCGACCGGTCCGGGGAGGGCCGGTGGACGGCCGGTCCCGGACCGGTTGTCCGAGCGGTACACCGGAACCACACGACAGGCAGGGGGCAGAAACGATGAACGACACGCGGGCGGCATGGTCGGTCCCCGGCTACACCGAGGTCCGGGAGCTCGGTTCGGGCGGCAGTGGTCGCGTGGTGCTCGCCGTCCACGACGGCACGGGCACGCCCGTCGCGGTCAAGTACCTCAGCGACCGGCTGCGCCAGGACCCCGCGTTCGTCGGGGAGTTCCGGGCCGAGGCCCGCCTCCTGGGCGGACTCGAGACCCCGTACGTGGTCCGGCTGTACGAGTACGTGGAGGCGTCCGGCGGCGCGGCCATCGTCATGGAGCTGGTGGACGGCATCTCCCTGCGCGCGCTGCTGAAGCAGTCCGGGCGGGCCGACGCCGAGGCGGCGCTGGTCGTCCTCAAGGGGTCCCTGCTGGGGCTGGCCGCGGCGCACCGGGCCGGCGTCGTGCACCGGGACTACAAGCCGGAGAACGTGCTGGTCGCGCCCGACGGCTCGTCGAAGCTGGTGGACTTCGGGATCGCGGCGAACCGGGGCAGCACGCCCGGCGTGGCCGGAACCCCCGCCTATATGGCTCCCGAGCAGTGGCAGGGCCGGCCGGCCTCGCCCTCGGCCGACGTGTACGCGGCGACCGCGACCTTCTTCGAGTGCCTCACCGGTCGCAAGCCGTACGACGGGGAGAACTTCGCGGAGCTCGCCGTCCAGCACATCGAGGCGCCGGTGCCGGAGACCGAGGCGCCGGAGCCCGTACGTCCGCTGATCCGGCGCGGCCTCGCGAAGGCGCCGGAGCAGCGGCCGGAGAATGCCGAGGCGTTCGTGGCGGAGCTGGAGGGCGTGGCGCTGGCCGCGTACGGGCCCGAGTGGGAGGAGCGCGGTCAGCGCAAGCTGGCGGCGCTGGCCGCCCTGCTGCCGCTGCTGTTCCCCTCCGCGGGCGGCCCGGCGGCGGGTACCACGGCGGTGGCCACGACCACGCTGCCCAGCGGTTCGGGCTGGGCTCCGGGCCGGCGGGGCTGGCTCGCGGCGGGCGTGGTACTGGTGGTGGGAGCCGTACTGGTCCTGACGACGGACGCGATCGGCGCCTCCCCCGGCGGCGCCTCGGCGCTGAGTTCCCTCGCCACGACGAGCGCAGCCCCGCCCGGATCGGCCTCCCCCACCCCGAACCCGACGGACTCCGCCTCGCCTTCGCCGAGCCCGAGCCCCAGTCCCTCGGCGTCCCCGAGCCCCTCGCCGTCCGGATCCACGTCGCCTTCGGCCTCACCGTCGTGGTCGACGAGCCCCACCCCGAAGCCGACGGTGAGCCTGCCGCCCACGCCGACACCGACGCCCACACCGACGCTGAAGGTCACCAACGTCTCCGTGTCACTCAAGACCGGGGTCTACCGGGGAGATGCGACGATCTCGGTCGCCACCCAGGGCGCCGGTTCGGTGACCGTCGTCGTGGAGTGGTTCCTCGGCGGTGCGCAGGGCTCGTACTCCGTTCCCGACGGCACGGAGTCGTTCGTGGTCCAGGCCGGCTCGGTCGCGCCGGTGGTCAGGTCCCACACCTTCACCCGCGACCGCGGCTGCTACGGAGGCGTCCGGGTCACCACCAAGCCCGCCGCCGGCAACAAGTCCGCGTCGGCCTCGCAGTACCTGCTGCGCTGTGTGGAGGTGCCCCGATGAGCGGTTCCGGCGCCCCCCAGGGCGAGCAGGGCGACGACTACAGCGCCACCGTCCTCGGCAGCCACTGGTTCAGCGGGCCCCCGGCCACGACCAAGAGGCTGCCTCCCGAGGCGGTGGCTCCCGACCGGGTCGAGGGGTCTGTACTCCGGTTCGGGCCGGGGGTCACCGCGGCCATGCCCGCGCCGTTCCCCCTCGACGCGGTGGTGGCCGTCGCCGCGCCCCGGCGGGGCCGGTGGGCCGGCCTGCGGAGGTACACCCTCGCGGCGGTCGTGCTGGCCGCGGTCCTCGCGTACCTCGGGTGGCAGCGGCTCGGGCCGGGCATCGAGGTCCGGGACGTGGCCGTGAGCACCGATCCCCAGGGCCCGGCCTGCGACGCGACGGCCGATGTGGTGGCCGTCGTGGGCACCAACGGGCGTCCGGGCACCCTCACCTACCGGTGGGTGCGCAGCGACGGCACGCAGTCCGAGCAGTTGACCGAGCGGGTGCCGCGCGGGCAGCGCGAAGCCCGGCTGCACCTGCTGTGGACCTTCCAGGGCACCGGCGACTACCCGGCGCGGGCGGAGCTCCGGCTGGTCTCGCCCGGGAAGCGTTCGGCCTCGGTGGACTTCACGTACCGCTGCTCCCGGTAGCGGATGCCGCGGCGGGCAGCCGTATCACGGCGAGCCCGCCGTCGAGGTCCACCCGGGTGCGCGGCGGCGCCCCGTCCTCCTCGTCGTCGCGCATGACGAGGGCGCTCTGCCGCTCCTTGAGCTCGTTCTGCTTGCCCGGCGAGAAACTGGCGTGCAACTGCTCGAAGCCGGTGGCCGATACCTGCCCCTGCCGGCCGTTCCAGCGCCAGGGCAGCAGCCCGGCCCGTCCGGCGCGGAGCAGCGCCAGGTCGAG
Source organism: Streptomyces sp. NPDC097617 (assembly GCF_044761485.1). Taxonomy (NCBI): domain Bacteria; kingdom Bacillati; phylum Actinomycetota; class Actinomycetes; order Kitasatosporales; family Streptomycetaceae; genus Streptomyces; species Streptomyces sp. NPDC097617. Next base: position 87,137 of record NZ_JBIWCL010000009.1, read on the forward strand.
GAAGGCCACGGCGGTGAGCATCAGAGCCAGACCGGGAAGGGTCATGAAGATGACGAAGCCCATGCGGCGACGATAGCCGACGACCGGCCCCGGCCGCCGTTGGGCCGAGTGGGATCCGGCCGTCCCGCGCGGGAGGCCCGCGGCCGCTCCGGGAGGGGCCGCGGGCCGTTTCGCATTCCGCCCCCGCCGCAACCGGGGGACGGAAGTCCAGGAACCGCGACCGCGGTCAGAACCGGGCGTGCGCGGTGATGTCCGCCTCGAACGCACCGGTCATCGCCGGGGTCACCGTCGGCCGGCACTGCCGAACGGCTGCCAGATAGTCCTCGGTGGTCGCGCCCAGCTGCGCGACCGACGCGCCGCGGCCGCCCACCGCTTCCAGGTCCCGCTCGAAGGACGCCTGCGCCGCGATCCGCGCCGCGTGCTCGATGTCGGCCGGCGTGAACAGCTCGGTCGCCGCCACCAGGGCGCTCACGTCCACGTCCGCGCGGCCCGCCGTGTAGCGGGACCAGATGGCCGCGCGGGCGCCGGCGTCCGGCGTGCCGATCGGGATGAGGTAGTCGAAGCGGCCGGGCCGCAGGAAGGCCGGGTCGAGGGAGCGGATGGAGTTGGTGGCGCACACGAGCAGCCGCTCGTCGCCCTCCCGGAAGCCGGGTATCAGCTTCAGCAGCTCGTTCGTCACTGCGTGGATCCCGCCGGGCTGCGCGGGTTCGGTGCGCACCGGCGCGATCTCCTCGACCTCGTCGATGAAGACCAGGACGCGCTCCAGCTCGGCGATCCGGGCGAAGGCGTCGCGCAGCGCGGCCGACAGGTTGCCCTCGTCGGCGAGGCGGGAGGGCAGCAGCTCCACGAACGGCCAGCCGAGCCGGGAGGCGATGGCTCGCGCGAAGGTGGTCTTGCCGGTGCCAGGCGGACCGAAGAGGGTGATGGCTCGCGGCGGCCGTACCCCGTGCGAGGCGGCCCGCTCGGGCTCGGCGAGCGGCAGCACGACGCGCCGCTCGATGAGGTCCTTCTCCTTCTCCATGCCGGCGACCCCGGCCCACAGGTCGCCCTGCAGGAAGCGGCCGCCGAGGTCGTCGAGGAGACCCGCGGCCGGTCCGTGCAGCGGCTCGGTCTTCTCGAAGTAGGCGACAGCGGGCTGCCGGGTGTAGCCGGCGTTGAGGAGGCCCTCGCCGAGCATGTCCTCCTCGGGCAGGACGTAGGCGATGCGGCCGACGCGCGCCGCGATCAGCCGCCGCTCCAGCTCGACGAGCAGCGCGCTGGCCAGGCCGCGGCCGCGCCAGCCGGCGGCGATCGCGATGCGCATGACCCAGGCCCGTTCCCCGGTGACGCAGGCGAGCGCCGCGCCGATGGGGACGCCCTGGTGGACGGCGACCACACAGGGCTGGCGGTCGGTCAGCGCGCTGATGCACTCGGCGAGCGAGAAGACGGACTCCTGGCCGAGTTCGGCCGTGGTGTCGATCAGGTGGACCACCGCTGCGAGATCGCTCTCGCGGTAGTCGTGGATGAGCCAGTTCACCGGGTACCGCCCCTCGTTCGTGCTCCTGCGGCGAGGCTAGGGGCGAGGAGGCCGGACGCTCACGCTCCGTGGTGCACAACACCCGGTCCGGAAACCGTCCGTGGCGTCCATAGACTGATGCTTTCCGCCGACGCCCCGCACCGAGGATCCGCGCACCTTCATGCCTTCCCACATACCTGCCACAGCTGATTCTTCCGATTCATCTGATGCACCTGATTCCCGACGTCGGCGCGTGCTCGTGTGGCTGGTCCCCCTCCTGTGGACGCTGGGGCTCGGACTGTGGGGGCTCTCCCGGCAGGACAGCGTGTGGCGGGACGAGGCGGCGACCTGGCAGGTGGCCGGGCGGTCGACGGGCGAGATATGGGCGATGCTCTCGAACGTCGACTCCGTGCACGGGCTCTACTACCTGCTGATGCACGGCCTCTTCGAGGTGTTCGGGGCGAGCACGACGACCCTGCGGCTGCCGTCGGTGCTGGCCGTCTCGGCGGCCGCCGCGTGCGTGGCGCTGATCGGGCGGCGCCTGGCCGGGTTCTGGGCGGGGCTCGGCGGCGGGCTGGCCCTCGGGCTGCTGCCGGCGGTCCAGTTCTACCTCCAGGAAGGGCGTCCGTACGCGCTCGTCGCGGCGGGGGCCGGCTTCTCCACCCTGCTCCTGCTGTCGCTCCTGGAGAGCGGGCCCGGGCGGCGGACCTGGCCGCGCTGGGCGGCGTACGCGACCACCGTGCTGGCGTGCGCCCTGCTGAACTGGCTGTCCCTGCTGGTTCTGCCCGCCCACGCGGTGACCCTGGGGTGGGTCGGGGCCGGGCGGCGGGTGTGGCTGCGCTGGGCGGCGTACGGCTCGGCGGCGGTGGCGGGGGCGCTGCCGTTGATCCTGTTCAGCCGGGGCCAGTCCGACCAGGTGTCGTGGATACCGCCGCTGACCTGGCACATGCTGATCGGGCCGGGAATCCTGCTGGCGCTCGGCGGCCTGGGGGCGTGGGCGGACCGGCGGGTCCGGCCGGGCCGGCCGCAGCGCAGGGCCCTCTCGGTGGCCGCGGTCGGGCTGCCGCTGCTGGCGGTGCCGCAGCTCGGGCTGATCGGGCTCTCTCTGGTGCAGCCGCTGTTCCTCGACCGGTACGTCCTGTTCAGCATGATCGGGCTGGCTCTGCTGATCGGCGCCGCCCTGGCCGCCGCCGTACGGTCCTGCGCGCCCCGGTTCCCGAGGGCGGCGGGTCTGCTGGTGCCGGGCGTGGTCGGGGTCTCGGTGCTGGCTCTGCTTCCGATGGAGCTGGGCAAGCGGGCCCCGGCGAGCCGGGTCGACGACGTCCTCGCGGTGGCCGGCGAGGTGGCCGGGCTGAAGCGGGACGGGGACGCGGTGCTGTTCGTCCCGGCCGCGCGGCGGGACACGGCGCTGGTGTCGCCGGGCGCCTTCGGTGGCCTGGCCGATGTGGCGCTGGCCGCGTCCCCGGTCGCCTCGGCCACCCTCAAGGGTGAGGAGGCGGAGCCGGCCCTGATCCGGGCGGCGCTGCTCGGGCAGCGGCGGGTGCTGCTGGTGACGGACGCGGCGAAGGTGGCGAAGGCGCCGTCGGCGGAGCGGGACAAGGCCAAGGCGGCGGTCCTGCGCGAGCACTTCGAGGTGGTGGCGGACCGGCAGGTGCGGGGGCGCCGGGTGACGGTGTACGAACGGCGCGCCTAACGGCGGCCGGGTGCCCGGGTGCCGGAGTGCCGGGTGCCGGAGTGCCGGAGTGCCGGGTGCCGGAGTGCCGGGTGGTGACCGCTGAAAGCCGACAAAGACGGGCCTGTCCGGGCATGACCCGGGTTTCACGCCGGGTTCACGGGATTCACAGCAGATTCATACGGAACACCAGCCTCCGGACATAGGTTCGGCGGGCAGGGTGGAAGCATGATCCAGTCCACGCTCCCCCGAACGGCCCGGCCCACCCGTGCGCGGCGGGCGTCCCGGATCCTGCTCGCGGTGGCCGCCATGGCCGCGCTGCTCGGCGTCGACCTGCCCGACGCGGCGGCCGTACCGCCGCTCGGCATCACCGCTCAGGCCCGGCCCGGCGCCACCGCGGACCGGGTGGGGGCACTCTTCACGGAGGGGCTCGACGGCGGCCACTTCTGCACCGCCGCCGTGGTGCACAGCGAAGACCGCGATGTGATCGCCACCGCCGCGCACTGCCTGGAGAGTCCCGAGACCACCGTCTTCGCGCCGGGCTACCGCGACGGCAAGGCCCCGTACGGCGTCTGGAAGCTCACCGAGGTGTACATCGCACCGGGCTGGACGGACGGCCAGGATCCGGACGACGACATCGCCTTCGCGACGGTGGCCCCGGCGGGCGCCGGGCGGAGCGGGGCCGTGGAGGACCTCGTGGGCGGCTTCCCGGTCGCCGCCGAGCAGCCGGACGAAGCCACGGCGACGGTCATCGGCTACCCGCGCACCGAGGAGAGCCCGCTGCGCTGCGCGAACACCACCGACCTGCTCACCGAGAGCCAGCGCCGCATCGGCTGCCCGGACCTCACCGGCGGGACCAGCGGCAGCCCCTGGCTGGTGGGCGGCGCACTGGCGGGCGTGCTCGGCGGGTACGAGGGCGGCGGGAGCGTGCCGGAGATCTCGTACAGCGCGGTGCTGGGGGACGAAGCGGTGGATCTGTACCGGCAGGCGCGCTCCTGAGCGGTCCCCGACCGCCCGAGCCGTGCCCGCCCGAGCGGGGTCACAGGGGCGAGGAGGTAACAGGGGCGAGGTCACAGGGGCGGGGTCACAAGGGCGGGGTCACAGGGGCGGGAGCCGCCTGCGCAGGAGGCAGAACTCGTTGCCCTCCGGATCGACCAGGACGTACCAGCCCTCGGTGCCGCTCTGTCCGACGTCGGCGGGCCGGGCACCGAGCGCGAGCAGCCGCTCCAGCTCGGCGTCCTGATCGCGGTCGGTGGCGTTGACGTCGATGTGCAGCCGGAGTTTCCCGGACCTCGGATCGCTGCTGGGGCTGAGGACCAGGGTGGGCTGCGCCCCGCCGAAACCGGCGTCGGGCGGCCCGATCTCGATGCTCCCGTCGTCCTCCCGACCCAGTTCCGCGTAGCCGAGTACCCCGCTCCAGAACACTGCGAGCCCTTCGGGGTCGGCGCAGTCGATGACGAGCTCACTGATGCGGCATGCCATGCCCGTCAGTGTAGGAGGCACGTCCTAGCGGCGGGCCGGGATCCGCTGCGCGTCGGTCGCCGAGGACGGTGCGGGGAGCCGGTCGATCGAGGCCCCCAGCGGGGTGCCCGCGCGGATGTCCTGCACTCCGCGGCGCAGGCGGTCGCGCAGCAGCCGGCCGAGCGGACGTTCCACGAGCCGGTGGATGAGCCAGGCGATGAGCAGCATCGTGGCGGTCACCCCGACGATCAGCGGTACGGGCGCCACATCGCGGCGCAGGTGATGGATGAAGGTCAGTCCGGCCATCATGTGGATCAGGTAGAGCGGGTACGTGAGCGCTCCGGCGTGCGGGAGCCAGCGCCACTGAACGCCGTCGAGGGCGCCGAGGGCTATCGCCGCCATGAGGGCGAAGCCCAGCGCGATGATCAGGTGGGCGGGCCAGGCGGGCGTCTGCTGGGTGGCCTCCCGGCCCAGGCTGGAGACCATGCGGGCGTGCACATGGTGCTGCGCCAGGAGGAACTGGACGCCGACGACGGCCCACAGGACGGCGTTCGGCCGGAAGCGGCGCATCAGGTAGAAGCCGATTCCGGCGATGAAGTACGGGGACGAGGCCGAGGCCGCGAAGAAGGACAGCACGCCGTTGTCGGCGGTTGGGGCCACGACGCCGGCGAGGGTCCAGGCGGCACAGAACAGGACGCAGTTGCGGTAGGTCACGCCGCGCATGACCACGAGCGCGAACAGCACGTAGAACTTGAGCTCGACGAACAGCGTCCAGTAGGCGTCGTCGATGTTCGGGACCCCGATGCCGCCCTGGAGCATGGACAGGTTCACCATGACGTGGCTGAGAGCATTGATCTGCCGGACCTCGGGCCAGGTGAACAGCACGAGGGTGGTGAAGAACACGGCCGCCCAGTAGGCGGGGAAGAGCCGGGAGATCCGGGACACCGCGAAGTCGCCCACGGTGCGGCCCCAGGCGCTCATACAGATGACGAACCCGCTGACCAGGAAGAAGATCTCGACGCCGAGCCAGCCGTAGACGGCGAACCGGTGGGCGTTCGGGAAGACCCCCGCCGGGGATTGCCCCCAGGCACTCGCGAGGGCGAAGTAGTGGTAGAAGAGCACACCGAGCGCGGCGAGGACCCGGACTCCGTCGAGGACCGCCAGGCGCCCTCCGGGGGCCGCTCCGGCGGGTGCGCGGCCGTGCCCGCCCACCCACGACTCTCCGCCTGCACTGCTCGAGCTCATCCCCTGATCACCCTCCTTGGATGTACGACTGTCCGATTACCGCCTTGGGTCAGCGGAACCCTACAGCGCACGTACAAGCAGCTCACCGCGCCTGTCCGGCGGCCCGGGAGGGGTACGCCCGGTTTGTCACAGACCCGTGGACCGGCTAATCGAGCAGCTCCGCAGGGGCCTCGAACCAGGTCGGCTCGTCGCTCAGGGCCCGGTGGATGCGGTCGAGACCGAAGGGGTCCAGCGGAGGCAGCGCGTCCAGCTCGAACCATGCCACTTCGAGGGACTCGTGATCGTTGGCCCGCGCCTCGCCGCCCGTCGCACGGCAGCGGAAGGTGATGTCCTGGAACTGGCAGACATCGCCGTTGGGGTAGGTCATCCGCTCCGTCATCTGGACGAGCACCACCCGCTCGGCGACACAGCGCACCGCCGTCTCCTCGTACACCTCGCGCACCGCGGTCTCGGCGGGCTGCTCCCCCGGCTCGGCGATGCCGCCGACCACGGCCCAGTGCCCCGTGTCGGAGCGCCGACCGAGCAGCACCCGGCCGAGGTCGTCGAAGACGATGGCGGTCACCCCGGGCAGCAGGAGCAGCTGGTGCCCGGCGGAGGCGCGGATCTGACGGATGAATTCGGGTGTGGTCATGCCCCGACCCTACGAGGCCGCGCCCCGCGTCCCCGCTCAGGCGGCGCGGCGCGAGCCGATCCGCCGGGCCAGGAGCAGGCCGAAGCCACCGGCGGCCACCAGGAGCAGCACGTACTCCGGCAGCGGTCCGAGTACGGTGGCGGGGGTGCGGCCGGAGCGCAGCGGGATCTCGGCGACGAGCGCGTCCGCGGTGAACATCTTCGTCTGCGAGACGACCGTGCCGTCGGGGCGGATGACGGCGCTGACCCCGCTGGTGACGGGGACGAGCACGGTCCGGCTGTGCTCGACGGCGCGGATCCGGTCCATGGCCAGCTGCTGGTAGGTCATCTGCGTCCGGCCGAAGGTGGCGTTGTTGCTCGGTACGGCGATCACCTGCGCGCCGTCCTGGACGGTGGAGCGGACGGCGTCGTCGAAGGCGGCCTCGAAGCAGGTGACCATGCCGACACCGCTGCCGGCCATGTCGAAGACACCGGGGTCCTTGCCGGGGCCGAAGTCGCGGCGCACCCGGTCCACGTCCGCGCTGAAGAGCCGGACGACGGAACGCATCGGGATGCGCTCGCCGAAGGGCTGGATCTTGCGCTTGTCGTAGGTGACGGTGGGGCCCTTGACGGGGTCCCACAGGATCATCGTGTTGCGCAGCGGGCCGGTCTCCGGCGCCACCACCGCGCCGATGGCGACGGGCACACCGATCGCCTTGACCGCCTGGTCGATGACGTCGTGGGCGTCGGCCTCGGCGTACGGGTCGAGGTCGGAGGAGTTCTCCGGCCAGACCACGAAGTCGGGCTTCGGGACGCGCCCGGCCCTGACGTCCTCGGCGAGCTGCACGGTGCGCTTGGCGTGGTTGTCGAGGACGGCCCGGCGCTGGGAGTTGAAGTCGAGGCCGAGGCGGGGAACGTTGCCCTGGATGACGGCGGCCACGACGGTGCCGTCCTCGGCCGCGTCGGAGACCAGCGGGCGGGCGGCGAGCCCCGCGCCGACCGGGGCGGCGATGGTGAGGGCGGTCAGCGCGGCGGTGGTGCGGCCGGGGTGGCTGCGGGCGATGCGCAGGGCTTCGTACACACCGAATCCGCACAGCGCTACGCCGAAGGAGAGCAGCGGGGTACCGCCGAGGGCGACGAGCGGGGTGAAGACACCGTCGGCCTGTCCGAAGGCGAGCTTGCCCCAGGGGAAGCCGCCGAAGGGGGCCCGGGCCCGCAGGGCCTCGCCCGCGACCCAGACGGCGGCGGCGAACACCGGCCAGGCCGGGAGCCGGCTGACGAGGGCGATACCGAGACCGGTGAGGCCGATGAGGAGGGCTTCGAGGGTGCTCAGTGCCAGCCACGGCACCGGGCCGACCTCCTCACCGGTCCATACGAGGAGCGGCAGCAGGAAGCCGAGGCCGCAGAGGAGCCCGAGGCCGAAGCCCGCCCGGGCGCGGCGGCCGTGCAGGCAGCCGGCGAGCAGGGCGAGGGCGAAGGGCGCCAGCCACCACAGGGGGCGGGGCGGGAAGCTGAGGTGGAGCAGCACGCCGGAGAGGGCGGCGAGTACGGCGCGCAGGAGCCCGTAGCCCCTCCGCCCGGCGGCGGGCGAGGTGGTGGCGGGCGCGTCGGCCCGGGGTCCGTCGGCGGACTGCGGGGGCTCGTTCCCGGTCGCGCGGGTGACACTGCTGCTCATCTGGCGGAGTGTACGTCCCCGGGCCTCGCGGACCGGTAAGCGCCCGGCCCCGCCCGACGGGACAACCCCCTAGCGGGCGAGGGTGCGCAGGTGGGTGCGGATGACTCGGACGGCGTTCTCGGCGTCGTCGACGGTGACGGTGAACCGCTTGCCGTCGCCCAGGGTGAGGGCCACGCCCTCACCGCGCCGGACGATGATCGCGGTGCCCTTCTCGGGGCGCCAGCGGTGGCCCCAGCCTCCCCATTGCTGCGGGGTGATGGTGGGGACGAACTCGGCGGAGGTGACATCGGTGAGCCGGATCCGGCGGCGGGGCAGCCCTATGTGGCCGCAGCGCACTTCCAGGGCCTCGGAGTCGACGGTGACGGCGACGTGCACGAAGGCCAGGGTGCCGTAGAGGATGAGCAGCCCGACGGCGAGGCAGCCGATCACGGACATGAGGAGGGGGACGATGCCGGCGGTCCAGGCGTAGTCGACGGCCAGTTCGATGCCGAGCGCCAGACAGGCCGCACCGACGGCTGCGAGCAGCCACTGCGCACGGTTGGTGGCGCGGCCCGCCCAGAGCGGACCCGGAGGGTGACCCGTCATGAGTAGCAGCGTACTCACGTTCCGCTTGCCCGCCACTGTCTCGCGCCCGGGCGGCCCGGCGCGGCCCCGCGGGACCTCGGTCACCAGCCCGTCGGCCGGCTCTTCCTCCGGCTCTTGTTCTTTTCAGTCCTCCGGTCCCTCTAGCTCTTCGGCAGAAGGCGGACGAGCGCGTCGCGCAGGGCCGGACGGCGGCCGGTCATGAAGCGGTGCAGGTTCCGGGAGCCGAAGGCGACGCGCTGGGCGCTGCGGCGGCGCTCGGTGTCGTACGCGCGCAGGGCGCCGGGCAGCCCGGCCGGTCCGGCCGCGGCGACGGCGCGGGTCAGGGCCTCGGCGTCGCGGAGGGCCGTGCAGGCGCCCTGGCCGAGGTGGGGCGTCATGGCGTGGGCGGCGTCGCCGACGAGCGCGATCCGGCCGTCCGCGACAAAGGTGGGGAGAGCGGGGTACAGGTGGCGCATCTCGTACCTGATCCAGGTCGCGGGGTCGCTCTCGTCCAGCACGCGCGGAATGGGGTCGTGCCAGTCGGCGAAGGCTTCCCGCACCTGCTGGGCGGTGGTGGCCCCGGGGACGGTGGCGTACCAGTTGGTGCGGCCGGCCTCGACCGGGGTCATGCCGAAGAAGCGGCCGGCGCCCCAGGTCTCGCCGTAGAGACCGGTCTCGAATCCGGCGGTACCGATCCAGGCCGCCGCGCCGATCGGGCGGGGGCGGCTCGCGCCGCCGAAGTGCGCGCCGCGGACGACGCTGTTGATGCCGTCGGCGCCGACGACCAGGTCGGCGGCGAGCGCGGCCGGGTCGGCGGCGGCCCCGGCCGGGTCGGCGAGGCGCTCCCCGTACGCGATCCGCACGCCGCCGAGCCGGTCGAGCCCGGCGAGCAGCGCGTCGATCAGGTGGGGCCGGGAGACGAGCAGTTCCGGTCGGCCCGCCCGGCGCTCGATCCGTTCGAGCGGGAGAGCGGTCAGGACCCTGCCGTCGGGGCGGCGGATCCGGGCTCCGCGGTAAGGGACCGCCGACGCCCGGAGCGCATCGCCGAGGCCGAGGCGGTCGAGCGCGGACTGAGCGGTGGGGTGGATGCCGAAGGCGGTTCCGTAGCGTTCGGGCGCGGTCCGCCGTTCGAGGACGGTCACCTCCCAACCCGCGCGGCGCAGCCCGACGGCGGTGGCGAGTCCGCCGACTCCCGCACCGACGACCACGGCCGTACCTGTAGCGCGGCCCTGCCCTGTTCCGGTGTCGCTCATCACCTTCACCTTTCGTCCGCGTCGCAACGCCCCGGCCCGCTCCGGCCCGGCTCCGTCGGCCCGGCTCGAGCAATCACCACAGCCGTGGTACTACATCCGTGGTACCACGGGTGTAGTTATGCTGGCGAGGTGAACCAGGACCGGAGGGACCGCCTGCGGGACGCGGCCATCGCCGTACTGGCGGAAGCGGGCGGGCGCGGGCTGACGCACCGGGCCGTCGACGCGGCCGCCGTCGTGCCGACGGGCACCGCCAAGAACTACTTCCCGACCCGCGACGCCCTGCTGCGGGGCGCCGCCGAACGCTGCGCGGAGCAGTACCGGGCGCTGGCCGCAGCCCTCGCGGGGGCGGGACCGGGGCCCTCCGACGCCGGCCAGCTCGCGGCCCTGCTCGCCGGGCTGCTGCGCGATGTGGCCGGACCCGGGCGCCCCCGCGTACTGGCCTATCTGGAGCTCCAGGCCGAGGCGGCGCGGCGGCCCTGGCTGGCCGCACTGCTCGACCCGGTCGCGGCCTGCGACTTCGCTGCGTACACGCACCTGCTGCGCGGGGCCGGACTGCCGGCCGATCCGGAACGGGCCCGCGCCCTGACCCTCGCCCTGCACGGCGCCGTCCCCCACCTGCTGACCGGCGCACCGGCCACCCTGGCGGCGGCCGGCCTGGACGATCCGGACCGATTCGCGCGCGACCTGCTGGCCGCCGTGTGCGAGGGGGCCACCCGGTGATCAGCGCACTGGACCGGGCCGTGGGGGCCGTCGTCGGCTCGGCGGCGGGCGACGCGCTGGGCGCGCCGTACGAGTTCGGCGCCGCGGGGGAACTGACCGCGCGCGGCGCGGAGATGGCCGCGGGCGGCGGCTGGGACCCCGGCGAGGCGACGGACGACACGCAGATGGCCGTCCTGGTCGCCGATTCCCTGCTGGAGTGCGGCGGCCTCGAACTCCCCGACCTCTTCGGCCGGTTCCAGCGCTGGGCGGCGGGGCAGCCCAAGGACATCGGGCTGCAGACCGAGGACGTGCTGACCAACGGTGAGCCCTGGGACCTCGCCGCGGCCCTGCACTTCCAGGTCAACGCGCGGGCCGCGGGCAACGGTTCCCTGATGCGCGCCGCCACCTCGGCGGTCTACTTCGCTCCCGCAGGACAGCGGGGGACCATGGACGCGGCCCGGCGGATCGCGGCGCTCACACACGGCGACCGGGCGGCCTGGGAGGGGACCGCGATCCTGCACGAGCTCGTCCGTACCGCCCTGGAGGGGGCCGATCCGCTGGCCGCCCTCCCCGCAACGCTCGCCGCGGTGCACCCGGACCACCGCGAGCGGTACGGACGCGTGCTGGCCCCCGACTGGCATCCGGAGCTGGCCACCGAGTTCAACGGGGCGGTATGGCCCTGCCTGGGCTCGGCCGTGTGGGCGCTGCGAACCACCGGCACCTTCGCGCAGGCGGTACGGGCCGCCGTGGACCTCGGCGGGGACACCGACACCGTGGCGGCGGTGACCGGGACCCTGGCCGGGGCCCGGTACGGCCGGCAGGCGGTCCCGGAGCACTGGACGGCGCCGCTCCACGTGCCGCTGCCGGGCTTCGGGGACCGGGTTCTGGACGCGGACGACCTGGCCGCGCTGGCTCAGCAGCTCGCGGCGGCCGGCTCGCGCTGAAAGCATTCCCCCGGTGCGGGACGGAACAGCGCCGCATCGGCGAGATCGATGCACGACAGAAGGCCCACAGGCGTCGGCAGGCCGCTGAGGTGAAGCGACTGAAGGACCTGGTCGCACCGGCCTCAACATCACGTACCGAATCGCCACCTCCGGGAGAGGGCGGCGGAGCGTATCGAACCGGCCGAGCCTGCCGAACTGCCGACCCCACGGTTGCGCCGGACGCCGCACCCGTCGCAGGCTCGTCACGTAACCGTCCTGCAGAGCCCCGCGCGCTCTCACAGGTGGCTGTGCGGCGGCCACGCCGCATGTCAGCGAAGCAGGCCAACGCTGTAGCCGCGGGAGCCACGCTGGTCAGCACGGACCGCGAGACCAGCAGCCGGGACGTGGTGGCCGCTGACGGCAGTAATCTCGGGCACGTCGAGCCCACGTACCAGGCCGGCCGACGCAAGGGTTGGCAGGGCTGGGCCACCCGGCTGACGCCCTCCTCCAACCCGCACCGGCATCCCACGCGGGAAGCCGCCGGGGCTGACGCCCTCGGGCAGTGGATCCGTATCGTCACGGCCAAGCCTCGGCGCTGACCCGCACCACCCCCGCCAGTACGCCGACGGGATGGCTGCACGGTCCAGGGGTGCGGGCAGCGTCCAGCTTGGGGGCACCGACTCCTGTCCAGCCGCGCCATCAAGGGAGCCGCGACCCGGACCCCCGACGGTGGGGGCACCGGCAAGGGCGACTCCATTGCCAGCGGACCGCGAGGCCGTACGCGAGGAATACCTGCGCCACGTCAGCCCCGAGTGCACCGGCCACCAGGTCGAAAAATGCCCGGGGGTCATCCATGAGTGCACGAAGTGCGCGCACGCGCTCCTCGTGGCAAGCGCCGAGACGGCCGCCGAGAGGGGGACATGCTGCGGATGTTCGGCCGCGAGGGCCCCCACCCCGCTGGGACAGGCGTTCGCCGCGTACGGGCGGACTGCCAAGACCCTCCACCTCCTGGCGGTGGTAGACCCCGTGGACGACACCTATCGGCGGCAGGTGCACAAGCAGCTCACCGTCCAGGAGTCCCGGCACAAGCTCGCCCGCGACATCTGCCACGGCAAGAAGGCGCCGTGGTGCTCTGGACGACCCGCTACATCGACGCCGCCGTCGTCGTCCAGCTTCGCGCGGAGGGTCATGAGATCCGTGGCGAGGGCGTGGCCCGGCTGTCCCCGCTCAAGCACAAGAACCTCAACGTTTATCTGGACACTCCCAGGCGCACCGCCAGGCCGGCGTGATCGGACGGCCACAGTCCTGTTGGTGTGCGGTCGCGCAGTCTGCCCCCGATCACGTGGGCGGTTGCCGCCGACAGCCGGCCAGGCTGGTAGAAGACGTAATCGATGCGGTGATCCAGCTTGGACGGCGCATTGGTGAGGTCGGCGTCCTGGGCTGCGGTGAAACCGTCCCTTGTGGGGTGGACCCTGTGCCAGGCGTCCACATAACCGCCGCCCGTGAACGCACCGTACGGGCCGGTCGCGTCCGTCGGCAGGGAGTTGAAGTCGCCGACCACGGTCACGGGGTACGGCGACTGCGCCAGTGCGGCCTTCAGTTCCTGCCCCTGGGCGTTGCGAATGGGGGGCACCGCGGGCTCCAGGTGCGTATTCGCCACCCGTACCGACTTGCCCGCGAGCTTCACGTCCACCGCGGACCAGCCGCGCGGGATGGTGAAGGTGATGCCGGACGGTGTCGGGACGACGAGCTTCGCCGTGTAGAGGTGCGACTGGGGGTTCGTCACCTGGACCCCGTCGCGTACCAGGATCACGTCCCGATCCGTGAAACTCGCCTGCGTGGTGCCGCTGATCGGCAGCACACCGCTGAACGTGGTGTCGACGGCGATCGCCCGATAGCTGAGGCCCGCGTCGCGCAGCGCGCTGAGCGTGAGGTCCAGGAAGTCGTAGGTGGTGGTGAGCCCGCCGCCCAGCGGGCCCGTCTTCCACAGGGCAACCTCCTGCAGGCCGATGACCTCGGGCCGCTCCTTCTTGATCAGACGGGAAATCGCCCGGGCACGGAGCGGAAAGTCGGTGGCGACCACCTGGCCGTAGGCGATTCCGGCTCGGCGGACGAGCTCCGGCAGGTTGGGTGCCGCGAGCAGAGGAGTGAGGTCGGTGCCTTGGTAGACGTTGTACGTCGCCACGTCGAGGTGCCTGTCCGGGTTACCGGCCTCAGCGGGAGAAGCCAGGCCCAGCGGGGCGGCGAGTAGTCCGGCGGCAACGAGCAGCGCCGTGAGTCTTCGTGCCATGAGCTTCTCCTGATTCCGAGCCGATGTCTGACTAACCTCCCAAATATCAGCCCACAACGGACAGTCCATCAGCGACACGAGTCAAGACCACCCGTTCACTCAAGATCACCCGTTCATCAGCGGTCAGACCCATTTGGGGGCGTGTACGCGCGCCCGACACCCCCGCAGTACTTCTCCGGCTCGGGGAACCGTCCTCACCAGTCCCCGAGCCGGCCGCTTCCCTGCTGCTGGACTACATCGCCGACCGCGACAACATGAGCACCGCCAACCAGGCATCCCCCTGGATCCACCCAGGCCGCCGGGCGGGCCGGCCCTCCCGCCCCGACCACCTGCCCATACTCCTCGACGAGATCGGCGTCCCAGTGGCTGCCGCCTGCGGCGCCGCCATCCGACAGCAACTCCTTGAGATGCCCGCTCCCGTCGTCGCCGACGCCCTCGGCCACCACGACAAGACCACCACTCACCCACTCAACGAGACCGGCGGAACGTGGAGCCGATACGCGACTGGCGACCACGCACGGTCACCAGCAGGCCGGACTCCACGGGGAACTGAGGACAGTTGAATACGCGAGCGCACCACTACCAAGGCCGTTTGACGCGTATCTCGACCACACCCCGAGACCGAGCTGCGCTGCGCTGCGCTGCAACACCGTCAGGCCGTTCGCGTCCCTGCTGGGTGAGTCGAAAGCCCTGGACGCGGCGCCCGGTGGCAGGCGGGTCGTCCGGTCCGTACGGGATCACTGCCGTTCCTTTCATGAAGAAGATCGTCCTGATGCCTCGCCGATGCCCGTGCCGGCACCGGCGAGGTGCCGGCTCAGCCGAAGTAGTGGCCCTTGTCCAGGTCCTCGATGAGCCCCGGCCGGACCGGCCGCCAGCCGAGCAGCTCGCGGGTCAGCGTGCTGGACGCCGGCTGGTCGACCGCGAGGATCCCGCCCAGGAAGCCGAATTCCTCGGCCGGGACGGAAGCCGTCGGCAGGTTCAGGTGGCGGCCGATCACCTCAGCGATCTCGTGAATCGGCACGCCCTCGTCGCCGACCGCGTGCAGCACCGATCCGGCCGGGGCCCGCTCCACTGCCAGGCGGAACAGGTGCGCGGCGTCCAGTACGTGCACCGCGGGCCAGCGGCTGGACCCGTCCCGACGTAACCGGCGACGCCCTTGTCGCGGTCGATTCCGATCAGGCCGGCAATCAAGCCGTGGTGGTCGTCTTGGCCGTGCACCGTCCGGGGCAGCCGCACGACGGACGAGCGGACACCGCGCTCCGCCATGCCGAGAACCGACCGGGCGGTCGCGTCGCGGCCCGCCGTGGGTGAGCCGGGGGCGCTCTCGTCGTGTTCGGGTGCGGTCGGGCGGCGGGTGGGCTGGGGCCGTCAGCCGACGGGCGCGCCCTGGCCCGCGAGCAGCCGGCCCTCGGCGTACGCGAGCGCGGCGGCGGGCAGGGTCCCCGGGCGTCCGCTGCGGAGCACGGCCAGGCCGCCCGTGCGGGGCAGATCGGGCTCGGGCCGCAGGCCGAGGCGGCGCAGCGCCTGCACCGCGACGGGCTCGGCCGAACCGTGGTAGACGAGCTCCGCTTCCTGGGTGCGCGCGGCGAGGGCGGCCCGGATGGCGCTCTCGACCAGCTCGTAGTGCGTGCAGCCGAGCACGACGTCGGTGACATCGCGCGGGGTCAGCGCGGCAGCCGCGGCGACGGCGGCCGTCACGGCGGCGGCGTCGGCCGCCTCCACCGCATCGGCGAGGCCGGGGCAGGGCACCTCGGTGACCCGGGCCCCGGTGGCGAAGTCGCGGATCAGCCCGCGCTGGTAGGTGCTGCCGGTGGTGGCGGGGGTGGCCCAGATCGCCACCCGGCCGCCGGCGGCCGCGGCGGGCTTGATCGCCGGCACGGTCCCGATGACCGGGATCACCGGCTCCAACTCCGCCCGCACGGCGTCGAGGGCGTGCACGGTCGCGGTGTTGCAGGCGACGATCAGCGCGTCCGGACGGTGCGCGGCGGCGGCCCGGGCGACGGCGAGCGCCCGCCGGGTGAGGTCGGCGGGGGTCCGCGGACCCCAGGGCATTCCGTCGGGGTCGGAGGACACGACCAGGTCGGCGTCCGGCCGCAGCCGCCGCACCGCCGCGGCCGCCGCGAGGAGGCCGATTCCGGAGTCCATGAGCGCGATCTTCACCCGCCCACCTTAGTCGACCCCACCCCGACGGGCCCCTTCCTCCACAACACCCGAACCCGACCCGCGAGAGGTGCCGCACCCCGGACCGCGCCACGACCCCGAGACCGCCGCACCCTGGCCGGAGCGCCACCGTACGCACGCCACCGGGCCGCCGCGCCGGGATCGGGGCACCAACGCACTCCAGCCGACGAGGCGGGTGCGACCCGGCCCAGGACCCACCTGCACCGGGACCGCGAAGCGGACCGAACTCCAGGCCGGAGGCATACCACGCCCCGCCTTCGCCGCGCCCGGAACAAACGCCGCCGCCTCCGGGCCCCGCCGGGCGGCCGCCCCGGCCCCAGGCCGCCCGCCGCATTCGGGACCACAGGGGCGACCGCACCCCGCGACGGATCCGCGGGGCATGCGGCACCCCCGGGGGTGCGGGAGTTCCACGGCCCGGCCCCACGATGGCCCCGCTCACACCGGGACGCCGTCGCGCCGAGCCCCCGAGGTCCCGCACCCCTGCCGGGGGGCACAGGCTCGCCGCACCTGGGGGTGTCGGATGCGGGACACGTTCGGCCGGGCCCGGCACACTGCCGGTATGGGCCTCCTCACCGCCGCCTGCGCGGCCTATGCCTCCCTTGCCGCCTGGCTCTGGCTCACCCTCGCCCAGGGCATGTTCTGGCGGACCGACGTCCGCCTCCCGCCCCGTACGGCCCCCGCCCACTGGCCCTCCGTCGCGATCGTCGTCCCCGCCCGGGACGAGGCCGAGGTGCTGCCGCGGAGCCTGCCTTCGCTGCTCGCCCAGGACTATCCCGGCGAGGCCGAGGTGGTCCTCGTCGACGACGGGAGCACGGACGGCACGGGCGAACTCGCGCGCCGGCTCGCAGGGGAGCACCCCGGCCTCCCGCTCACCGTCGTCTCCCCCGGAGACCCCGCACCCGGCTGGACGGGCAAGCTCTGGGCGCTCCGGCACGGCATCGCGATCGCCCGCACCGCGCACCCCGCCGAACCCGATTTCCTCCTGCTCACCGATGCCGACATCGCACACGAACCCGACAGTCTGCGCGAATTGGTCGCCGCCGCGACCTCCGCCGACCTCGACCTCGTCTCCCAGATGGCCCGCCTGCGGGTGGCCGGCCTCTGGGAGCGGCTCGTCGTCCCGGCCTTCGTCTACTTCTTCGCCCAGCTCTACCCCTTCCGCCGGATCAACCGGCCCTCCGCCCGGACCGCGGCGGCCGCCGGCGGCTGCGTACTGCTGCGCACCGGGGCCGCCGTGCGGGCGGGGGTCCCCGATTCCATCCGCCAGGCGGTCATCGACGACGTCTCGCTCGCCCGCGCGGTGCAGCGCTCCGGCGGCCGGATCTGGCTGGGGCTCGCGGAGCGGGTGGACAGCGTGCGCCCGTACCCCGCGCTCGCGGACCTGTGGCAGATGGTCGCGCGCAGCGCCTACGCCCAACTGCGCCACCGGCCACTGCTGCTGGCCGGAACGGTCGCCGGTTTGACGCTCGTCTACCTGGTGCCCCCGGCGGCGCTGCTGGCGGGTCTCGCGACCGGACACCCGGCCGTCGCCTGGCCGGGCGGCCTGGCGTGGCTGCTGATGGCGGGCACCTACCTGCCGATGCTCCGGTACTACGGCCAGCCGGCCGCGCTCGCCGCGCTCCTTCCGTTCACGGCGCTGCTGTACCTCCTGATGACGGTCGATTCGGCCGTGCAGCACTACCGGGGTCGCGGAGCGTCCTGGAAGGGCCGCACCTATGCCCGTCCCAGCGACGCCTGAAACGACGAACTGCTGCCCGCGGCAGCGTCATCCGAGGTCACCGCGTTGTGACACCGCGTCAGCACTAAGTCGGTGCAACACCCAACCGGTGAGTACGAGTAGGAGCAAGGTGGGATGGAAGTGGCGAATCGTGCACGTGAACGTCAAGTGAAAGGTGTGGCCCTGACCTGCGAATATGCAGGTCAGGGCGGTGTTGACGACACCTCGCTATGGACCCGGTGAAGTCGTGGGCTTAACTTAGGTCCCATGACCTCCCCCCGCTCCACTTATGGCGGCGGTTACTACTCCGCGCCCTCCTTCCCGGACACCCCCATCTACGACTCCCTCGTCGCCGAACGCGGCACCCCGCAGATCGCCCCGATCCGCGTCCCGGCCGCCTACGAGTCCCCGAGTGCCGGATACTCGAGCGGCGGATACCTCCCGGCTCTCGCCTCGTCGATGCCCGCGCTGCCCCCGGCCCAGCCCCAGCAGCAGAGCTCGGGGTACGGATACCCGTACCAGCAGCAGTCGGCCCCGCAACCGATGCCGCTCCAGCACGCGCCGGCCCCGTACATCCCGCAGCAGCAGCCGATGGCGGCCCGCGGCGGGTACGTTCCGCAGCCCCAGCCGCAGCAGCCCCGCCCGGCTGCCATGGCCACCGGGTACGAGGCCATGCGCCCGGCCGCGCCGCGTCCGATGCAGGTGCCCGCACCGGTGCCGGCCGCCTCGTACGAGGACCCGTACGGCCGCCCCTACCAGGGACGCGGCTACTGACGGGGCTCCAGGAGGCGGGGCGACGGAGGGCTGGCAGGATGCCCCCATGTCGAACTTGCGCGTGCAGGCGCTCCACATCCATCCCGTCAAATCGGTCGCGGGGACCGCTCCCGACGAGGTGGCGGTGGAGCCCTGGGGTCTGGCCGAGGACCGACGCTGGGCGCTGATCGACCCCGAGGGCACGGTCATGACCCAACGCCGCCATCCGCGCATGGCCCTGGCCGCGGCCCGTCCGGTGGGCGGTGGCCGGATCGCTGTGACCGCGCCGGGAATGGCGGAGCTGTTCGTGGAGGTACCGGAGCCGGGTCCGCTGGAGCCGGTCGTACTGTTCGGGAAGAAGGTCGAGACCGTGGTCGCGGCGGGCGCCGCGGCCGACTGGTTCAGCGCGTACCTCGGGGTGCCGGTACGCCTAGTGCACATGGATGATCCGGCCGTACGCCGTCCGGTCGATCCGGATTACGCCCTGCCGGGCGAGACGGTGAGCCTGGCCGACGGCTATCCCCTGCTGACCGCCACGCTCGCCTCGCTGGACGCGCTCAACTCCCTGATCGCGCAGGGGGACCATCCCGAGGAGGGTCCGTTGCCGATGAACCGTTTCCGCCCCAATGTGGTGGTTTCCGGGGCCGAGGCATGGGCCGAGGACGACTGGCTGCGCATCGGGATCGGCGACGCCGTCTTCCGCGGGGTGCGGGAGTGCGGGCGGTGTGTCGTCACCACCACCGACCAGAGCACGGCCGAGCGGGGCAAGGAACCGCTGAAGACCCTGGCCCGGCACCGGCGGATCGGCCGGTCGCTCGCGTTCGGGCGGCTCCTGGTGCCGGTGCGGCTGGGCAGGCTGCGCGTCGGCGACGAGGTCCGCGTCCTCGCATGACGCGACCGGGACCGCCTCGTGGCGGGCGGAGCGGGTACGCGGGGCGGGTGCGGCGGGCAGTTTTGGACCGTCGACCGGCCGACCGGATTGACACCTTCGAGGGGCTCGGCGCCCGGGCTGGAACCAACCGGCATGACCAAGCCGTTGGATCAGTCAGGACGAAGGCGCAGACAGGCGGAGACTGGCACAGGTTGGGGGAGCCGGACCGTGCGGACAGCAATGGGTGTGTGGCGTTGGCGGCGCAATCCGCTGCGCCGACCGACCGATCTTTTCGAGGCGTGGGTGGCGTTCGCCGCGCTGGTGTGTGTCCTGGTGGTGGCTCCGGCCGTCGGCTGGGTCGCGGGCCTTCAGGTGGACGGCACGCTGCAGCAGGCCGCGCAGGAGCAGCGGCAGGAGCGTCATCTCGTACCGGCGGTGGTGGTCCGGCCGGCCGCCGACGCGCAGGCGGACGCGGAGTCGGAGGCAGCCGCGGACTCGGCCGCGGCGCCGGAGCCGTCGGCGCAGCGGACGGCCCCGCACCGGACGCAGATCGTGGCGGCGTGGACCGCGCCGGACGGCAGCAACCACCAGGGCACGGTGCCGGCCGCGGAGGAACCGCCGCGTCCCGGCGACCGGTTCCGGGTGTGGACCGACGCGCGCGGCCGGCTGGTGGGCCAGCCGCTGGACCCGTCCTCGGCGGTGTTCCACGCGGGGATGGCGGGCCTGGCCGCGGCAATCTGCGTGGCCGCGCTGGGAGAGACGGTCCGGCGGCTGGTCGTACGACGCCTCATGCATCGGCGGTACATACGTCTGGACCGGGCCTGGGCCGCGGCAGGCCCGGACTGGGGTCGCGCGGGTGCGGGCAGTTGACCTGGCGGCCCATCGGCTCCGCGCGCGCTACGGTGGAGCCGCCGGATCGGTCTCTCCAGTTACTTCGGTGACATCAGACTTCAGTGGCTTCGGTCGTATCGGCAGCGCGAGCACGAGGGTGGGGGCACGACAGCACCATGGTTCAGGGCACGGTCCAGGTGACGCACGGCGGGTCTACGCGGTGGCGGCGCCGCTCCGGTGAGTATCCGACACTGACCGCCGCGCTCGCCGCCGCGGGCGACGGGGACGTGCTGTCCATCGCCCCCGGCACCTACCGCGAGAACCTGGTACTGCACCATGCCGTCACCCTGCGCGGACCCGAGGGCGGGGCGGGGTCGGTCCGGATCGCCCCGCTCGACGGGGTCGCACTGACCGTGCGCGCCTCGGCCGTGATCCAGGACCTGTATCTGGAGGGCCAGGACCGGGCGGCCCCCGCCCTGCTGGTGGAGGACGGCTGCCCCGAGCTCACCGACCTGCGCGTGAGCACCCACTCCGCCGCGGGCATCGAGGTGCGCGGCGCCGGGGCCCGGCCGCTGGTACGGCGCTGCACGGTGGAGAATCCGGCCGGCGTCGGCATCGCCGTCCTGGACGGCGGCGGCGGGGTGTTCGAGGAGTGCGAGGTCGTGGCCGCCGGGCAGAACGGCGTCTCGGTGCGCGGCGGCGGCCGCCCGCGGCTCGAGCGCTGCCGGATCCACCACGCGACGGGCGCCGGCATCGGGGTCACCGGGGACGGATCCGGTCTGGAGGCGCTGGGCTGCGAGGTCTACGAGGTCAAGGGCGCCGGGGTGCAGATCGCCGCGCGCGCCACGGCCCGGCTCACCGACTGCTCGGTCCACCGCACCTCGGCCGACGGGGTCACGCTCGACACCGACGCGGTGCTCACCCTGGCCGGCTGCGACATCCACGACATCCCGGAGAACGCGGTCGATCTGCGGTCCCGTTCGGTGCTCACCCTCAGCCGCACCACGGTACGCCGGTTCGGCCGCAACGGACTGTCCGTGTGGGACCCGGGCACCCGGGTGGACGCCGAGTCCTGCGAGATCCACGACAGTACGGGCGATTATCCAGCGGTGTGGATCAGCGACGGGGCCACCGTCTCCCTCGACTCCTGCCGGGTGCACGACGTGCCGGACGCGCTGTTCGTGCTGGACCGCGGTTCGCGCGTCGACGTGGTCGACAGTGACCTGTCCCAAGTGCGCAACACGGCCGTCTCGGTGAGCGACGGGGCCACCGCCCAGCTCGACGACTGCCGGATCCGCGAGGCGGCGACCGGGGCCTGGTTCCGCGACCACGGCAGCGGCGGCACGCTCGCCGGCTGCACGATCGACGCCGTACAGACGGGTGTCATCGTCACCAAGGGCGCCGATCCCACCCTGGAGCGGGTCACCGTCACCTCCCCGGCCGAGGCCGGCTTCTATGTGTCGGCGGGCGGCCGGGGCACCTTCACGGCCTGCCGGGTCACGGGAAGTTCCGGTTTCGGCTTCCACGTCATGGACGGCTGCCGCACCACGCTCACCCGCTGTCACACCGAGCGCTGCGCCCGCGGGGGCTACGAGTTCGCGGAGGACGGGCCGACCGTCCAGGAGTGCACCGGCGACGAGTCCGGTACCCGGGCGGCGGCCCGGGCCGCCGCGGGCGGCGGACCCACCGGGGCCGCGCAGCCGGGCATCCGTACGGTCACCGGGGAGCGGAGCGCCCCGGTGCGGGCCGCCCAGGCGGCGCCGCCTTCCGTCCCGGCGCCCGCGGACGGTGCAGAGGACGGCCCGGCCGCCGCCGCGCGGGAGTCCGGCGAGATGCTGGGCCAGCTCGACGCGCTGGTGGGCCTGGACAGCGTCAAACGCGAGGTGCGGGCGCTCACCGACATGATCGAGGTGGGCCGCCGGCGGCAGCAGGCGGGCCTGAAGGCAGCCTCGGTGCGCCGGCACCTGGTCTTCACCGGCTCCCCCGGCACCGGCAAGACCACCGTGGCCCGGCTGTACGGGGAGATCCTGGCCTCCCTCGGGGTGCTGGAGCGAGGGCACCTGGTCGAAGTGTCCCGGGTGGACCTGGTCGGCGAGCACATCGGTTCCACGGCGATCCGTACGCAGGAGGCCTTCGACCGGGCCCGCGGCGGGGTGCTGTTCATCGACGAGGCGTACGCGCTGGCGCCGGAGGACTCGGGCCGGGACTTCGGGCGCGAGGCGATCGACACGCTGGTGAAGCTGATGGAGGACCACCGGGACGCGGTGGTCGTGATCGTCGCCGGATACACGGCCGAGATGGAGCGCTTCCTGACGGTGAATCCGGGCGTGGCCTCACGGTTCTCCCGGACGATCACCTTCGGGGACTACGGCCCGGAGGAGCTGCTGCGGATCGTGGAGCAGCAGACCGAGGAGCACGAGTACCGCCTCGGGGAGGGTACGTCGCAGGCGCTGCTGACGTACTTCACGGAGCTGCCCAAGGGCCCGGCCTTCGGCAACGGACGCACGGCCCGGCAGACCTTCGAGTCGATGGTGGAGCGGCACGCGGGGCGGGTGGCCCAGCTCTCGGCGCCCAGTACGGACGAGCTCACCCTGCTGTTCCCGGCGGATCTTCCGGCGCTGCCGGCCCTGCCCGCTCCTTGCTGACCACGATCCGCTGACCCGGTACCTCCCCGGCCGCCGCCGGGTGGGGCCCGTCGGCCCGTGCGGCCCCCGGGTCCAACCGGGCGAGCAGGGCGTCGCGTTCGGCGGCGAAGGCCGGGTCGGCCTGGTAGTCGCAGTGGCCCAGGATCGGGGCGGGCAGCGGGTGGCGGGCGCTGCGTCCGTAGGCGATCGGGTCGGCCAGCGGGCCGCGGTCCACGTCCTGGCCCGCGTCGGGCAGCGCCGGTCCGCCGATGGGGTCGGTGGCCCGCCAGAGGTTGCGCCAGCAGTCGACCTCGTGGTGCAGGGCTGCGAGCTGCCCGGGGCCGAAGTAGGCGGGGAACCAACGGCCGTAGAGGCGGCCGAGCGGGGATCCGTAGGTGAGCAGGGCGACCCGGCGGCGGGCGGGCGGCGGTAGCTGCCAGACGGCCGCGGCGGCGAGCACGCTGCCCTGGGAGTGGCCGGAGATGACGAGGCGGCCGCCGGTGCGGGCCGTCCAGCCGGCCATCCGCCAGGTCAGGTCGGGCACGGCCCGCTCGGCGTAGCAGGGCGGCGCGAAGGGGTGCGCGGCGCGCGGCCAGAAAGTGCCGACGTCCCACAGGATCCCTATGGTCCGGCGGGCCGCGGGGTCCCGGTAGGCGCGCCGGCCCCAGGCGACGAAGGCGGCGATACCGAGGCCGATGAGCCAGGACCCGGCGTCCTGGGCGGCCCGGGCGGCGGATTCGAGCACGGTCCCGCGGGCCGCCTCGCCCGGGACCTCGCCGCCGATCCAGGCCCCGGCCAGCGCACCCGCGCCGAGCACCAGGGTGATCCCGGAGACGGCCGCCACGAACCAGGGCGCGGAGTCGGTGAGGGCGGCCGCGGTCCGTGCCCCGGCGATCCGGCGGCTGCGGGCCAGGTCCGGTGTCTCGCCCGGGTATTCGGCGGCCACGACGGCGGCGAGCCGGCCCCGCGCCCGGGCTCCGCCCACCGCGAACCAGGCCGCGAGCAGCGCCAGTACGAGGAGCAGCGGGGGCAGTACGGCGGCCTGCCAGGACAGCAGCACGGGCGGCCCCGGCAGCGGGGCGCCCGGCATTCCCGGTGTGGCTCCCCCGTCCAGCCAGTCGGCGACGCGCTGGGCGACCCCGCCGGACATCACCCCGCCGAGCGCGCAGCCGAGCATGGCGACGGCGGGCCCGCCGAGGCCGTGCAGGGCGGCCGCCGCGTCGGGCGCCCTGCGGTAGAGGTACCGGGCGACGACGGCCAGGGCGAGGACGCAGACCCCCTGGCCCAGCATGAGCGCGCCGAAGGCCAGGTCCCCGGGGAGCCGTCCGGTGGCGGTCCAGCCCGGGCGCGGCCAGCAGGCGTGCAGCAGGACGGCGGCAAACAGGGCGAGGGCGGCGCCGGGCAGCACGGTGACGGCGGCCCGGTCGAGCCGGTGGTCGGGGCGGTCCTCGGTGCGGCCGCGCCGGCAGACGACCCAGGCCACGGTGACGGCCCCGACGGCGAGCAGGGCCTGCGTGACCGAGCCGAGGGCGGCGAGGACGGGGGCGCCGCCCCGGCGGTCGTGGCGGACGGTCGGCAGGGATACGGCCACCGCCACGGTGAGCAGCCCGGCGGCGGTGTGCGCGGCGCGCAGCCGGGCCACGAGCCGGCGGCCGTACCAGAATCCGGGGCGCCCGAGCGCGGGCGCGGTGTCGGAGGCGGTGTCCGGGTCGGCGGCGCCCGCGGGTGGCGGCTGGGACTCGTAGGCGCTCCAGGTGCGGTTCGACAGGTACCAGAGCAGCCCGGTCAACGCGGCGGGGACCAGGGCCCCGAGGGCGAGGCGCCGCCCGGGCTGGGCCCACCAGCCGCCCTCGGGCCCGAGGAAGCCGAGCCGGGAGCGGGAGCCGGCGCAGGTGGCGGAGCCCGCGCACTGCCAGGCGAGGAGGTCGAGCGCGACCTCGCAGGCGGCGGCGATCAGCAGCACGGTCAGGCTGAGGGCGAGGACCCGTACGAGGACCCCGTACGTGCGCACGGCGCGCGGCGCGGGGTCGGCGGCGCGGGTGGCGGGCCGGGCCCAGTGCGCGAGGTTGGCCACCATGAAGGGCAGGAGCAGCAGCCACAGGGCGCGGGCGCCGTTGCCGGAGGTGAGCCGGGACCAGCAGTAGGCCTCGGGGACGGGCCGTCCGGCGTACCGCTCGGGGTGGTCCTCGGCGTCGGCGTCCTCGGTGCGGCGGAAGACGGCGGCGGTGGAGTCGCCGGTGACGCGGACGGTGCGCGGGTCGCCGAGCAGCTCGCCGGGGGCGGCGCCGGCGACTCCGTGGACCAGGAGTTCGAGGGCGAGGGGGGTGTCGGACGGGGGGCGGTCGGGCACGGCGGCCTCCGCTCGCGGGGCAGAACGGGCGCGGCTCCAGCATCCCGCGGGACGGGGCAACTGCCCAGGCCCCGCGCGGGGATCGTCGGAGATTGCCATGGATCATCAGAGATCGTCGGAAAGCGGCAGCAATCGCACCGGATCGGTCACAACCGGCAGTGCGCGGCCAGGCGGGCGGGAGCCGGTCAGGACCGGCGGGACGCTGTCAGGACCGGCGGGACGCTGTCAGGAGCGGCGAGGATCGGCCGGGAGGACAGGCGGGGCCCGGCGGAGATCCGGAGGGTGATCTCTGCGGACTTCTCGCTCACCCGGGGCTATGGTGGCGCGCGCACGCTTCCGCACCTCACCCAGGGGGTACCGCCATGGCTCGCCGACTCCGTCCGGTGGGGCTGGACTTCATCGACGATGCGCCGGTCCGGCTGGTCTTCGCCGCCGAGGCCTCGGCGCCGCCCGAGGCCGTGTACCAGGCGCTCGCCGAGGAGGTGGCGGGCTGGCCCGCCTGGTTCGCTGCCGTGACCCTGGCCCGCCCCACGCGCGGGGGCGCGGGCCGCGAGATCAGGCTGCGGGGCGGCGTGCGCTTCGAGGAGACCATCATGGCCGCCGAACCGGAGCAGCGGTACGCCTACCGGGTCGACACCACCAACGCGCCCGGGGTGCGGGCCCTGTTGGAGGAGTGGCGGCTGACCCCGAACCGTTGCGGAACGCACGTCCGCTGGACCTTCGCCGCGGACGGGCCGACCGCGTTCCGCCTCGGCCTGGCCGCCGCCCGCCCGGGCCTGGGCCACTCCTTCCGCACGGCGGTCCGGGCCCTGGACCGGCGGCTCACCGCCCGGCGCGGAGCGGATCAGTAGCCGGGGGCGGTCATCGGCCGGACACGCGGTGCACCGCGGCGAGTTCTCCGTAGCCGCCCGCACTCCTGACGGCCGTGCGGAACCCCTGGAGGGTCATCGCCGGCCCGCCGCAGAAGTGGACCACCGCGCAGTGGGCGCAGCAACACCCCCGGGACCAGACGTCCTCGGCCGTGCCCCTTCCGGCCGCGATCCGCGCCGGGAAGGCCCGCCGGTTCCCTGCGCCCGCGACGATCAGCAGGATCGCCCCGAGCACGGCTCATGCCGAGATCCAGCCCAGGAAGAGGAGTTCGGCCCCGGACCCGTCCGCTGCGGGGAGGGCGCTGCCGCCCCAGCTCCCGGCCGGCCACTGGGCCTGGTTGCCCCCGTCCTCACCGGCGAACCGCTTTCCCCCAGCGGCGGGCAGGGCGCGGACCTCGTCGCGGCGGTGGCGGCTCGGACACTCCAAGTGGGACGCCCCGGGCTCGGCCCGAGACTCGGACCGGCTGTCGACCCGGGACTCGGCCCACATCCCGGCCCCGCTCTCGGCCTGCGTCTCGGCGCGAGCTTCGGCCCGGCTCTCGGCGCGATCCTCGACCGGGGGCCGGTCGCCCCCGCGGTGCGTCAGGCGGTGGGCTCGCGCCAGACCCCGGTCGTCAGCAGCGTGTCGATGGTCCTGGTGTACGGGGCGATGTCGAGCCGCTGCGCCGCCAGCCACTCGTCGGAGTAGTACTTGTCCAGGTAGCGGTCGCCCGGGTCGCACAGCAGGGTGACGACGCTGCCCGTGCGGCCCTCCGCCACCATCTCCGAGATGATCTTCAGCGCGCTCCACAGGCCGGTGCCGGTCGAGCCGCCCGCCTTGCGCCCTATGGCCGTTTCCAGGGCGCGACAGGCGGCGACGCTCGCCGCGTCCGGGACCTTCATCATCCGGTCGATGGCCCCGGGCACGAAGCTCGGCTCCATCCGCGGCCGGCCGATGCCCTCGATGCGGGAGCCGCAGTCGCTGCTCGCGTCCGGGTCGTTGTTGGTCCAGCCGTCGAAGAAGCAGGAGTTCTCCGGGTCCGGTACGCAGATGCGGGTGTCGTGCTGCATGTAGTGCACGTAGCGCGCGATGGTCGCCGAGGTGCCGCCGGTGCCTGCGGTCGCCACGATCCAGGCGGGCTCGGGGTACCGCTCCAGGCGCAGCTGCTGGTACATCGACTCGGCGATGTTGTTGTTGCCGCGCCAGTCGGTGGCGCGCTCCGCGTAGGTGAACTGGTCCATGTAGTGCCCGCCCGTCCGGGCGGCGAGCTCGGCGGACTCCTCGTACATCTTCATCGAGTCGTCCACGAAGTGGCATTCACCGCCGTGGAATTCGATGAGGCGGCACTTCTCCGGGCTGGTCGTGCGCGGCATGACGGCGACGAAGGGGACGCCGATCAGCTTGGCGAAGTACGCCTCGGAGACGGCGGTGGAGCCGGAGGAGGCCTCGATGACCGGGCGGCCGGGGCGGATCCAGCCGTTGCAGAGCGCGTACAGGAAGAGGGAGCGCGCGAGGCGGTGCTTGAGGGAGCCCGTCGGGTGGGTGGACTCGTCCTTGAGGTAGAGGTCGATGCCCCATTCCTCGGGGAGCGGGAAGCGCAGCAGGTGGGTGTCGGCGGAGCGGTTGGCATCGGCCTGGACCTTGCGGACGGCCTCCTTCAGCCAGGCGCGGTAGTCGGCGTCGCTGCGATCGACGTCGATGGTCGTGGCAGTCGTACCGGTGGTACCGGTGGCTCTGGTGGTGCCGGTGGTGCTCATGTGCCGCGCTCCTTCGTGGGTGAACTTCGCCCCCCTTCTTCGCAATGTACCTCTCCCACCTGCACAAACGTTCGCTTTGGGGATCCATGCGAATCCCTTTCGGTCGCGTTCGGTTGCACTGCGCGGCACCGTGGGTGACCCTGGTGGAGCATTACCGAGGGTGCAGCACCCGTAACACTCATGTCGGGGAGTCGCAGCCGTGATCACTCATTCCCGCAGGCACTGCGTCGTCGAACTGCAGGCCTTGCCGTCGCGGATCGGCCAAATCCGCAGAATCGTTTCTGCACAACTGCGCCACTGGGAGCTCGACCCGCTCATCGACCGGGCCGCGCTCGGTGTGACGGAACTGCTCAGCAACGTCCACCGCCACGCACAGCCGGACAAGACCTGCATCGTGGAGATCGAACTGCGCCTCGGGCGACTGACGGTCTCGGTCATCGACAGCGATCCACGGCTGCCGGTCGTCCACGAGACGCCGGCGGAGGCGCTGGAGACCTGCGGGCGCGGGCTCGCCCTCGTGGAGGCGCTCAGTGAGGCCTGGGGGACGCACCTGCGGCCCGACGGGCCCGGCAAGGCGGTGTGGTTCTCGCTCACGGCGACCCAGGGCGCGGCGCGGCCGGCCCGTCCGGTCCCGATCAGGACCGCGCCCGTACGGGAACCCGCGCGCGCGGTGCTGCTGGCCGTCGACCCGGGTCCGGCGACGGCAGCGGGCCTGCCGGTGGCCGCGCCGGTCGGCGCCCGGCCCGGGTGACCGGCCGCCGGTCCGACCCAGCACGCCCGGCGCGCCCAAGTGACCGGCCGCCCGCCGACGCGGCACGGGGCGGGCGGTCCCGGCGAGATGCGAAAGGGACGGCCCGGGTCGTTTCTATCGGATCTTGCCGGGCAGCGCAGGCCCGGCAAGAGCCGAAAGAGCCGGCCTAGGCCAGGGCGCCCAGCGGGTCGTCGAGTACCGGCTGCCACGCCAGCTCCGCCGCGCCGACCAGGCTGTTGTGGTCGAGGGTGCAGGGCAGGATGGGCACCCCGCCACTGCGCCCCCACAGGCTCCGGTCCGCGACCACCGCGCGCAGCCGTTCCGGGTCGGCGTACAGCAGCTCCCGGTGCAGCCCGCCCAGGATGATCCGGTCCGGGTTGAGGATGTTCACCAGGCCCGCGAGGCCGAGGCCGAGCCGGTCGATCAGCTCCTGCGTGGCCGCCCGTACCGCCGGTTCCGCGGGCTCGTCGCGCAGCAGGTCACGGGCCTGCTGGAGCAGCGACACCTCGGGGCCGGGGCTGCGGCCCGCCGCGGTGAGGAAGGCCAGCGGGTCCGCCTCCACGTCCAGGCAACCGCGGCTGCCGCAGTAACAGGCCCGCCCCTCGGGGTTCACGGTGAGGTGGCCGACCTCCAGGGCCAGGCCCGAACTCCCGCTGTGCAGGCGGCCGTCCAGTACCAGCGCCCCGCCGACCCCGCGGTGCCCGGTGGCCACGCACAGCAGGTGCTGGGCGCTGCGCCCCGCGCCGTGCCGGTGCTCGGCCAGGGCCGCCAGGTTGACGTCGTTGCCGGTGAGGGCCGGGCCGTCGATCCCGGCCGCCTTCACGCACTCCGCGAAGATGGCCCGTACGGGAGAGCCGGCGGGCCAGGCCAGGTGCAGCGGGTTCAGCGCCGTACCGTCCGGCTCCGCGACCGCCGAGGGGACCGCGAGCCCGGCGCCCACGCAGCGGCGGCCGCTCTGCCGGAGCAGCTCCGCGCCCGCCTCCACCACCGCGCCGAGCACCTGGGCCGGGTCGGCGGAGACGGTGACCTTGCCGGGGGCGGTGGCCACGATCCGGCCGCCGAGGCCGACCAGGGCGGCGCGGAAGCCGTCCGAGTGCACCTGGGCGGCCAGCGCCACCGGGCCGCCCTCGGCCACCGAGAGCCGGTGCGAGGGCCGCCCCTGGGCGCCGCCGGTCCCTCCGGCGCCGCCGGGGCGGGAGTCCACGCGGATCAGCCCGAGCGCCTCCAGCTCGGCGGCGACCGCTCCGGCGGTGGCGCGGGTGACCCCGAGCTCGGCCGTCAGGACGGCGCGGGTCGGGGCGCGGCCGGTATGGACGAGCTCCAGCGCCGGCCCGAGCGCGCCGCGCCCCCGCTCCAGTCTGGTCCGCGCAGCCGTACCGGACGCGGACGGCGTGGTCACATCCCCCACCCGCGGCGGGGCCCCGTTGCCGTTCATGGCATCGATCCTCGCATGATCGGAGCATGTCGGGCGCCGCCGCTCAGCCCAGGCCGCCGACCCGGAGTGTGATGTTCAGCCGCCCGGTCAGCCCGAGCTCCCGCGGGCCCGTGCCCGGCAGGACCTTCGGTACCCCGTGGTAGGCCGACCGGCTCGGCCCGCCGAAGACGAAGAGGTCCCCGCTGCGCAGCTCGACGTCCCGGTACGGGCGCCCGCGCGAGGCGGTGTTCCCGAAGCGGAAGACGCAGGTGTCGCCCAGGCTGAGCGAGACCACCGGCGCGGTGGACCTCTCCTCGGCGTCGCGGTGCATGCCCATGCGGGAGTCGCCGTCGTAGAAGTTGATCAGTGCGATGTCATAGGCCGCCGCAGGTGCGATGTCATAGGCCACCCCGGGTGCGATGTCGTAGCCCGCCCCGGGTCCTGGCTCCGGCGGGGTCCCGTACGCGGCGGCCACCGCCTCCCGCCCCAGCTCGGCGAGCCATGGCGGCATCGGCTTGACCGGCTCCCCGTCCCCGTCGACGGCTGTGCGTGCGTAGCCGTACGGGTACCAGTGCAGCCCGAGGCACACCTGGCGGGCCGTCATCACCCCACCGCCCGGGGTGCGTACGGTGCGCAGTCCGGCGGGCGGTCGCGCCCACGCGCGGCAGGCCGCCAGCAACTCGCCCTGGCGCCCGGGAGCGAGCCAGTCGGGCACGTGCACGGCGCCGGGGGCGATCATGGTCCGCTCGCGCGGGAAGAGTTCCCCGTCCATGCCCTCCATTGTCGCGGGCGGGCTGATAAGACTCACGGTATGGAGATCACCGAACAGTTGAAGGCCCTCGCGCGCGAAGGCGAGCTGCTCGCCGGGACCGCGGAGCGCGCCGGTACGGACGCCGCGGTTCCCACCTGTCCGGGGTGGCGGGTCACCGACCTGCTGCGGCACACGGGCGCGGTGCACCGCTGGGCGGCCGCGAACGTCGCGGAGCGGCGGCTGGAGCCGGTGGGCATCCCGGACGCGCCGGAACTGGTCGGCGGCGAGCTGCTGGAATGGTTCCGGGAGGGCCACGCGGACCTGGTGCGCACCCTGACCGAGGCCCCGGCCGACGTGCAGTGCTGGACCTTCCTTCCGACGGCCCCGCCCTCGCCGCTGGCGTTCTGGGCCCGGCGGCAGGCGCACGAGACCACCGTGCACCGGATGGACGCGGAGTCCGCGCTCGGAGCGGTGTTCTCGGCGGTGGATCCGGAGTTCGCGGAGGACGGGGTGGACGAGCTGCTGACCGGCTTCCATGCCCGGCCGCGCAGCCGGGTGCGGGCCCCCGAGCCGAAGGTGGTGCGGGTGCGGGCCGCCGACACGGGCGCGGTGTGGACCGTCCACCTGTCGGCGGCGCCGGCCCGTACGGTGCAGGGCGACACGGGCGAGCCGGCGGACTGCGAGCTGACCGGTGAGGCGGCCTGGCTGTACGAGGCCCTGTGGAACCGGGTGCCGCTGGCCGGTCCGGGAGTGACGGGCGACCTGGCGCTGGCGCGGCTCTGGACGGACATGGCGGGAATCTGACCGGGGCCCGGGCGGGTGCGGCGCGAACGGTCCTTGTGACGAGCAGTGCACGCTGTGAGACTGCACGCATGGGGCGACGTAAGCAGGCGGACCGGGACGCGATCACCATCGAGATCGGCTACGCCTTCGTCAGCGCGTGCTTCGCCGCCGCCCTCGCCTTCGGCGCGGTGTACGGACCCGTCCTCGCATTCTCCCTGTCCCCGTCGACGCGCCGGATCCTGGCGGTGGCGGGCGGGATCCTGGCGGCGGCGGTGTTCCTGCTCCGGATCACCCAGGTGCTGCTCGGGTTCGCCCGCCGCCCGGAGAACGACGGCGGCTGACCGTGCACACGACGAGGAGGGCCCGTTAGGGTCGGACCCTCGACAGTCACAGGGGTGGGCGATGTTCTTCGGTTTCACGGTGCGC
This sequence comes from Streptomyces sp. NPDC097617, assembly GCF_044761485.1. NCBI lineage: Bacteria > Bacillati > Actinomycetota > Actinomycetes > Kitasatosporales > Streptomycetaceae > Streptomyces > Streptomyces sp. NPDC097617. Next base: position 119,081 of record NZ_JBIWCL010000009.1, read on the forward strand.
GGCACGGCGGTTCTCGCCGTGGCACTGGCGGGTTTCGCCGTCTCCTGCGACGCGGACCGGGCCCCGGCCGCCGCGACCGCGCCGGCGGACGGCGGAGCCCTGGGCCCGTCGGATCCGAACCCGTCGGCGCCCTCGCCGACCGGTGCGCCGACTCCCCCGGCCGCCGGGGCCGAGCTGGTCCGGGACGCCTTCGCGGGGCTCCAGGCGACGCTGGACGATTCCTGTACGCCGGGCAACTGCGCGTACGTCCTCGGCCGGCTCGACGACGAACTCCACAGCATGGACCGTGCGATGAAGGCCGACCCGAAGGGCCCCGGCCACTTCCCCGAGCCGATCGCCCTGATCGCAAAGCTCGACCAGGAGCTCGGCGGGGACCGGAGCACGCCGAACCTGGAGAAGCACAAGAGCCTGCTGGTCGGCACCCGCGACCGGATCAACACCTGGATGCAGGGCCACCCCGACGACTACCGCTGACCCGCCGGAGCAACGGGTGCGGCTTCTGCATCGACATGCACACCAAGGTCAACGTGGTGGTCCAGCAGCCCGCGGGCGACTACCGGCCCGGGCAGTTCGGCTGACCGGGGGCGAGCTCAGCCGAGGGTGGCCGCGTAGGCCGTCTGGGTGCGGTACTTCCATGCCGGGCCCGCGTTCCAGGGGTTGGGCATGACCGCGCTGGTCGCGTACGCGTAGCCCGCGCCGCGGTCGAAGGCCGTGCGCAGGGTGGCGCGCATCGCGCCGGAGTCGGGGACGTCGTGCACCAGGTGCCAGAACGCCGTACCGCTCGGGTCGAGTTCGGTGCCCGCGCGGTAGCCGGAGTCGTGGTCGAAGACATTGCCGCCCAGCCAGCCGGTGCCGGCGTACGCGGCGTAGGTGTCCTCGAACGTGACGAAGATGTCCGCGGTGCGGTGGCCCGGCTCGAGGTAGCAGTCGGCAATGGCGGTGCCGGGGTTGTTGACCACCAGGTCGGGGGCGGTCGGGTCGATGGCGTCCATGAGCTGCTGGACGTAGCGGCGCAGCTCGGCGTAGTAGTCGCGGGTGGCGTTGGCGGGGCCGCAGTCGCGGCTGACGACGTCGAAGAAGATGCCGTCGACATGGAGGCGGTCGTCGGCCGGCTTGAGGTAGTTGTCGACGGAGGCCTTGGCCGCGGCGATGTCGCGGTTGCCGTGGTCGGTGTGGACGTAGCCGAGCACCCGGGTCTTCTCGCCGGTGGAGGTGGTGCGGGCGCGCAGCGCGTCGGCGCGGGACCGCCAGGGGCCATCGAAGGGGGAGTCGCCGTTCCCCGGGTTCAGCACGACCACCGAGGGGGCGGGAGCGGTGGCGGTGAGGTCGGTCAGCATGGGGTCGTTCGCCCAGACGTAGGCGGGGACGGCGATCTCCAGGCCCCGTACGCCCGGCAGCCGGGAGGTCGGGGTCGTAGTGGGCTCCGGGGCGGCCGCCGGGGGCGCGTCGCGGGCCGCGGCGATGATGGCCGGCGCCGACGCGGCCAGTAAGGCGGTGGCCAGGGCGGCGTACAAGACCTTCACGGCGCGGGGCATGAAACGTTTCCTCCGGCGGCGGCGAGGGGGCGACCCGAGGAACACTAGACGGGCGGCCCATCGTTCAAGGCTGAACCGCCCGCATTCGTGCGAGGAACAGAAGAGCGAGCTATCGCCTCATCATGTGAATCTTCCGGATCCTCGGGTGGATCGGCGCCGCCGTCAGGTTGTCATACGGTCGTCAGCCCGACCCCGTGCGCCAGTTGGTCGGCGGCGTGCGCGAAAAGGGCGGCGCGGTCCTCGACGACCCGGTTGAACTGGCCGAACAGCTCGCAGGAGACCAGCCCGACCAACTGGGCCCAGGCCGCGACCAGGGCCGCCGTGACGGCCGGGGGCAGGCCCTCGGCGAAGTCGGCGGTCATCCGGTCGGCCTCGGCGCGCAGGGCGGGCGGCAGCGGCGGGAGGGCCAGGCCGGGGCCCTCGTAGGCGGCGCGGAGGATGCCGATGAAGGCGTTGCCGACGCGGGAGGCCGGGCCCACGGTGTCGACGGGGGCGATGTAGCCGGGAACCGGGGAACCATAGATGAGGGCGTACTCGTGCGGGTGCTCCAGGGCCCAGGCGCGGACGGCCTCGCAGACGGTGGTCCAGCGGGCGCGGGGCGCGGACCCGGCGGCGCGGGCGTGGGCGTCGGCCTCTTCGGCGGCCGCGCCGACGCTGTCGTACGCGTCGATGATGAGCGCGGTGAGCAGTTCGTCCCGGCTCGGGAAATAGCGGTAGAGGGCGGAGGAGACCATGCCGAGCTCGCGGGCGACGGCACGCAGGGAGAGTTTGGCGGCGCCCTCGGCGGCGAGCATGCGGCGCGCCTCGTCCTTGATGGCGGCGGTGACCTCGATGCGGGCCCGTTCCCTGGCCCCTCGCACGGTGTTCATGCGGGCCAGTCTGCCACGGGAGCGGAGCACTGCCCAGGAAACGGACTGTCGCTCTATTTCAAGAGCAGTGCTCTTGCTTTGGTGCACTGCTCCGTGCACACTCATCTCAAGCGAGAGCAGTGCTCTCCCAGTGAAGACGGCGCCCCGGAGGTCACCATGAACGCGCCCACTCCGTACTACGTCCAGGCCAGCCGGTTCGCGACCCGCTTCAACGCGCTCTTCGGCAAACTGGCCCGCTACGGCATCAGCCTGGCGGGCACCGCGGAGCTGTCGGTCCGCGGCCGCACGTCCCGGGAGATGCAGCGGATCCCGGTGAACCCGCACACGTTCGAGGGCGCCCAGTACCTGGTCTCGGCCCGCGGCCACTCCCAGTGGGTGCGCAACATGCGCGTGGCCGGCGGCGGCGAGCTGCGCGTGGGGCGCAAGGTGCGTGCGTTCACGGTCACCGAGATCACCGACCCGGTGCAGAAGGCCCGGATCCTGCGCACCTACCTGGAGAAGTGGGGCTGGGAGGTCAACCGGTTCTTCGCGGGCGTCACCGCCAAGTCCTCCGACGCCGACCTGCAAGCGGCCGCCGCCGACCACCCGGTCTTCCGGATCACAGTGTCCCGCTGACCGGTAGGCCGGTAGTCCGGCTGACCGGTTGTCCGGCGGCCGACGACCGAGAGGCCCACCGGTCAGCCGAGCGGCCGCCGCGGCCTCAGCCGTCGCAGCCACCGCAGTCGTTCACCGAGCCGTTCGCCCAGGTGGTGCCGCCACAGCCAGAGCGGCAGCTCCCGGTGCGGTACGAAGCACCACAGGTCGTCGTCGGCCTCGTTGCCGCGGGGGCAGCCGCGCAGCAGTTCCAGGCAGCGCCGGTCCACCGCGCGGTGGAGCCGCGCGACGTGCGCCAGGGCGATGACCCCCTGCCTGCGGACCTCCCGGTCAGCCGACTCCAACGCCCGCGCCACCACGGGCAGCACGGCCTCGGGGTCGCCATGGTTGAGGACGAGGGCGATCACCGCCACTCCGGCCTTCGGCTCGCCGCGCGCGAAGGCCGCGAGGACGACCTCCGGCCGGTCCACCTCGTTGAGGCGCGAGCCACTGCGCCAATCCGGCCCCCCGGCCGGGCCCGCGCCGTCGCCCGGGCCCGCGCCACGGGTCGTACCCTCGCCGCCGGCCGCGCCCTCGCCACCCGTCGTCTTCACGTCACCTGCCGTCCCCTCGCCGCCGGTCGCATCCGCGTCGCCCCCGTGCCTCACGAACGGCCGGGTCGTCTCTTTCGGATCCTGTCGGCCGGGCCCGCATTGTCCGGTGGCGTGCACCTCACGGCGGAGGGGCTCCCGTGTACCGGACGGACGTACTCGGGTGCTCCGACAACGCGGCGAGGTGCGGTGCCGGGCGGTGCGGTGCCGGGCGGCCGCGGGCCCGGCAGGATCCGGGAGCCGGGCCTAGCTCTGGCCGCGATCGCGGGCCGCTGCCTGCCTGGCGTCCATCATGTGCAGCGCCCTGCGGGCCAGCGGGTGCGTCCGGACCATGTCGGCCAGCGTCGTCGAGCCCCGCGTGATCCGGGCGAACGCCCGCCACGCCGGGCCGAAGCCGGTGATCGTCGCGTGCAGCATCCGCGGCCGGGCCTCGAACACGGTCAGCATCCGCTTGCCGACCCCCATTTCCACACCCAGCCCGGCCTTCACCGCGAAGGCGTAGTTGAGGGCCTGACGGCGCGCGTCCACGGCGTCCTGCGCCTCCGAGACCTTCACCGCCCACTCCCCCGCCAGCCGACCCGAGCGCAGGGCGAAGGAAATGCCCTCCCGGGTCCACGGCTCCAGCAGTCCGGCCGCGTCGCCCGCCACCAGCACCCGGCCGCGCGAGAGCGGCGAATCGGGCTTGCGGCAGCGGGTCAGGTGCCCGGAGGAGACGGCCGGTTCGAAGCCGGCGAGCCCGAGCCGGGCGATGAAGTCGTCCAGGTAGCGCTTGGTGGCGGCGCCCTCTCCCTTGGCCGAGATCACCCCGACGGTGAGCGTGTCGCCCTTGGGGAAGACCCAGCCGTAACTGCCGGGCAGCGGGCCCCAGTCGATCAGCACCCGCCCCTTCCAGTCCTCGGCGACCGTCTCGGGGACGGGGATCTCCGCCTCCAGGCCGAGGTCCACCTGGTCCATCTCCACGCCGACGTGCGCGCCGATCCGGCTCGCGCTGCCGTCCGCGCCGACCACCGAGCGGGCCAGCACGGTCTCCCCGTCCGCGAGGACCACGGCGACGGTGCGCCGGTCGGGCACGGCCGCCCCGTGCTGTTCGACGCGGGTCACGGCCGTGCCCGTACGGACGGTGGCGCCTGCCTTCTCCGCCTCCGCGACCAGGCCGGCGTCGAACTCCGGTCGGTTGATGAGCCCGAAGAGCATGTGCTTCGAGCGCCGGGTGCGGGTCAGCTTCCCGTTCATCGAGAAGGTGACCGCGTGGATGCGGTCCTTGAGGGGCAGTACGAAGCCCGGGGGCAGGGCGTCGCGCGAGGGGCCGATGATGCCGCCGCCGCACGTCTTGTAGCGCGGCAGTTCGGCCTTCTCCAGCAGCAGGACGCGCCGCCCCACCTTCGCCGCCGCGTACGCGGCCGAGGACCCGGCGGGTCCGGCTCCGACCACGACCACGTCCCACACCTCGCCGCTCTCCCCGGCCGCCTCGTTGCCCGCCCCCTGCTCCGTGCCCGTGCCCACGCCTGCGTCTGCGCCTGCGTCCACGCCTGCCTCCACGCCCGCGTCTGCACCCGTGTCCGCACCTGCGTCGCGTACGTCGTCGTCGCTGCTCACGATGTGTTGCTGCTCCTGATCACCCGGTTGCTCCGATGCCGGGGAAATCCTACGGCGCGAGAGCGCCCTGCCCCGCTGTGCGAGGATCAAGACTGTCTTTCGCCCCACCCGGCATACGCACACCCCGCGGATGCGGGCGGCGTACACGGAGAACAACGTCGCACCCAAAAGGAGCGTGCCCATGTCCCAGAATCCGATCGCCGAGACCATCGCCTCGCTGATGCCCCGCGCCAAGCAGGAGCTGACCGAGCTGGTGGCCTTCCAGTCGGTGGCGGACTGGGCGCAGTTCCCCAAGAGCGAGAGCGAGGCCGCCGCGAACTGGGTGGCCGACGCCCTGCGCGTCGAGGGCTTCCAGGACGTGGCGCTGCTCGACACCCCCGACGGCACCCAGTCGGTCTACGGCTTCCTGCCCGGCCCCGGGGGCGCGCCGACCGTTCTCCTCTACGCGCACTACGACGTCCAGCCCCCGCTCGACGACGCCGCCTGGATCTCCCCCGCCTTCGAGCTGACCGAACGCGACGGCCGCTGGTACGGGCGCGGCTCGGCCGACTGCAAGGGCGGGTTCATCATGCACCTGCTGGCACTGCGCGCGCTGAAGGCCAACGGCGGCGTCCCCGTGAGCGTGAAGGTGATCGTCGAGGGCTCCGAGGAGCAGGGCACCGGCGGCCTCCAGCAGTACGCCGAGGCGCACCCGGAGCTGCTGACCGCCGACACCATCGTCATCGGCGACGCGGGCAACTTCCGCCTCGGCATGCCGACGGTGACGGCCACCCTGCGCGGCATGTGCCTGGTCAAGGTGAAGATCGACACCCTGGGCGGCAACCTGCACTCGGGCATGTTCGGCGGTGCCGCGCCCGACGCGCTGGCCGCGCTGATCCGGGTACTCGACTCGCTGCGCGCGGCGGACGGTTCGACGACCGTGGACGGACTCGCCTCGGACGCGGTGTGGGACGGACTCCAGTACCCGGAGGCGGACTTCCGCGCCGACGCGAGGGTCCTGGACGGTGTCGGCCTCATCGGTGAGGGCACGATCGCGGACCGGCTGTGGGCCCGTCCGGCCGTGACGGTGCTCGGCATCGACTGCCCGCCGGTGGTCGGCGCGACGCCGTCGGTGCACGCGAGCGCCGGCGCGCTGATCAGCCTGCGGGTGCCGCCGGGCGTGGACACCGCCGAGGCCATCAAGCTGCTGCAGGCCCACCTCGAGGCGCACACCCCGTGGAAGGCGCGCCTCGAACTGGAGGTCGTCGGGCAGGGCCAGCCGTTCCAGGCGGACACCGACAGCCCGGCGTACGCGTCGATGCGCACCGCCCTGGAGACCGCCTACCCCGGCCAGGAGATGCAGATCAGCGGCATGGGCGGGTCGATCCCGCTGTGCAACACGCTGACGTCCCTCTACCCGGACGCGGAGATGCTGCTGATCGGGCTGAGCGAGCCGGAGGCGCAGATCCACGCGGTCAACGAGAGCGTCTCGCCCGAGGAGCTGGAGCGTCTGTCGGTCGCGGAGGCACTCTTCCTCGTCGACTACGCGGAGTCCAAGCGCGCCTGAATCCGGCCGCACCGAGTACGCCCGGGACGCAGTGCGCCCTGGGCGTACTGCGCTCCCGTGAACGCGCCCTCGTACGGGGGCCGGCCGTGCGTACGTTGGCCGCATGGATCTTGTCGAGGTACTCCCGAACCGGCTCCACATGCTCCGCTTCCCCATCGGCCAGGCCTACCTCTGGCAGGACGGTGAAGCCCTCACCCTGATCGACGCGGGCCATGCCGGGTCGGCGGAAGGGATCGAGGAGGCGATACGTTCCCTCGGACGGGCGCCCGAGCGGCTGGAGCGGATCGTCCTCACCCACTGCCACCGCGACCACGTCGGCGCGGCGGGTGAACTCGCGGCCCGCTGGGGCGCGCAGGTGCTGGCGCACCGCCTGGACGCACCGGTGATCCGGGGCGAGCTGCCCGTTCCCGAACCGGTACTGCTGGACTGGGAGGTTCCGCTGTACGCGCACGGCCTGACCGTCCCCGAGGCCCCGCCCACCCCGGTCGACCGCGAGGTGGAGGACGGGGACGCGCTGGGCTTCGGGGACGGGGCGTACGTCGTGCACGCCCCCGGCCACACGGACGGCAGCATCGGGATACACCTCCCGCGCCACGGGGTGCTGTTCACGGGGGACTGCGTCGCCGCCGTCGGCCCGGTGATGCTGGGCGTCTTCAACGTGGACCGCGCCCGGGCGATCGAGACCTTCCATCGCCTGGCCGCGCTCGCCCCTTCGATCGCCTGCTTCGGCCACGGAGACCCCCTGACGGTGGACACCGCCGCGGCCCTGACCGGGGCCGCGGCGGAAACCCCCGTGTGAGGCGAACGCCCCCTGAGGGGAGGCGGGCTCAGCCGACCGGCGTGCCCGCCTCCAGGTAGAGCGGGCGCCCGCGTTCCTTCGCCCGCAGGGCCCAGCGCAGGCGTTCGTAGCGGTGCTGCGGGAGCAGGTCGGCGGCCTCGGTCTCCGTGACGAAGCGCCAGGCCCGCAGTTCGGGGCCGGGCAGCCGGAGTCGGGCCGTGGCATGCGCCGAGAGGTGGCCGCCGTCGAAGAGCAGGCGCAGCCCGCCGTACCCGGGCGGCTGGGGCGCTTCCCAGTCGACCACGAGCAGCCCGGGCGCCCGGTCGAGTACGACGCCCAGTTCCTCCGCGACCTCCCGTACGCCGGCGCAGGAGGGGGCCTCGCCCGCTTCGACGACGCCGCCCGGGAACTCCCAGCCCGCCTTGTAGGTGGGATCCACGAGCAGGACCCGGTCCTCCTCGTCGAAGAGCAGGACGCCGGCCGCGACCGTCTCGCGGGTGGGCTCGGGGGTCTGCACGATGTCGCAGACGCGGGCCGTCTCCGAGCGGACGGCTGCGGCGATGCGCCCGGCGGTCTCGCGCGGGGTCAGCGCCCCGTTGTCGATGACGTGCGCGTCGCCCGTCAGCCAGCCGAGGGCCTGCTGGTACACCGGGATGTGGTCGTACGCCCACTGCCGGACCCGGAGGTCCACCTCCGCGGGCTCCCCGGGCTCCTTCCGGGTGGCGATCCGCTCCCGCAGAATCGTTTCCGCAGGAGCCAGCAACACATGCCGGACCGGGATCCGGCGCGCGGCCAGCCCGCCGAAGATCTCGTCCCGGTACTCCTGGCGCAGCAGCGTCATCGGTACGACGAGCACCCCGCCCAGTTCGGCGAGCATCGCCGCGGCCGTGTCCACCACCAACCGCCGCCAGCTCGGGAGGTCCTGGTAGTCGCTCACCTCGGCGAGCCGTTTCGGCGGCAGCAGCACGCGCAGCGCGTCTCCGACGATCTCCGGGTCGAACAGGGTGCTGTCCGGCAGGATTCCGGTCAGTTCGCGGGCCGTGCTGGTCTTGCCGGCGCTGAATGTGCCGTTGATCCAGACAATCACGTCTACCCCTCTCCCCATGGCTCGTCCGGAGCCCCCAGTGGCTTGCCCGCATCACCCTGCCACGAAAACCTCGGTTTCCACCGATTGCATATCCTCAAGGTCACAGCCCCGCGCGTGAGCCCCCGGAGGATTCGCCACCGTGCCCCACAACCGCCGCCCGTTCGAGCCCCGCTACGGCAACCGGCCGACCATGAAGGACGTGGCGTCCCAGGCGGGCGTCGGTCTGAAGACGGTGTCGCGCGTGGTCAACGGCGAGCCCGGGGTCACCCCCGAGACCGAGAGACGGGTCCAGGAGGCCATCGAGGCCCTCGGTTTCCGCCGCAACGACAGCGCCCGCGTGCTGCGCAAGGGCCGCACCGCCACCGTGGGCCTGGTCCTGGAGGATCTCGCCGATCCCTTCTACGGTCCGCTGAACCGGGCGGTGGAGGAGGTGGCCCGCGCGCACGGGGCGCTGCTCATCAACGGCTCCAGCGCCGAGGACCCGGACCGGGAACGGGAGTTGGCGCTCGCGCTGTGCGCGCGCCGGGTGGACGGGCTGATCGTGATCCCGGCCGGGGACGACCACCGCTACCTGGAGCCGGAGATGCGGGCCGGAGTGTCCACGGTGTTCGTGGACCGGCCGGCGGGCCGGATCGAGGCGGACGTCGTCCTGTCGGACAGCTTCGGCGGCGCCCGGGACGGGGTGGCCCACCTGATCGCGGGCGGCCACCGCAGGATCGCTTTCATCGGCGATCAGCCGCGCATCCACACGGTGGCGGAGCGGCTGCGCGGCTACCGCGCGGCGATGGCGGACGCGGGCCTGACGGTGGCCGAATCCTGGATCTCCCTCGGGTCCACGGCCCCCGGACGGGTCGCGGCGGCGGCCGGGGCGATGCTCACGGGCCGGGAGCCGGTGACCGCCGTGTTCGCCGGGAACAACCGGGTGACGGTCACCGTCGTACGGGTCCTGGCGGCGCACGACCGGCCGGTGGCGCTGGTCGGCTTCGACGACTTCGAGCTGGCCGACCTGCTCCGCCCCGGCGTGACGGTGGTCGCCCAGGACCCGGCGGCCCTGGGCCGGGTGGCCACGGACCGCCTCTTCCAGCGCCTGGCGGGAGCCGACCTGACCCCGGCCCGCATCGAGCTCCCGACCCGTCTGATCCCCCGCGGCTCGGGCGAACTCCCTCCGGTCGGCTGACCCTCCCCCGGCGGGAGCCCGCTCGCCTCCGCGGGCGGGCACGGCAGCACCCTGCGCCGGCGGACGCGCAGACGGCGGCGGCCCGGTCAGTTGGTGGCCGTCAGGGTCGCCGAGCGGCGCGGGATCGCGAAGGCGTCCAGTTCCGCGCGGGTCAGGCCGGTGAGGGCGGTGACCTCGTCGGTGCCCACCGCGCCGCAGTCGAGGCCGCGGACCAGGTAGCCGGCGAGGGCCTTGGCGGTGGCGGGCTCGTCCATCACGTCGCCCTCGATCTTGGCGACGTACGCCTTCAGGCGCGCGGCGGCGGTCTCCAGGCCCTCGCGGTAGAAGGTGAAGACGGCGGCGTAGCGGGTCGGCAGGTGCGCCGGGTGCATGTCCCAGCCCTGGTAGTAGGCGCGGGCCAGCGCGCGGCGGGTCAGGCCGTAGTGGAGCTTCCAGCCTTCGTGGACCTTCTCGGTGGTGCCGATCGGCAGCACGTTGGTCGAGCCGTCGGAGACACGTACGCCGGTACCGGCGGCCGCGACCTGCATGATCGCCTTGGCGTGGTCGGCGGCGGGGTGGTCGCTGGCCTGGTAGGCCGCGGACACGCCGACGCAGGCGCTGTAGTCGAAGGTGCCGTAGTGCAGGCCGGTGGCGCGGCCCTGGGAGGCCTCGATCATGCGGGCGACCGTGGCGGTGCCGTCGGAGGCCAGGATGGACTGGCTGGTCTCGATCTGGATCTCGAAGCCGATCCGGCCCGGGCGCAGGCCGCGGGTGGTCTCGAAGGCCTCCAGCAGCCTGACGAAGGCGGAGACCTGCTCGGCGTAGGTGACCTTGGGGAGGGTCAGGAGCAGGTTCTCCGGCAGACCGCCGTGGGCGAGCAGGCCGGACAGGAAGATGTCCGTGGTGCGGATGCCGCGGTCGCGGACGTTGGACTCCATGCACTTCATGCGGATGCCCATGTACGGGGCGTTGGTGCCGTTGGAGTAGGCCTCGGAGACCAGACGCGCGGCGCGGGCGGCGGCCTGGTCCTCCTCCTCGTCGGAGCGGACGCCGAAGCCGTCCTCGAAGTCGACGCGGAGGTCCTCGATGGGCTCGCTCGCCAGCTTGGCGCGTACCCGGTCGTAGACGGGTACGGCCAGCTCGTCGGAGATGCCCAGCACCTTGGCGAAGGTGACGGCGTCCGGGGCGTGCTCGTCGAGGGCGGCGAGGGCCTGGTCGCCCCAGGAGCGGATGGTGTCCGCGGCGAAGACGTCACCGGGTACGTAGACGGTGTGGATGGGCTGCCGGGTGCCGGGGTCGCCCGGGTAGTGGCGCGCGAGTTCGGCGTCCACCGGCGCGAGGGAGGCGCTGATGCCCTCGCTGACCGCGCCTGCGAGGCTCGTCGCCACCTTCTCCTGCTGACCCATCGTGCACTCTCCTCTTTTCCGCTTCACGGAAGCTTAGATCCGCATAGCAGAATTTAATCACGGGGTTCCGCTCCGTCAATGGTCCCCCGGCCGTCCTGGACAAACGACTCGGGGCCGCGCGGTGAGAATCACCACACGGCCCCGGAGAAGCGAAGCTGCTAAGAGAAGCGCAGGTCAGGCGGTCAGCCCTTGCGCGCCTTGATCTCGCCGGTCAGCTGCGGGACGACCGCGAAGAGGTCGCCGACCACGCCGTAGTCGACGAGGTCGAAGATCGGGGCCTCGGCGTCCTTGTTGATGGCCACGATGGTCTTCGAGGTCTGCATGCCGGCCCGGTGCTGGATCGCGCCCGAGATACCGGAGGCGATGTACAGCTGCGGGGAGACCGACTTGCCGGTCTGGCCGACCTGGTTGGTGTGCGGGTACCAGCCGGCGTCGACGGCGGCGCGCGAGGCGCCGACGGCCGCACCGAGGGAGTCCGCGAGCTCCTCGATGATGGCGAAGTTCTCGGCACCGTTGACGCCGCGGCCGCCGGAGACCACGATCGCGGCCTCGGTCAGCTCGGGGCGGCCGGTCGACTCGCGCGGGGTGCGAGCGGTGACCTTGGTGCCGGTGGCCAGGGTGCCGAAGGTGACGGCGAGCGCCTCGACGGCGCCGGCGGCCGGAGCGGCCTCGACCGGGGCCGAGTTCGGCTTCACGGTGATGACCGGGGTGCCCTTGGAGACGCGGGACTTGATGGTGAACGACGCGGCGAAGGCGGACTGGGTCGCGACCGGGCCCTCGTCACCCGCCTCCAGGTCGGTGGCGTCGGTGATGATGCCCGAACCGATACGGACGGCCAGGCGCGCGGCGATCTCCTTGCCCTCGGCGGAGGACGGGACGAGCACGGCGGCCGGGGAAACGGCCTCATAGGCGGCCTGGAGCGCGTCCACCTTCGGTACGACGAGGTACTCGGTGAACTCGGGGGCGTCGGCGGTGAGGACCTTGACCGCACCGTGCTCGGCGAGCACGGCGGCGGTGGCGTCGGCACCGGCGCCCAGGGCGACGGCGACGGGCTCGCCGATGCGGCGGGCCAGCGTCAGCAGCTCGAGGGTGGGCTTGCGGACGGCGCCGTCCACGTGGTCGACGTAGACGAGAACTTCAGCCATGGGACTGCTCTCCTGCGATTGCGAAGTGTCTGGGGGCTAAGAGGGGTGGCCGAGGTTCTCAGATGAACTTCTGGCCGGCCAGGAACTCGGCCAGCTGCTTGCCGCCCTCGCCCTCGTCCTTGACGATCGTGCCGGCGGTACGGGCCGGGCGCTGCGCCGCGGAGTCGACCGCGGTCCAGGAGCCCTCGAGGCCGACCTCGTCGGACTCCAGGTCCAGGTCGGACAGGTCCCAGGACTCCACCGGCTTCTTCTTGGCGGCCATGATGCCCTTGAAGGACGGGTAGCGGGCCTCGCCCGACTGGTCCGTCACCGAGACGAGCGCGGGGAGGGAGGCCTCCAGCTGCTCGCTCGCGGTGTCGCCGTCACGGCGGCCGGTCACGGTGCCGTCCTCGACCTTGACCTCGGAGAGCAGGGTGACCTGCGGGACGCCCAGGCGCTCGGCCAGGATCGCCGGCAGCACGCCCATGGTGCCGTCGGTCGACGCCATACCCGTGATGACCAGGTCGTAGCCGGCCTTCTCGATGGCCTTGGCGAGCACCAGCGAGGTGCCCATGACGTCGCTGCCGTGCAGGTCGTCGTCCTCGACGTGGATGGCCTTGTCGGCGCCCATCGAGAGCGCCTTGCGCAGCGCGTCCTTGGCGTCCTCGGGGCCCACCGTCAGGACGGTGATCTCGGCATCGTCGGCCTCGTCGGCGATCTGCAGCGCCTGCTCGACGGCGTACTCGTCGAGCTCCGACAGCAGGCCGTCGACGTCGTCACGGTTGACGGTCAGGTCCTCGGTGAACTGCCGGTCGCCCGTGGCGTCGGGCACGTACTTCACACAGACAACGATCCTCAGGCTCACGCCGGCTCTCCTACCGCATCGTCTTTTCTGGTACCGCCTTGTGCAGGCAGCATAGGCGCCTTGTCGGGCGGATCCCGGTCGGGGCGGCCCGCGCTCCGAAGGGAATGTTACTCGTCAGTACATCGTGGGTCCCGCCAAGCCGCAAGGCTGCTGAACTGTGATCTGCCCAACGCCGCCCGACCCGGCCGAGCAGGGACGATTCAGTCACGCAAGGCGTTGAAGCGCCCCTGGTGGTAGAGCAGGGGGCGGCCTTCCCCGGCGGGATCCCCGACGACTGCCTCAGCGATGATCACACGATGTTCGCCGGCGGGCACACGTGCGACCACGCGGCAGACCAGCCACGCCAGTACGCCGTCCAGCACCGGCACCCCGTGCGGGCCCGCGGCCCAGCCGGTCGGCGGGCCGAAGCGGTCGGCTCCGCTCCGGGCGAACAGGCCCGCGAGCTCCCGTTGGTGCTCGCCGAGTATGTGGACGCCGAGGTACTCGCTGTCGCGCACCGCCGGCCAGGTGGAAGCCCCGGTGCCGATCGTGAAGGACAGCAGCGGAGGGTCGGCGGAGACGGAGTTGAGCGAGGTGGCGGTGAAACCCACCGGGTGCCCGCCGTCCTGGGCGGTGATCACGGCGACGCCGGCGGCGTGCTGCCGGAAGACCGACCGCAGCAGGTCGGGCGAGCCGGGGCGGGACGCGCCGGGGCCCGGGGCGGAGCCGGAAAGGAGGGAAAGAGAGGAACGGGGGGACGGAGCCGTGGGGGCCGTCGGGACTGTCGGAGCAGTCATCAGGGTTCTGCCTTCTGCCGCGGGACACGCGGGCGCTGTCGGGGATCGGGGGCCGGGGCTTTCAGTGATCCCAACAGCGCGCGCTCGCGTGGCGGACGAGGTCCACATGGACCCGTCCGTAGAGCAGGAGTTCATACCGCATACCGCCAGCGTGGCGATCTCCCGTGGACACAGTCAAGCGGGATCGGGCAGATGTCAGGCGCGTCACGCTGTGTGCGGGTGCGCGCACCGGCGCCCCCGGCACCGCCCCGCCGGTCCGCCCGCCGGCCGGGCCGCTCGTCATACGGCGGCACCGAGGGCGGCGATCACGTCCACCTTGCGCGGCATCCCGGCCGCCCGCCGCACGATCCGGCCCGCCGCGTCCAGGACCAGCACGGTCGGGGTCTTCTCGATCCCGAGGGCCCGAACGAGGTCGAGCCGCTCCTCGGCGTCGATCTCGATGTGCGCCACCCCGTCGACCATCGCCGCGACCTCGGCGAGGATCCGCCGCGTGGCCCGGCAGGGCTGGCAGAACGCGCTGGAGAACTGCACCAGGCTGGCCCTCGCCCCCGGCTCCGCGCCCAGTTCGGCGGCGCCCAGCCGGTTCCGCGCCTCTTCCTGCCCCAGCACCCGCGCTCCCGTCGCCGTATTCGTGTGCGTACGTCATCCTCGTACGCCCATCCGTGGAACCGAGCATCCCGAGCGCCCGCGACATTCCCGGCGTGACGAGAATCTCCCCGGGTAGGGTCTTCTGGACTGGCCAGGGCGCCGCGTATGGGGCACGATCCCCATGGTCGCGTACCTACGCTTCCGTAACTTCCGGCCGGGAGCACCTCCCCAGGCAGAAAGCGGGGTCTCCCCACCATGGCTGAGCTCGTCTACCCTCCCGTGATCGGCGCCGCGCACGGACTCTTCCGCGCGCTGGACATCCGTATCGACATGAAGGGCACCGAGAACATCCCCCGCAACGGCGGCGCGGTCCTGGTGTCGAACCACATCGGATACCTCGACTTCATCTTCGCCGGCCTGACGGCACGGCCGCAGAAGCGCCTGGTCCGCTTCATGGCGAAGGAGTCGGTGTTCCGGCACAAGGTGTCCGGTCCGCTGATGCGCGCGATGAAGCACATCCCCGTCGACCGCAAGCAGGGTGAGGCGGCCTACCAGCACGCCCTGGACTCGCTGCGGGCCGGCGAGATCATCGGCGTCTTCCCGGAAGCGACGATCTCCCAGTCCTTCACGCTCAAGAGCTTCAAGTCGGGCGCCGCGCGCATGGCGCAGGAGGCCGGGGTCCCGCTGATCCCGGTGGCGCTGTGGGGCACCCAGCGGCTGTGGACCAAGGGGCGTCCGAAGAATTTCAAGCGCAGCCACATCCCGGTGACGATGCGCGTGGGCGAGCCGGTGGAGGCTCCGGCCGACCAGTACGCCGGCGCCATCACCCGCCGGCTGCGCGAGCGCGTGCAGGAGCTGCTGGACGCCGCGCAGCGCGCCTACCCGGACAAGCCGAAGGGCGCCGACGACTCGTGGTGGCTGCCGGCCCACCTGGGCGGCACCGCGCCGACGGCGGCCGAGGTCCGCGAGGCGGGCTGACCCCGTCCGCTCATGACGCAGGCCTCCCGGACCACAACGGGTCCCGGAGGCCGACGTCGACGAACCGGGCCGTCAGTCGCTCCAGTTTTCGCTCCATTCCCACTTGTCGCGGTGGTCCTTCTTGTCATGGTGGTTCCACTTGTCGTGACCGTTCCACTTGTCGTGGTGGTTCTTTTTGTCGTGATGGTCCCACTTGCCATCATGACGCCCTCCCGGGGTCTCGCAAGGGGCCGCGAAGCACTGCCAAGGCTGCCCCCCGTCGACGACGTGCGGCGCCGCCGGGGTGGCGGCGAAGGCGGTCGTGGGCACGAGCACGCCTCCCGCCGCAACGGCGGTCGAGGCTACGAGCAGGGCGAGACGTCGGGTGCGAAGGTGCAGGGTCATGGCCGTTCTCCTTGGTCGGGGAAGCCGGATCGGTCTTCCCCTCCAGTACGCCTCGCCCCGGGCATCACGTCACGTCGCTGAATCCCGTGGCTTGACGGATCGGAGAACTCGTGTGAGGAGCTCGGGTTCTCGCCGGGTTCCGCGTCACCCGTCCCCTGCGCCGCCACTCGCCCGACGCCTCCCTTTCCCGTTCCTCCTGGCGCTTGCGGCGGCGGTGGGCGGCGACCCTCCCGTACGGGGACGGGGGCGCGGCCCCGGGCGCGCCCCGGGCCGGGCCTGGCGCGGGGCTCGCGGCCCTGTGGCGGGTCCGCGAAGTGCGGGCCGTCACCTCGGCCACGACCCTGGGCTTCGTCGGCATCGGCTCGCTCATCACCGTCTCGGTACTGCTGGCGGACGAGCTGGGCAGTCCCCGGCCGTGACGGCGGCGCTGTTCGCGGTGGCCGGGGTGTGCGACGGACGGGCCCCACGCGCGGGCGCCCGCAGCGCACCCACGGGGGCTACAGGGCCGTCGGAAGGTTCCGCCACAACTGCGGTCGGTCGGCGGACCCCCGAAGGGCCTTGAGCGCGGCCGGATGCGGAGCAGCGTGCAGCTCGGGGTAGTCGATCTCGCCGAGTTCCGGGTGTATGGGAAAGGCCAGCCGCTCGTGGTCGAGGTGGAAGCGGGCGTCCACACCGGGCTTGTTTCCGCGCGGGTCGAGGCGGGACCAGCGCGTACCGCCGGGCAGGCGCAGGGCGATCAGCCCGTGCACGACCGGGTTCGTCCCGTCGTCGTCGGTGAGGCGCTGATAGCACAGGGCCCCCGGGATGCCCTGGGCGCGCAGCAGGGCGACGAGGGCGTGGGACTTGGCGTAGCAGATGCCGTTGCGCGTCGCGAGGACGTCGGAGGCACGCCAGGCGACGCGGAGGTCGCCGGAATCCGCCGTGTGCGGGATCGTGTCGCGGACGAAGACGAAGGCGGCCTCGGCGTATGAGTATGCGTCGCCGGTGACGGCCCAGAGGGTCTCCGAGGTCTCCTGTACCAGCGGGTGCCAGTGGTCGATCGCCTCGTCGGACGCCAAGTAGGCATGGATATCGGGGTTCTGCTGGGTCAGCTGCATGGCCGGAGGATAGGCAAACCTCCGACCGGAAATCCATAGATTTCCGGTCGGAGGCATAATCATGCAGACCAGCGGGGGTGCCGCTCGGCCGTGTCGCCTAGCGGGCCAGCTCTTCCTTCAGTGCCTGGAGGAAGCCGTCCACGTCCTCTTCCTGGGTGTCGAAGCCGCACATCCAGCGGACGTCGCCCGCGGCCTCGTCCCAGAAGTAGAAGCGGTAACGCTTCTGCAGGCGCCGGGAGACCTCGTGCGGCAGCCGGGCGAACACCGCGTTCGCCTGCACCGGGTAGAGGATCTCCACGCCGTCCGTCTCGCGCACGCCGGCGGCGAGCCGCTGCGCCATCGCGTTGGCGTGCCGGGCATTGCGCAGCCACAGGTCCTTGGCCAGCAGGGCCTCAAGCTGCACCGACACGAACCGCATCTTGGACGCGAGCTGCATCGACATCTTGCGGATGTGCTTCATCTGCCGGACCGCGTCCGGGTTGAGCACCACCACGGCCTCGCCGAACATCATGCCGTTCTTGGTGCCGCCGTACGACAGCACGTCCACGCCGACCGCGTTCGTGAAGGCGCGCATCGGCACGTCGAGCGAGGCCGCCGCGTTGGCTATCCGGGCACCGTCGAGGTGGACCTTCATGCCGAGCGCGTGGGCGTGCTCGCAGATCGCCCGGATCTCGTCCGGCGTGTAGACCGTGCCCAGCTCTGTGTTCTGGGTGATCGACACGACCTGCGGCATCGCCCGGTGCTCGTCCTCGAAGCCCCAGGCCTCCTGGTCGATGAGCTCGGGGGTGAGCTTGCCGTCCGGGGTCGGGACGGTGAGCAGCTTGAGGCCCGCCATCCGCTCCGGCGCGCCGCCCTCGTCCACATTGATGTGGGCGCTCTTGGCGCAGATCACGGCGCCCCAGCGGTCTGTCATCGCCTGGAGGGCGGTGACGTTCGCGCCGGTGCCGTTGAAGACCGGGAAGGCTTGCGCGTACGGGCCGAAGTGGCTGCGGATGACCTTCTGCAGGTGCTCGGTGTAGTCGTCCTCGCCGTAGGCGACCTGGTGGCCGCCGTTGGCGAGCGCGATGGCGGCCAGGACCTCCGGATGCACGCCCGCGTAGTTGTCGCTCGCGAAACCTCGCACCGCCGGGTCGTGGTGACGCCGGGCGTCGGTCCTGCCTGCCTCGGTTCTCACGGTTGCGGAGTGAGCCACAGACGCTGTCCGTTCACATCGATTGCGGACCGCTCCCAGACGCCGGCGATGGCCTCGGCCAGCTCCGTCACGTCGGTGAAGCCCGCGAACTTCGCATTGGGACGCTCGGCGCGCATCGCGTCGTGCACCAGTGCCTTGATGACCAGGATCGCAGCTGCCGCGCCGGGACCCTCGTCACCCCCCGCCTTGCGGAAGGAGTCCGCCATCGCCAGGGTCCAGGCCTCGGCGGCCGCCTTGCCCGCGTTGTACGCGGCGTTGTTGGCGACCGGCTTGTGGGCGCCGGACTGGCTGATCAGCACGTACCGGCCGCGGTCGCTGCGCAGCAGCCCGTCGTGGAAGGCCAGCGAGGTGTGCTGGACCGTGCGGATGAGGAGCTTCTCCAGGAAGGTCCAGTCCGCGAGGTCGGCGTCCGTGAAGGTCTTGCTGCCCCGCCAGCCGCCGACGAGGTGGACCAGGCCGTCGATCCGGCCGAACTCCTTCTCGGTCTGCTCGGCCCAGGCCTTGGTGGCGTTCAGGTCGAGCAGGTCCACGGTGTCACCGGTGATGGTGGCGCCACCGTGGGCGTAGCGGGCCGCGTCCACGGCATCCGCGAGGCGCGCCGCATCGGCGTCGGACGCGATGACCACGGCGCCCGCCTCGGCGAGGCGGAGCAGGGTGGCGCGGCCCGCGGGCCCGCCGGCCCCGGCCACCGCCACCACCGCTCCGTGCAGCTTTCCGTTGCCGTTCCCGGAGCCGTTCATCTGTCCAGCCTCCTGTGGGCGAGCGCTCACGCGGCGACTCGCTCGGCCTGCTCGGCATTCAGGGCGGTGATGCCCTTCGTGGAGGCGATCACTCCCTTGAGCTTCTTGGCGAGCGCCTCAAAGAACATGCTGAGCGGAAACTCGTCCGGAAGCACGTCGTCCACGAGCTTGCGCGGCGGCTGCGTCGTGTCCAGGGCGTCGGGGCCCTTGGCCCACTTGGAGCCGGGGTGCGGGGCGAGGTAGGTGGAGACCAGCTCGTAGGCCTTGAACCAGTGGACGAGCTTCGGGCGGTCGATGCCGGCCCGGTAGAGGTCCTCGATCTCGGCGCACAGCTGGTTGGTGACCTGCGGGGCGCGCATCCAGTCGATCTTCAGCTTGTTGTCCGTCCAGCGCACGACGTCGTGCTTGTGGAGGTAGGCGAAGAGCAGCTGGCCGCCGAGGCCGTCGTAGTTGCGGTTGCGGTCGCCGGAGACCGGGAAGCGGAACATCCGGTCGAAGAGGACGGCGTACTGCACGTCACGGCCGTGCTCGTTGCCCTCGGACTCCAGCTTCACGGCCTCCTTGAAGGCGGTGAGGTCGCAGCGCAGCTCCTCCAGGCCGTACATCCAGAACGGCTGGCGCTGCTTGATCATGAAGGGGTCGAACGGCAGGTCGCCGTGGCTGTGGGTGCGGTCGTGGACCATGTCCCACAGGACGAAGGCCTTCTCGCAGCGCTCCTGGTCCTGGACCATGGCGGCGATGTCCTCGGGCAGGTCGATGCCCAGCATGTCGACGGCGGCCTCGGTCACCTTGCGGTAGCGGGCGGCCTCGCGGTCGCAGAAGATACCGCCCCAGGTGAAGCGCTCGGGGGCCTCGCGCACGGCGATGGTCTCCGGGAAGAGCACGGCCGAGTGGGTGTCGTAGCCGGGCGTGAAGTCCTCGAAGGTGATGCCGAGGAAGAGCGGGTTGTCGTACCGGGTGCGCTCCAGCTCGGCGAGCCACTCGGGCCACACCATCTTGAGCACGACGGCTTCCAGGTTGCGGTCCAGGTTGCCGTTCTGGGTGTACATGGGGAAGACGACGAGGTGCTGGAGTCCGTCGACACGCTCGGCGGCCGGGTGGAAGGCCAGCAGGGAGTCGAGGAAGTCCGGGACCTTGAAGTCGTCCGCGGCCCACTTGCGCAGGTCGGCGATGAGCGCGCGGTGGTACGCGGCTCCGTGCGGGAGCAGCGGGGACAGCGTCTCGACGGCCGCGACCACGCGGTCCACGGCGGCGAGGACGGTGGCACGGCCGTGGGCGCCCTCGACCTCGAAGTCGATGGAGCCGTCCGTGGCCTGCCAGGGCCGGATCTCCTCCACGGCGGCCTTGAGCTCGGGCCACGCGGGGTGGTCGACCACCCGCGCTTCGGCGGTTATCACGGCGCCGCCGGTACCGGGCACAAGAGTTTCCGTCATGTCACTTCCTCCACAGGAGAACCTCACGTATGGGCAGCGTATGCGCGCGAGGCTCTTCCCCTCAAGAGCCAACTCGGGAAATTATCCCGCCTCACCCCCTATCCCACCGGAAGTCTTCCCGTCGACCGCTGCGGAATCGACCACTCCGCCCAATTGCGCCAAGGCATCCCCGGCTCGCGGGCCATCCTGCGGCCGGACGGGGGCGGGCGGGGCCCGGGGGGCGGCAGAGGCGCACATCACATGCCGCGGAAGTGCGGAATGACCTTCTCGCCCCATTGGCGCAGGGTCTCCAGGCAGGCCTCCTGCTCCACCGTGCCCATCTGGATCAGGCACATGATCTCGTCGGCGCCCGCCTCGCGCAGCCGCTCCACGTACGCGATGGCGTCGCCGGCGGTCCCGTAGGCGTGGTCGGCGTTGAAGGTGGCCGTCGAGGTCGGCCGGACCGGGATGTCCAGTTCGTGCAGCCGGGCCACCACCTGCTCGGCGGCCCGGCGCATCTCGGCGGCCTCGTCGGCGCCCGCGACCACGGCCTCGTCCGGGACGCCGGCCCCGCCGTACCAGTGCCCGATGGACTGGGCGAAGAACCGCTGGCCGCGGGTGCCGATGCGCCGGGCCTCCTCCCGGTCGTCGAGCACGATGGTCGGGCAGAGCACGGAGAAGTGGTCGTTGACCACGGTGGACACGAAGCGGCTCCCGTCCCGCCCGGCGATCGCCGCGTCGTAGACGGAGCGCATCCGCGCGATGGACTCCGGGCCGGCGAAGCCCATCACCAGCGCCCCGATCCCCAGCTCGGCCGCCTGGACCAGGGTCTCTCCCCGGCTGCACGCCAGGAACAGCGGCGGATGCGGGGTCTGCCGCGGCCGCGGCAGGATCGGGTGCGGATCGATGTCGATCAGCTCGCCGTGGTACTCCAGCTCCTCCTCCCGCCAGGCCCTGCCGATGATCCGCAGGGCCTCCTCGACCTCGGCGGCGGTGCGGTCCCGGTCCACCCCGCACAGCGAGGTCTCCTGCTGGGTGCCGCCGCGTCCGGCCCCGAGGTCGAGGCGCCCGCCCGAGAGCAGGTCGAGCATGGCGGCCCGCTCGGCGACCCGCACCGGGTGGTTGAAGTTGAAGGGCATGCACACGACGCCGTGGCCGATGCGTATGGTGTTCGTCCTGGCCGCGACCCAGGTCAGGAAGATTTCGGGGGCGGACATGTGGGCGTACCACTTGAGCGAGTGGTGCTCGACCGCCCAGACCCGGTCGAATCCCATGCGTTCGGCCAGTACGGCCTGCTCGACGCAGTCGCGGATGACCTGGTGCTCCCGTTCCACCGTCGGGTCGGCAAGTTGGGCTTCGAAGATCACGGAGAATTTCACTGTGCCTCCAGGGTTGCGTCGCGTACCCGGTCTCACTTCAATTCGAAATATGACTAGTAGTCAGAAGTCGAAGAAACAAGAGCTACCGCCGACCGCGTGGGCCGTGCTCGGCCTGCTCTCCTTCCCCGGCGAGCGGACCGGCTACGAACTGAAGAAGTGGGCGGACGCCTCCCTGCACTTCTTCTACTGGTCGCCGGCCATCAGCCAGATCTACGCGGAGCTGCGCCGTCTGGAGGAACTCGGCTACGCGGCCTCCGCGCGCTCGGGACCCGAGGAGACACGGGCGAAGCGGCGCTACGCCATCACCGACGCCGGGCGCGAGGCCCTGGCCGGCTGGGCCGCCGACACCGCCGAGGCCGGGCCCCCCGTGCTCAAGCACGGACTGCTGCTGCGGATCTGGCTCGGTCACCTGGCCGAACCGGAGCGGCTGCGCGCGATGGTCGGCGAGCACCTGGAGCGCACGCGGGGCGAGCTGGCCGCCGTACGGGAGGCCATGGAGCACGCGAGCGGCGTGGCGGAATGGAGCTTCCCGACCCTCGCGCTGCGCTGGAGCGAGCGGCAGCACCTGGCCGAACTGGAGCTCGCCGAGGCCCTGCTCACCGACCTGGACGCGCTCGCGCGAAGCCCGCGGGACGCCGGTCGTCAAGCCGGTGGGGACGCGCCCACGCCCGGGTGACGCGGCAGGCGCCGCACCGGACCCGGCGGGGCGCACGACCCTGGCGGGAAGCGGCCGGGGCGCTTCCGCGGGGCCGTGCACGCCCGGTCCCATCGCACCCGCGGCGCACTAGCATGCGACCTCTATCGCGCGCGGCCGGTCGGGACACCGAAGCCGCGCGGGGAGCCGCCGTCGACGGAAGCGAGAGAACCTTGACTTTCCTCACCATCGGTCACCGCGGGGTCATGGGTGTCGAACCGGAGAACACCCTGCGGTCGTACCTCCGAGCGGAACGTTGCGGCATGGACGTCATCGCTCTGGACCTGCGCCTCAGCAAGGACGGAGCCCTCGTCGCCGTGCACGACCCCGAGGTGGACCGGACCACTGACGGCTCGGGGGCCGTCGCCGATCTCACCCTGGCCGAGCTGCGCGAGCTGGACGCCGGTCAGGGCGAGCACGTACCGGTCCTCGAAGAGGTCCTGGACGCGGTCCGGGTGCCGCTCCAGGCCTTCGTCGGGGACCCGGCCGCTGGTGCGGTGCTCGCCGAGCTGGTCCTGCGCCGCGACCTGATCTCCCGGGTGGAGGTGGCCTCCGACCGGGAGGACGTACTCGCCGGGACGGCCCGGCGGGTGCCCTGCGTACGGACCGTCCTGTGCGCGGCCCTGCCCGAGGGCGACGCCGGGCCCCTCGTGGACCGGGCGCTGGCCGCGGGGGCCGCCACGATCGCCGTGGACATCGGCCGGCTCAGCCTGGACGCCGTGGAGTCGGCGCACGCGGCGGGCCTGCGCGTGACGGGCCGGGCGGTCAACACCCTGGACCTGCTGCGGCTCGCGCGGGCGCTGGGACTGGACGGCGCCGCCACGGACTTCCCGGAGATCCGCAGCACGGGCCGCTTCACCGCCTGACGGCGTCCGGGATCCGCTCGTGGCGGCCTGCGCTCAGAGCGACTTGACCAGCAGCTCGAAGGCGAGGTCGTCGCGGAGCGGGACACCGAAGCGCTCGTCACCGTAGGGGAAGGGGCTCAGCTCGCCGGTGCGCCGGTAACCGCGGCGCACGTAGTAGGCGATGAGCTCCTCCCGCACGTTCACCACCGTCATCCGCATCTCCTTGGCGCTCCACGTCTCGCGGGCGCGGCGCTCGGCCTCGGCCAGGATCTCCTTGCCGAGGCCGCCGCCCTGGAGCCCGGGGCGGACGGCGAACATCCCGAAGTAGACGTGGTCGTGCCGGTGTTCGAGCTGGCAGCAGGCGACGAGCTCGCCCGCGCGCTCGACGACGAGCAGGTCCCCGTCCGAGCCGGCGATGACGGCGCGGACCCCGTCCGGGTCGGTGCGCTGCCCGTCCAGGTAGTCGGCCTCGGTGGTCCAGCCGGTCCGGCTCGCGTCCCCCCGGTAGGCGGACTCGACGAGTTCCACCAGTCCCGGTACGTCCGCCTCGACGGCACTTCGGAAACTCAGGGCAGCGGACTGGGCGGTCGTCATCGGGTGCTCCGTTCGGTGCGGCGGCATATGACATGCCGGGAAGACAGGCAGAGCGTATCCCGGAGCCGCGTGAGGGTGCTGTGAGAGGGGCATCTCTCCCCGTGACGCCGACGAACCGGGAGGTTCCGCCGTGCACGGTTCCGCCACGTCCCTCGCCACCTCCGTCTCCTCCTGGCTGCTGGTGCTGCTGTGCGCGGTGAGCGGTGCGTACTGCCTGCGGCGGGTGAGCGGTTCGGGCGGGCCCGCCGGCGAGGCCGTGATGGGCTTGGGGATGGCCCTCATGGCGGTGCCCCTCGGGGGCGGTGACGGCTGGCGGGTGCCCGTCCTGACCGTGGTCTTCTGCGGCGCGTCCCTGCATGCCCTGTGGCTGCTGCGGGGCGGGGCGCACCACGCGCACCACCTGGTGGGCTCGCTGACGATGGTCTACATGGCCCTGATGGCGGGGACCGGGACAGCAGGCGGCCAGGGGCACGGTCAGGCACACGCGCCGGGGGCCGGGCCGGGCCTGCTGACCGGGGCGCTGCTCCTCTACTACGCGGGGTACGTGGTGTTCGGCGGGACCCGGCTGATCGCGGCGGGCGCCGGTCCCGGCGCTTCGGCGGCCGCCGGCCGCGGCGGGCCCACCGAACTCATCCGCGCCTGCCGACTCGCCATGGGAATGGGGATGTTGGCGATGCTGCTCACGATGTGACGGGGGCGTCGGACGTGTCCTGCGTCACCAAAGCTGCGAGGGCGTACCCGCAGGTAGTCCCGCGCTCATAGGCTGGCGACCATGATGGTCCCCGCCGCCCTCCTGCTGCTCGGCGCCCTGACCGCGGTGCTCGCCCCCCGTCTGCTGGCCCGGGCCCGATGGCCCGAGCGCGAGCCGGTCGTCGCCCTGTGGGTGTGGCAGTGCGTGGTCGGCGCGGTGCTGCTGTGCTTCGGACTGTCGATGCTGCTGAGCGCGGCCGCCGCCTGGCAGGCGGTCCGGGGCCGGCTCTTCGCCACCGCCCCGCACGGTGTGGTCGACGCCTACGCGCTGGGCGCGTCCGGCGGGCCCTGGGCCGCCGTCACCGCGCTCGCGCTGGCGGGCGGCGGGCTGTGGACCGCTGCGATGCTGACCGGCGAGGTGCTGCGGGCCCGGGCCCGGCGGCGCGCACAGGGCAGCGAACTGCTGGTACGGGCCCCGCTGCTGCCCGGGGAGGACCCGGCGGGCGCGCGCCTCGTCGTACTGGAGGGGCCGCGGCCCGATGCCTGGTGGCTGCCGGGGGCGGCACCGCAGCTGGTGGTCACGACGGCGGCGCTGGGCCGGCTGAAGGGCAGCCAGCTCGATGCCGTACTGGCACACGAGCAGGGGCACGCGGCGGCCCGGCACGACTGGCTGCTGCACTGTTCGCGGGCGCTGGCCCGGGGCTTCCCGCAGGTACCGGTCTTCGCGGCCTTCGAGGCGGAGATGCACCGGCTGGTGGAGATGGCCGCCGACGATGTGGCCTCTCGGCGGTACGGACGGCTGACGATCGCTCTGGCGCTGGTCGGACTCAATGAGGACCGGGGGGTGTTCGGGGCCTCCTCGACCGAGCACGCGCACGTTCCGCAGCGGGTGCGCAGGCTGCTGTCGGCGGCGCCCCGGCTGTCCCCGGGCCGCCGGCTGCGGCTGACGGCGCTGGCCACCCTGGTCCCGGCGATCCCGCTGGTGGTGGCCTTCGTACCGGGCCTGAGCGCCCTCGCGTAGTGCGTACGCCCGCGGCGCTGCCCGCCGCCGCCGGGCGGTCGGTGGTGCGAGGATCACGGGATGCGCAATGATCCCCTGCGGTGGACGGGCATCGGCTGTGCGCTGCTCGTGGCCGTCCTGACGGCGCTGGTGGTGGCGCGGTGGCGGCCGCTGCTCGCGTACGACGAACGGGTCTCGCGGGACCTGCACGCCCACGCCGTGACCCATCCCGGGGTCACGCACCTCATGCGGGTGCTCAGCGACTGGGTGTGGGACCCCTGGACGATGCGGGCCCTGGCGGCCGTCGCCTGCGTCCTGCTGTGGTGGCGGGGCGACCGGGAGCGTGCACTGCGGGTGGCTCTGGCGACGCTGGCGGCCTCGGCGGTGCAGCAGGGAATGAAGGTGCTGGTGGGGCGGGACCGTCCGGTGTGGTCGGATCCGGTGGACTCGGCGCAGTACGCGGCCTACCCGTCCGGGCACGCCATGACGGCGACCGTGGTGTGCGGACTGCTCCTGTGGCTGCTCCCGCGCCCGGCCCCGCCATGGGCACCGGCCGCCTGGGCGGTGGCGGTGGTCTCGGTGCTCGGGGTCGGCTTCACCCGGGTGTACCTCGGGGTGCACTGGCCGTCGGACGTACTGGCGGGCTGGCTCCTGGGAGTGGCCCTGGTGGCTCTCGCGACGTGCGTACCGGTCCGCGCACGCGGCAGCGACCCGGTGGAACGGTGAGGGTACGGCGCGCCTGCCCTGGATGATCCCCCGTGTCACCCAGAGCAGGCGACCCCGTGCGCTGAGTATATTGGCTCGGAGCCAGTCAACGCAGGAGTAAGCATGTCCCCGCGCAGCGCATCGGTCAATGAAGAATTGCGCAGACGTTCCCGGGAGCGGCTGCTGCAGGCCACGGTCGAACTCGTGGCCGAGCGCGGCTACGAGGCCACGACGCTCGGCGACATCGCCGACCGGGCGGGCGCGGCCCGCGGCCTGGTCTCGTACTACTTCCCCGGCAAACGGCAGTTGCTCCAGTCGGCGGTGCACCGGCTGATGCACCTCACACTGCAGGCCGCGCTGGAGCGGGAGCCCCGCAGCGACTGCGGGCGCGAGCGGCTCGCGCGCGCGATCGACGCGATCCTGGGGCTCGCCCGGGACGAACCGCTGCTGATGCGCACGCACATGGCGGGCATCCTCGCGGCCGAGGGCTTCGTGCGGTGCCCGGAGCAACAGCGGCTGGCGGAGCTGCTGCGGGACACGATCGTCCGCTACGGCTCGGCGGACCCGGACGCGGACTACCCGCTGCTGCGTGCCCTGTTGATGGGCGCGGTCGTCGCGATCCTGCTGCCCGGCGCCCCGATGGAGGTGCAGCGGCTGCGGGCCGAGCTGTTCCAGCGCTACGGGCTGGACCGGGAGCTCGGCGTTCCGCCGGACGGCGTGCCGCCCGGCGGAACGTTTCACTCAAACCCCTCGCACCTCTGAGGTCAGTGGTACTCGGGCTGGGTCTGCACGTTGAGCCGGTCCGTCCACACCCACTTGGCGCTCTCGGTGCGCCAGTCGTCGAGCCTCAGCACGTCGAGGCCCTTGGTGATGTCGTTCGAGTAGATGTGCCCGTTGTAGTAGTACGCCGACCAGGACCCGCCGAGTCCGAGCTGGTCCGTCGTCAGCGGTCCGCGCTCGAAGTACGCGATCTCCTTGGGCCGGGCGGAGTCGGTGAACTCCCATACCGAGACGCCGCCCTGGTACCAGGCCTGCACCATGATGTCGCGGCCGCCGCCGACCGGAACCAGCGAGCCGTTGTGGGCCACGCAGTTCTCGGTGTCGGCCTGGTGGCGCGGGATCTTGAAGTAGCTGCGGAAGGCGAGCTTGCGCTGGTCCCCGCGGCCGGTGATCTCGTAGATCCCGTCGGCGCCCCGGTCGGGACCGGTGGCCTCGTTGCAGGTGGCGCCGCCACCGCCGCCGAGTTCGTCGGTGAACACCACCTTGTTCGCACGCTCGTTGAAGGTGGCCGAGTGCCAGAACGCGAAGTTCACGTTGTCCTGGACCCGGTCGATGACCCTCGGCTGCTCGGGCCTGCTGATGTCGAAGAGGATGCCGTCGCCCATGCAGGCACCGGCGGCCAGCTTCTTCGACGGAAGCACGGTGATGTCGTGGCAGCCGGTGGTCCTGGAGACTCCGGGGTTGGTGGGCGCGCCCGGGTTGCCGCCGTCCGGGAAGAGGACCGGGAAGGCGACGACTGCGGCCTTCGTCGGCGCCTTCTTCGGGACCTTCACGATCGAGATGCCGTCGTGCGGCGGCTTGCAGTCGGGGAAGGCCTCGTTCGGGGAGTACGAGGCGACGTAGAGGTAGAGGTCGCGGTCACCCGGCACCAGGGTGTGGGTGTGCGAACCGCAGGCGGTCTCGACGGACTTGATGTAGCGGGGGTTCTTCTTGTCCTTGATGTCGAAGATCTTGATGCCCTCCCACGAGGACTTCTCCGTGGCCGGCTGCGAGACGCTGTTGCAGGAGTCGTCGCTGCGCGAGGAGTCGGTGGAGAGGAAGAGCAGGTCGCCGTGGACCGAGATGTCGTTCTGGCCGCCGGGGCAGAGCACCTGGCTGACGGTCTTCGGGGCCTTCGGATTGGCTATGTCGTAGATGGTGAAGCCGTTGTAGTTGCCCGCGTAGGCATACCTGCCCTGGAAGGCCAGGTCGGAGTTGATCACCGTGGGGTCGCTGCTGGGGATGTTGGCCAGGGGCTTGATGTTCTTGCTGTGCACGATCTCGTCCTGGCCGGGAATGTCGCCCGGGGCGAGCTCCCTGCCCTCGACGAGGCCCGCGCTCTGCCGGTTCGCGCTGCCGGGTGTTAAGTCACCCGGGTCGGGGGTGGCGGCCGCCGGTCCGGCTGTGAGGAGCGTCGTGAGGAGGCCGGCCGCGGCAACCGCCACCCCCGTCCTCCTGTTTCGCACCCGCCTGGTGTGTAGCGAGGTCACTGTGCCCTCCCATGGGAGCCCGATCGGTTCCGCCCGCGAGGGAACGGAACCAGGACCCCGGCAGTATCTTCCTTTCCATGGACATGGCAACAGACCTCAGGGGTCGCCAGGCCTTATCGGCGCGGCCCGTTCGATGCGCCGTGGCAGTGGTGGCCGCCGGCCTCCTGCTGACCCTCTCCGGCTGTCAGGGGGACGACGGCTCGGACCGGGCCGACGACGGCCGGGCCACGGTCATCGCCCCGGGAAAGCCGGGTGAGAAGGCCCGTCACCTCACCCCCGAACAGGCCGCGAAGGCGAAACCGGACGACAGCCCGAACGCCGCAGACCACACCTACGTGTCGCGCATGATCGAGCACCACCGGCAGGCGCTGACGATGAGCGTGCTGGCCCCGGAACGGGCTGCGACCGACGGGGTCAAGCGGCTCGCCGAGCGGATCACGGCGGCCCAGAAGCCCGAAATCGGCGCGATGGAGAAGTGGTTGACCCGCTACCCGGCCCCCGCGGCGGGCTCCGGCGGGCACCCGCAGGGACACGACCACGGCGCGATGCCCGGCATGGCGACGGAGCAGCAGCTGCGGGAGCTGGCCGAGGCCGGCGGGGCCGACTTCGACCGGCTCTTCCTCGCGCTGATGACGGCCCACCACGAGGGCGCCGTGAAGATGGCCGGCGAGGCGCTGGCCGGCGGGAACAACGTGGCGGTGGAGGAGATGGCCACCGAGGTGGTGGCCACGCAGAGCGCCGAGATCCACCGGATGCGCTCCATGGGCTGACGGCGCGCGGGGCCGGTGTCATGCTGGGACCACCTGCGGGAGGAGCTCCGCCGTGCTTCGAATCGCCGTCGTCGGATCGGGCCCCAGCGGGGTCTACGCGGCCCAGACGCTGGTGCAGCAGCGCGAGGTGCCCGGAGTACGGGTGGACGTGCTGGACCGGCTCCCCGCCCCGTACGGGCTCGTCCGGTACGGGGTGGCCCCGGACCACGAGAAGATCAAATCGCTCCAGGGCAGTCTGCGCGGCGTGCTGGAGGACGAGCGGATCCGCTTCCTCGGGAACGTCGAGGTCGGCGGGGACCGGCTGTCCACGGACCGGCTGCTGGAGCTCTACCACGCGGTGGTGTACTGCGTGGGCGCGGCCCGGGACCGGCTGCTGGGGATCCCCGGCGAGGAACTGACCGGGGTGCACTCCGCCACGGCCTTCGTGTCCTGGTACAGCGGCCACCCGGATGCCGCCACCGAGTCCTTCGACCTGCCCGGTGTGGACAGCGCGGTCGTGGTCGGGGCCGGCAACGTCGCGGTGGACGTGACGCGGATCCTGGCCCGGGGCACGGCCGAACTGGCGCCCACGGACATGCCGCAGGCGGCGCTCGGCGCACTCGCGGACAGTGCGGTGCGCCGGGTGACGATGGTCGCCCGGCGCGGGCCCTCGCAGGGCAGATTCACCACCAAGGAGCTGCGGGAACTGGGCACGCTGCCGGGTGTGGACATCGGCGCGGACCCGGCCGAGCTGGCCCTCGACCCCGTGTACGGCGACCCGGCGGCGGCTGCCGCCCTGCCGGCGGTGGCCCGGCGGAACCTGGAGGTGCTGCGGGGCTGGGCCGCGGCGGGCCCGGGCGAGGGGCCCCGCCGGATCGCCCTGCGGTTCTACCTGCGCCCGGTGGAGGTCCTGGGCGGGCCGGACGGCCGGGTCACCGGGATGCGCTTCGAGCGCACCGCCCCGGACGGCAGCGGCGGGGTGACCGGCACGGGCGTCCACGAGGACGTCGAGGCGCAGTTGGTGCTGCGCTCGGTGGGGTACAAGGGGGTTCCGCTGACCGGGCTGCCCTTCGACCCCACGAAGGGCACGGTCCCGCACGCGGCGGGCCGGGTGCTGCGCGCGGGCCGGGCCTCGGTCGGCGAGTACGTGGCCGGCTGGATCAAGCGCGGCCCGACCGGGGTGATCGGCACGAACCGGCCCTGCGCCAAGGAGACCGTGTCCTCCCTGCTCCAGGACGCGGGGGCACTGGCCCGGCGCGACCTCCCCGGGGACCCGCTGGAGGCCCTGTGGGCGGCGGGTCTGCGGCCGGTCCGGTGGCCGGGCTGGCTGGCCATCGAGGCGGCCGAGGCCGAGCTGGGACGCTCCCTGGGCCGCCGCTCGGTCAAGATCCCGGACTGGCAGGGGCTGTTGGGCGCGGCCGGACCGGCCTGAGCGTTCCCGGGAGACCGGTGGACCTCAGGAGGCGAGCCGGGCCGCCTCGGCCGCGGCGGCCGCCAGGACGCTGTCGAGGAGGCCGGGGAAGAGCGCCTCCAGCTCCTCCCGGCGCAGGGCGTTGAGCTTCGTGGTGCCGCGGTAGGTCTGGCGTACGACTCCGCTCTCGCGCAGGACGCGGAAGTGGTGGGTGGTCGTGGACTTGGTGACCGGCAGGACGAAGTACGAGCAGGCCAGGTCCTCGGCCGAGGCGGCCAGGTCCAGGGCGATGGAGAGCCGGACCGGGTCGGAGAGCGCGTGCAGCACGCCTTCCAGGCGGATCTCGCCCGCCTCGGGGTGGGCGAGGATGCGGGAGGTGTCCCGTTCCGTCATGTCCCTGCTCCACTCACTCGGGTTCGGTCGGTTCTTGCTGCCGGGCCCATCGTACGAGAGTCGTCGAAGGCGGCGTGCGGGTCGCGGAGATCGACGGAGAGCGGAGGTGGGGCTCCGGCGACACCCCTGTGGGCGCCGGAGCCCCACCCCGTCACCAGGACCGGTGGTACTGCTGCGGCGTACGGACCTCCGCGCCCAGCTCGCGCGCCGCGCGGCGGGCCCAGTACGGGTCGCGCAGCAGTTCCCGGCCCACCAGGACCGCGTCGGCCTCCCCGTTGGCGAGGATCTTCTCGGCCTGCTCCGGTTCGGTGATCAGACCGACCGCGGCCACCGGCAGGGAGGTCTCGGCCTTGACCCGGGCCGCGAAGGGGACCTGATAGCCGGGACCGACGGGGATCTTCGCGTGGGGCGCGAGCCCGCCGGTCGAGACGTCGAGCAGGTCCACCCCGTGCCCCGAGAGCAGCTGCGCGAACCGGACCGTTTCGTCGGCGGTCCAGCCCGCCTCCTCCAGCCAGTCGGTCGCGGAGATCCGGAAGAACAGCGGAAGCTCCTCGGGCCACACCGCCCTTACGGCGTCCACGACTTCGAGGGCGAAGCGGGTGCGGTTCGTGAAGGAGCCGCCGTACTCGTCGGTGCGCCGGTTGCTGTGCGGGGAGAGGAACTGGCCGATGAGGTAGCCATGGGCGCCGTGGATCTCGACGACCTCGTAGCCCGCGGCGAGCGCGCGCCCGGCGGCCGCCGCGAACTGGCCGGTGATCTCATGGATCTGCTCGACCGTCAGCTCGTGCGGCACCGGGTGGCCCTCGGTGAAGGCCAGGGGGCTCGGGGCGAGCGGCTGCCAGCCGTGCGCCTCGGGCCCGACCGGTCCCCCGCCCTTCCAGGTGCGGTCGGTGGAGGCCTTGCGGCCGGCATGGGCGATCTGGATGCCCGGGACGGTGCCCTGCGCCTTGAGGAAGGAGGTGATCCGGCGCAGCGCCTCGACCTGGGTGTCGTTCCAGATGCCGAGGTCGTAGGGGGAGATCCGGCCCTCCGGGGAGACGGCGGTGGCCTCCTGGATGATCAGGCCGGTGCCGCCGGTGGCCCGTGCGGCGTAGTGGGCGAAGTGCCAGTCGTCGGCCACGCCCGCGTTCGGCCCGAACGCCTCGGCGCTGTACTGGCACATCGGGGCCATCCACACGCGGTTCGGGACGGTGACGGAGCGAAGGGTCCAGGGCGCGAACAGGGCGGCGAAAGCGGCGGGGGCAGCAGTCATCAGGTTCTCCAGATACGACGGGACATGCCGGGGGTCGACCAAGTACGAGAGTTACCGTACTACGAATGCCCTCGTACTACGAGACCTCTCGTACAAGTTCGTCGAGTTCCGCGCGCAGCGCCCCGGCGAGGGCGGCCAGGTCCGGGACGGCCGCCGCGTCGGCGACCAGTCCGTAGTGGACCGTCCCCTTGTACGTGGAGACCGCGACGGCCAGCGACTGGCCGCGGGCCAGCGGGGCGAGCGGGTAGACCTCGCCGACCCGGCTGCCGCCGAGGGTGAAGGTGAAGCCCGGCAGCGGGACGCTGGTGACCAGGATGTCGAAGAGCAGCCGGGCCGCCTGGGCCACCAGCGGGCCGCCGAGCCGGTGGCCGAGCGGATGGACGTGGTCGGCGAGCAGGGCGACGGCCCCGGCGCCGCGGGCGGGTCCGGCGTCCTTGTTGCGGTCCATGGCCGCGCGCACCCGGTCCAGGCGGCACAGCGGGTCGGACTCGGCGAGCGGCAGCCGCAGCAGGTAGCCGGAGAGCCGGTTCCCGGCGCCCGCGGCGCCTCCGGGCCCGCGGCGGCGCGACACGGGGATCAGGGCCCGCGGTCCGGCGCCCCAGGGTTCCGGGTCGCCCCGCTCCGCCAGCCAGCGCCGCAGCGCGCCCGCGACCAGGGCGATCAGCACGTCGTTGACGGTGCCGCCGGCGCCCTTGCGGACCAGGTTGACCTCGTCCAGGTCGAGGGCGAGGCAGGCGACCTCACGGGTGCCGGATCCGGCGGGGTCCGCGGTGAGCGCGGCCGGCACGCCGAGCGGCAGTCCGGCACGGGCCACGGCGGCCCCGATCTCCAGAGCCTGGCCGACGTCCTGGACCCGGGCCGCCAGGGCCCCGGGGAGGCGCCGCAGGAGCGAGCCGGCCCGCGGCTCGGGGACGGGGCGCGCGGGCGGCCGCGGGGCCGTCCCCTCGTCGAAGAGCGTGGCCGCGAGGGCGAGGGCGCCCAGCCCGTCGGCGAGGGCGTGGTGGAACTTGAAGAGGACCGCGAAGGAGTCCGGGTCGGGCCCGGCCAGTACGTGCGCCTCCCACGGAGGCAGGGCCCGGTCCAGCGGCCGGGCCATCAGGGGCCCGGCGGCGGTGTGCGGTACGGCTTCGCCGGTGCGGACGAGGAACACGTGCCGTGCCGGGTCGAAGCCGGGGTCCGGGGACCAGGCGGCCGCGCCGACCGGCAGCAGCACGTCGTGGATCCGGCGGCGCAGGCGCGGCACGGCGGCGCAGCGGGCGGTGAGCAGCTCGGCGGCCCGCTCGGCGGCGCCGGGGCCGGCGGCGCGGAAGACCGCGAGGGCGCCCAGGTGCATGGGGTGGTGGGCGGATTCGATCCGCCAGAAGGCCAGGTCGAGCGGGGACAGGTGCTCGGTGGACACATGCGTCCTCTCGCGTGCGGCGGCAGTGACCTGAAGTCAATCCATTCCGGACACCTACATGCAAGTAGCAATCATTTCCGGGCGGTAAATGATCGGTATTGATCTGGTACGCGGCGGCCCACGCCGCCCGCCGGGCCTGTGTCGGTGGGCAGGTGCAGACTGGCCGGAAAAGACCGCAAAGAGGTCCGGAGGTGCCGGCCATGGCCGACGCAGTACTGCTCGTGGGAACCCGCAAGGGACTCTTCATCGGACGCCGCCGCAGCGACGGACCGTGGGAGTTCGACGGGCCCCATTTCAACGCACAGGCCGTCTACGCGGTCGCCGTCGACCGGCGAGGACCGGCGCCCCGGCTGCTGGTGGGCGGGGACAGCTCGCACTGGGGGCCGTCCGTCTTCAGCTCGGACGACCTCGGGGCGACCTGGCGGGAGCCCACCGCGCCCGCGGTGAAGTTCCCCAAGGACACCGGCGCCTCGCTGGAGCGGGTCTGGCAGCTGCAGCCGGCCGGACCCGAGGCACCCGGCGTGGTGTACGCGGGGACGGAACCGGCCGCACTGTTCCGCTCCACCGACCGGGGCGAGTCCTTCGAGCTGGTCCGCCCGCTCTGGGAGCACCCCAGCCGCGGGAAATGGGTGCCGGGCGGCGGCGGTGAGGGGCTGCACACCGTGATCACCGACCCCCGCGACCCGGACGCGGTGACCGTGGCCGTCTCCACCGCCGGGGTGTTCCGGACCACGGACGGCGGGGCCAGCTGGAACCCGTCCAACCAGGGGGTCTCGGCGGTGTTCCTGCCGGATCCGAACCCGGAGTTCGGCCAGTGCGTGCACAAGATCGCCCAGGACGCCGGCGACACGGACCGGCTGTACCTCCAAAACCACTGGGGCGTCTACCGCAGCGACGACGCGGGCGGCCGGTGGACCGACATCGGCGGCGGACTCCCCTCCGACTTCGGCTTCGCGGTCGCGGCCCATCCGCACCGGCCCGACACCGCCTACGTCTTCCCGCTCAACGCCGACTCCGACCGGGTTCCCGCCGAGCACCGGTGCCGGGTCTTCCGCACCCAGGACGCGGGCGCCACCTGGGAACCGCTGGCACGCGGGCTCCCGGCGGGGGACCACTACGGCACGGTGCTCCGGGACGCCCTGTGCACGGACGACGCGGACCCCGCGGGCATCTACTTCGGCAACCGCAACGGCGAGGTGTACGCGAGCCACGACGACGGCGAGAGCTGGCAACTGCTCGCCGAGCACCTGCCGGACGTCCTGTGCGTGCGGGCGGCCGCGATCGGCCAGTAGAGTGATCCACCGTGGCAGCACGACCGTTGAACGAGATCGTCGAGCCGGGCTGGGCCCGTGCTCTGGAGCCGGTGGCGGGGCAGATCGCCGCCATGGGCGACTTCCTGCGCGCCGAGATCGCGGCGGGGAGGACGTACGTACCGGCCGGGGCCCATGTGCTGCGCGCCTTCCAACAGCCCTTCGACGAGGTCAGGGTACTGATCGTCGGGCAGGACCCCTACCCCACCCCGGGGCACGCGGTGGGCCTGTCCTTCTCGGTGGCCCCCGACGTACGGCCGGTGCCGCCGAGCCTCGACAACATCTTCCTGGAGCTGCACCGGGACCTCGGCACCGGCCGCCCGGCCAACGGCGACCTCACCCCGTGGACCCGGCAGGGCGTCCTGCTCCTCAACAGGTCGCTGACGACCGCGCCCCGGCGCTCCAACGCCCACCAGGGCAAGGGCTGGGAGGCCGTGACCGACCAGGCCATCCGGGCCCTGGCCGCGCGCGGCAAGCCGCTCGTCTCCATCCTGTGGGGGCGGGCGGCCCGCAACCTGCGCCCGCTGCTCGGTGAGCTGCCCGTCGTGGAGTCCTCGCACCCCTCCCCCAAGTCCGCCGACTACGGATTCTTCGGCTCCCGGCCGTTCAGCCGGACGAACGAGCTGCTGGTGGGCCAGGGTTCACAGGCTGTGGACTGGGGCTTGCCGTCCGTCAGTTGAACGTATCTGATATTCACCGGATAAATACGGACAGATGCCTCGCGGGACGGCCCTGCCCGAACACCTTGTTCCGATAAGCCAGTAGCATGCGGCGCCATGAGCTCCCCCACTGGGCCCGCAAATGGCCTGCCCGTACGAATGCCGCGACCCCGCCAGACCGGACGGCACCGCCGGCCCGAGCCCGCGGTGGCGCCCGAGGGCGCGCCCGCGCTGGTGCTCGCCGTGCCCGGTGCCCCCTCGGCCGCCTCGCGAGGGCTGGCGGAAGAGATCATCAGCATCGGCCGCTCCGAGCTGCCGGGCCTCGACGCCCGCATCGGCTTCCTCGAGGGTGACGACGCCTCCGAGTTCCCGCCCCTGTCCGGCGTCCTGACCGCCGTCGCGAGCGAGCGTGTCGCGCGCGCGGAGTTCGCCCGCGCCGCCGGCCACGAGGTGCCCGCGCCGACCGGCCCGGACGCCGTGGTCGTGCCGCTGCTGGCCGGCCCCGACGGCGATCTGCTCCGCCGGATCCGCCAGGCGCTGATGGACTCCTCCGCCGCCGCCGAGCTGGCCGACGTACTCGGCCCGCACCCGCTGCTCGCCGAGGGCCTGCACGTGCGCCTGTCGGAGGCGGGCCTGGCCCGCGCCGACCGTGCCCGGCTCTTCACCGTGACCACCGCCGCCGACGGCATCGTCCTGGCGACCACCGGTGGCGAGGAGGCCGTGCAGGCGGCCGGGATCACGGGCATGCTGCTCGCCGCCCGGCTCGCCGTGCCCGTCAAGGCCGCCGCCCTCGACCAGGAGGGCTCGGTGGCCGCGGTCGCCGAGCAGCTGCGCCGCGAGGGCTCCACGCTGCTCGCGCTCGCCCCGTACCTGATCGGCCCGGAGGCCGCCGACGGGCTGCTCGACACCGCCTGCAAGGAGGCCGACTGCGCCACCGCCGAGGTGCTCGGCTCCTACGGCGCGCTCGGCAAGCTGGCCGTCGCGCAGTACGCCGCCGCGCTGGGGATCACCCAGGACGCCGCCGCACACTGACCCGCCCGTACGACGCAGAGGGCTCCCGCCGACCACGGTCTCCCGTGGCGGGTGGGGGCCCTTCCCCGTGCGTGCCCGGCGGGCACGCACGTCAGCCGAGGACCACGCAGGAGGCCGCGGGCACGGCCAGCGAGCCGGCCCGGTGCGGCTGCCCGGTCAGCGGGTCCACGTCGAACCAGGTGACGTCACCCGAGCGTTCGTTGGCCGCGTAGAGCCGGGTCCCCGAGGGGTCGACCGCGAGGTCGCGCGGCCAGTCGCCGCCGCAGCCCACGGCTGCGGTGAGCCGCGGCCGCCCGGGCTCGTCGGCGAGGGAGAGGGTGGCGATCGTGTCGGCTCCCCGGACGGCCGCCCAGACGAACCGACCGTCGGGCGAGGCGACGACCGCGGAGGGATAGGCCCGTACGGCCGCCGAGGCGCCCCCGGAGGCCACCGGAACCTCACCGACCGGTTCCAGCCGCCCGGAGGCCGCGTTCCAGCGGCAGGCGGTCACCTGCGGCTCCAGCTCGTGCAGTACGTACGCCACCTCGCCCTCCGGGTGGAAGGCCAGGTGCCGGGGACCCGTTCCGGCGCGCATCGCGGTCTCGGTGTGCACCCGCAGCTCCCCGGTGGCCGGGTCGAGCGCGCAGACCCGTACCGAGTCGGTGCCGAGGTCCACGCTCAGCACCCAGCGGCCGGTCGGGTCGGGCAGCACCTGGTGGGCGTGCGGGCCCTCCTGCCGGTCGGCGTCGGGTCCGGAGCCCTGGTGCGACAGGACGTGGGAGGGCCCGGCCGGGGCGCCGTCGGCGGCGAGCGGGAGGCTGCTCACACTGCCGGAGGTGTAGTTGGCGGTGAGCAGCCTGCGCCCGGTCAGGCTGAGGTGGGTGGGACCGGAGCCCCCGACGCGGACGGCCGCTCCGAGGGGGGCGAGCCCCGCGCCGGTGGTCCGGAAGGCGGAGACCGCGCCCCGCTCCGTCTCGTTCACGGCGTAGAGCACGCCGGCGGAAGGGGCGAGGGCGAGGTAGGAGGGGTCCTCGGCGGCGGTGACCGAGAGCGCTGTCAGCGCCCCGGTCTTCGGATCGACGGCCGCGGTGGTGATACCGCGGCCTCCCGCCGAGGTGAACGAGCCGATGTAGGCCCGGGGTTCGCCGCTCCGGTCCATGCTGTCCGCGCCGCCCACTTCGAGCCCCTCTCACCGCTGCCGGATCCGTCCGGAGCCGACGGTAACAGAAGGTCTAGACCAAATTCCGCCCTTGGGCCCGCTCCTGCGCGCCGGGATGGTGGACGTACGCGGTACTGCTGGCGCGGTCCTCGTAGGTGCGGTGGAAGACCGGGGTCGCGGAGCCGGAGATCGGCGGCACGATCCAGGACCAGTCCGCTCCCACCTCGCGTCCCTTGCGCTCCTCCCGCTCCATGTGGGACAGGAAGCGGCGGGACTCGGTGTGGTGGTCGGCGATGGTGACCCCGGCGCGGTCGAAGGAGTGCAGCACCGCCCGGTTCAGTTCGACGAGCGCGCGGTCCTTCCAGAGCGAGCGGTCGCTGGAGGTGTCCAGACCGAGGCGGCGGGCGACGGCGGGCAGCAGGTTGTACCGGTCGGTGTCGGCGAGGTTGCGCGCGCCGATCTCGGTGCCCATGTACCAGCCGTTGAAGGGGGCGGCCGGGTAGTGGATGCCGCCGATCTCCAGGCACATGTTGGAGATGGCGGGTACGGCGTGCCAGCGCAGGCCCCAGTCCGCCCAGCCGGCCCCGTCGGCTTCGGGATGGTCGATCGGCACTTCCAGGACGGCGTCCGCGGGGGTGTCGAACCAGCGGGGTTTGTCGTCGACTCCCTGCACCACGAGCGGCAGGAGGTCGAAGGGGGTGCCGGCGCCGCCGGACCAGCCGAGCCGCAGGAGGGCCTCGGTGAGCGGGGCGTTGCGTGCGTCGCCGACGGTTATGGAGGGGTGGTCGCCGTAGCCCGCGTACCGGATGAGCTGTTCGCTCCAGATCAGCGGGCCGGGGCGGTCCGGGGCGTCCGGGGCGAAGACCGTGATCGTGGGCCTGACCCTGCCTCCGTTCGTGGCCTCGCGCAGGTGCTCGAAGCACTCGGCGGCGATGTCGTCGGCGTCGGTGAGCCCGCGGCGGTCGCGGACCCGCAGCGAGTTCCAGTAGAGGCGGCCTATGCAGCGGTTACTGTTACGCCAGGCCACTCGGGCCCCGTGCACCAGCTCCGCGGGGGTGTGCACATAGCTGCCGGTCTCGGCGAGCTCGGCGCGCACGGCGGCGAGCCGGGCGCGCGGATCCCCGGCGTCCGCGTTCTCCCTGTGGAAGAGTCGGATGAACTCCTCGGCCGCTTCCCACACCTGGGCGGTGGTGGAGCGCTGTTGAAGAATTTCCATTCCGGGCCGTTACCCCCTGTCCGAGCAGATCCACCCTGTACATGCCGGATGAATGTGCAATAAACAATTACCCGTTGTACCTGTCGCAGGTCAGCGCCGGGGGAATGGAAGGTGCGGAGCACTCCTCCGAGTGATATTCGCGGATCGGGCTGCGGAAGCGGGCGCGGGGGCGTATGATCCGGCGCATTCCGGGAGTTGGCCGCGCGCCGGGTCAGCGGCAGGGGCGGCTCATGTAGAGCGCGTACTCGCCCGCTGCGGGGGTACCGCCGTACAGCGCGGTGTCGAGGCCGCAGAAGGTGAACCCCATGCGCCGGTAGGCGTGCACGGCCGGGGCGTTGACCGAACTGACCTCCAACCACAGGTGCTCCGCGCCGCGTTCGCGGGCGAACCCCTCGGCGCGCTCCATCAGCGCGCGGCCGATACCGCGGCCCCGGTGGCCGGGCGCGATCTCGATGTCCTCGATGGTCAGCCGCCGGTTCCAGGCGGCGTACCCGACGGCGGCGAATCCGCACAGCAGGTCGCCGTCGAGGGCCACGAAGGTCCGCGCGTCCGCCTGGGAGTCCTTCCCGCCGCCGAAGATCTGCTCGTCGTGCTCCTCCGGCGGGAACGCCTTGCGCACGGGCGAGTCCACCGGGACCTCGCGCAGCAGGAAGCCGCAGCCGGCGCCGGCGTCGGCGTCGGGGCCGTCGGGGCCGCCGGGGTCGCGCACCTCGAAGACCGTGGCGGTGGTGAAGGAGCTGTCCAGGGCCTCGATGGCACCCGCGTCCTCGGGGCGGGCGAGGCGGTAGACGATTGCGCCGGTGTCGGCCGGGCCGTGTGCGGTGGTCATGAGATCCACCGTACGCAAAAAATCCCCCGGCCGAATTGGCTACCGAGGGAGGAGAGAGCGTATATTCAGTGGTTCGTGACTTCACCGAAAAGGGATTCACGAAGAAGCTTACGAGGACACCGTATCGCGGCAGGAGTGCAATTGTCAACCGAGGAATTCCGGAAAGAGCAGCAATTCGTCACCGACCTCTATGTACGCCTCGACGGCCTGCGTGACCAGGCCGAACGTGCGGTCGAAGGCGCGCTGCGCGATGTCGGTACCGGGTTCCAGGCCCGGCTGGAGCGGGATGTCCTGGTCGCCGAGCAGTCCGGTCTGCTTTCCGCTCTGAATGCGGGCGAGAACGGCCTCTGTTTCGGCCGTCTGGAGTTCTCCGACGGCCGGGACCACCACATCGGCCGGCTCGGAATCCGGGCCGACGACGCGGACCGCACGCCGCTGGTCCTGGACTGGCGCGCCGAGGTGGCCCGCCCCTTCTACCTCGCCACCGGCCACACCCCCATGGGACTGCGCCGGCGCCGCCACATCAGCAGCCGCGGACGCGTGGTCACGGCCCTGCACGACGAGATCCTCGACCTGGCCGACGCGGAGCGCACCGGCCACGAGGGCGCCGACGCGGACGCCGTGCTGCTCGCCGCGCTCGACGCCGCCCGGACCGGCCGGATGCACGACATCGTGCGCACCATCCAGGCCGAGCAGGACCGGATCATCCGCTCCACGCACCGCGGGGTGCTGGTCGTCGAGGGCGGTCCCGGTACCGGTAAGACCGCCGTCGCGCTGCACCGCGCCGCCTACCTGCTGTACGCCCACCGGGAGCTGCTCGCTACACGCGGGGTGCTGATCGTCGGACCGGGCCCGGCCTTCCTCGGCTACATCGGCGGGGTGCTCCCGGCGCTCGGCGAGACGGGCGTGCTGCTGGCCACCCCGGGCGAGCTCTTCCCCGGCGTGCACGCCACCGCCGCCGACCGTCCCGGAGCCGCCGCGGTGAAGGGCCGGGCCTCGATGGCGCAGGTCCTCGCCCGGGTGGTGGCCGACCGCCAGCGCCTGCCGGAAACCGTGCCGGCGGACACCGGCGAGGAGTACGACACGGTGCCCGAGCCGGCGCTGGAGATCGACCACGAGGAGTACGGGACCCTGCTGCTGGACCGCACCATGGCCTACGGGGCGCGGGACCGGGCCCGGGCCACCGGGCTGCCGCACAACCAGGCGCGCCCCTCCTTCGCCTTCCCGGTGATCGACGCCCTGACCGCGCAGCTCGCCGACCGGCTGGGCGCCGATCCGTACGGCGGGCCGAACCTGCTCGGCTCGGACGACATCGCCCAGCTCGGCAAGGAGATCGCGACGAGCGCCGCCGTGCACGCGGCGATCGACTCGCTGTGGCCCTCCCTCACCCCCGAGCGGCTGCTCGCCGACTTCCTGGCGGACCCGACGCACCTGCCCGCGCACGAGGCGGACCTGATCAGGCGCGCGCCCTCGGCCCGGCCGGACTGGACCCCGGCGGACGTACCGCTGCTGGACGAGGCGGCCGAGCTGCTCGGCGAGGACGACAGTGCCCGGCGGGCCGCCGAGGAGCGGGACCGGCAGCGGCGCATCGCCTACGCGCAGGGTGTGCTGGACCTGTCCGAGGGCTCGCAGTCGTACGAGTTCGAGGACGAGGAGAACGAGTTCCTCGCCGCCCACGACATCATCGACGCGGAGCGGATGGCCGAGCGCCACGAGGAGGCCGACCACCGCAGCACCGCGGAGCGGGCCGCGGCCGACCGCACCTGGGCCTTCGGGCACGTGATCGTGGACGAGGCGCAGGAGCTGTCGGCGATGGCGTGGCGGCTGCTGATGCGGCGCTGCCCGACCCGGTCGATGACGCTGGTCGGCGATCCGGCGCAGACGGCGGACGAGGCGGGCTGCGGCTCGTGGGAGGGGATCCTCGCGCCGTACGTGGGCGAGCGCTGGGAGCTGGTCCGGCTGGGGGTCAACTACCGCACGCCGGCCGAGATCATGGAGGTGGCGGCGGCCGTGCTGCGGACGCAGGACCCCGCCTTCGAGCCGCCCCGTTCGGTACGGACCACCGGGGTGCGGCCGTGGGCGCGGGCGACCGACGACCTGGCGGCGGCGACCCGGGAGGCCGTGGAGCGGGAGCTGCCCGCCGAGGGGCGGCTGGCGGTGATCGCGCCGCGGGCGGCGCACGCGGCGCTGGCCGCCGTACTGCCCAGGGTCC
Organism: Streptomyces sp. NPDC097617; assembly: GCF_044761485.1. Classification (NCBI taxonomy): domain Bacteria; kingdom Bacillati; phylum Actinomycetota; class Actinomycetes; order Kitasatosporales; family Streptomycetaceae; genus Streptomyces; species Streptomyces sp. NPDC097617. Next base: position 161,150 of record NZ_JBIWCL010000009.1, read on the forward strand.
GGGCGGGGGCGGAACCCGACCTGACGCGGGAGGTGGTCCTGCTGGACCCGCGCCAGGCCAAGGGGCTGGAGTTCGACACGGTGATCGTGGTGGAACCGGCCGAACTGAAGCCGAGCGACCTGTACGTGGCGCTGACCCGGGCCACCCAGGCCCTCGGGGTGGTGCACACCGCCGGCCGGCTGCCGGCGGGACTGGCGGACACCCCGGAGGGACTGCTCAGGCGCTGATCACGAGCGGCGCCCGGGGGTCGGTGCGCAGCGGCGTGGCGAGGGCCACGAGGGTGTGCTCCAGGCCGTGGAGGTGAGAGAGCGCCGCTTCCGCGGCGGCGGGCCGGGGCTGCGCCACGGCGGCGGGGGCGGGGGTGCCGGGCGGGGCGGTCAGGGCCTCGACCGCGGCCTCCACGCGCCAGCAGGCGGCGGCCAGCCGGGCGTCGTGGGAGGCCTGCGGGTCGGCGGCGACCGCGACCAGCCCGCGTACGTCGCGGGCGCATTCGTCGAGCAGGGCGAGCACCTGCCGGGCGCGGGCCTTGCGGGCGCGCAGCGGGCTGAGCGGGTGGACGAGCGGCGCGAGGGCCGTCCGGACGCGGCCCAGCAGCAGCTCCAGCTCGGCGGCGTGCGGGGCGGGGTCGGCGCTCGGGTCGCCGGCGAGGCGCTCCAGGGCCGCCGCGGTGGAGGCGCGGACGCACTGCAGGGCGCGCTGGATCCAGGCGTCGTTGGCGGCGTGGGTGGTGACCGGCAGGATGATCACGACGGCGAGGGCGGCACCGAGCGCGCCGATCGCGGTCTCCTGGAAGCGCAGGAGCAGCAGTCCGGGGTGCAGGACGCCGAGGAGGCCGTAGAGCAGGCCGGCCATGACGGTGACGAAGAACATCATCCACGAGTACGAGGGCGCGGCCGTGTAGAAGATCCCGAAGACGCATACGGCGACCAGTGCGGCGGTGGGCAGCGGCGCCCCGTGCAGCGGTACGGCGATCAGCAGTCCGGCGGCGATGCCGACGACGGTGCCGAGGACCCGGCGGAAGCCTCGTACGAGGGTCTCGCCCCGTGAGGTGGTGTTGACGAAGATCCACCAGGAGGTGCCGACGGCCCAGTACCAGCGGTCGTCGGAGAGCGCCTGGCCGATGCCGAGCGCGAAGGCGCAGGCGGCGGTGGCCTGGAAGGCCTGCCGGGTGGTGGGCCGCGCGAGCCCGGTCCCGGGCAGGCCGGGCGGGGTCGCGGGGGGCGGGGTGCGCCGCTCGATGGGCCACAGCAGGAAGCGCACGGCTCCGGCGGCGATGAGGGCCAGGCCGACCGCGGCGTACAGCTCGGGCAGCTGCGCGGGCACGGCGTGCAGGAACTGGGTGACGAAGAACATCATGAAGCCGAAGATCCCGAGGGCGTGTCCGCGCGGGCCGAAGCGGCGCGCGTACACCCCGGCGAACACGACGGCGAGGAAGGCGGCGTCGCGGGCGAGCGGGATCCCGTGCAGGGTGGTGGCGAGGGCGAGGACGGGGAACCCGGCGACCGGCAGCAGGGCGGTGGTCAGGCGCTGGGCGCGGACGTTCGCGTCGAGCACGGTGAAGAGGGCGAGCAGGGCCGCCAGTCCCCCGGTGATGGAGGCGGTCAGGGAGAGACCGCAGACCTCGGCGAGGGCGACGGCGGCGGCGACGCCGATCACGGCGCGGGCCGAGTTCCTGAGTCTCATGCGCCCCGGATCCGGAGCAACGAACATCCTCTTCACGGCGGTGTGCCGCCCCCCTCGGAGTGCTGCGCGCCGGCCCGGCGCCGCCCGGGGGTGGTGGGCGGCGAACGGGCACGGCGAAGGCGCCGCGCTCCGGAACCGGCTTCGTTGCCGTCCGGCGCTGCGCGGCGCCGTAAGTACATGGATACGACACAGATAACCACCTGGGGGCCCACTGGCTCAACCCGGCCTGTGGAGACTGTGCCATTGGTACAGCCATGGGGCGGACATGTCGGCCGCACGCCGACCAACGGACCACCCCCGGAGAGGGCGGCGGACGGGCCGGTCGCGCCGTCCTGGCCGACTCTCGTCGGCGTGACCACACGCTGTTATCGTGCAGCGACCCGCGGGGCGTACGGAAGGGGACCGACGTTGACGCGCAAGGGGGAGTCCGGGGAGGCCGAGGCCTTCAGTCGTGCCGCGGTGGCGGTCTTCCGGCTGAACGGACGGTTCACCGCCACCCTCGACCGGCTCGCGCTCGCGTTCGGCCTGAGCGCCGCACGATGGCAGATATTGAGCACGGTGACGGGGGAGTCACTTTCCGTGTCGGAGGTCGCCCGGCGGGTGGGGACCACCCGGCAGAGCGTGCAGCGCATAGCGGACCTTCTGGTGCGACAGGGGCTCGCGGTCTACCTGGACAATCCGGCGCACCGGCGGGCGAAGCTGCTCACCGCCACCGAGCAGGGCATCGCCGCGAAACGGGAGATCGACTCCTGCCTCGCCGAGCTGGCCCGGCAGCTGTGCGAGAGCCTCGGCGGCGAGGACGAGGTGCACCGCACGGCCGAAGCGCTGCGGGGCCTGTCCGGCGCGTTGTCGTCGATCGGATCCGACGACTCTGCGTGAGGCCCGTGCACGCGTCCACCGGTATACGGACATGCTGGCCTGAAACTGCCCGCGTTTTTCCCAAGAGTTGACTCCACCGAGGATTCCTCTTTGCGGTACCGTTCGCGCCTGACGCGGGGTTTCAAGGCCGGGGGACCTTTTGAATCGGTTTGTCTTCAGAGTGCTGGGGCCGCTGGTCGTCCAGACCGATGACGGCCCGCTGCGCATCCATGGCCGGCGCCAGGCCACGGTCCTGGCGATGCTGGTGCTCTACGCCGACCGGATCGTGTCGGTGGACACCCTGGTGGACGCCGTCTGGCCGGAAACGCCCCCGGCGACGGCACGCAACCAGATCGCCATCTGCGTGGCCACCCTGCGCAAGACCTTCAAGCAGGCCGGGGTGACCGACCTGCTGATCACCTCTCCCCCGGGCTACCTGCTGGCCAAGGGCGAGCACCGGATCGACGTCCAGGAGTTTATGGAGCGGGCCGAGCAGGGGCGGGACGCCGCCCGGCACAGCCGGACCGAAGAGGCGTGCACGCACTTCGAGGAGGCGCTGAGCGTCTGGCGGGGCTCCGCGCTGGACGAGCCGTCCGGTTCCCGGCTGGAGGCGGAGACCACCGGACTGGAGCAGATGCGGCTCGCGCTGATGGAGGAACGCGCGGGGCTGATGCTCCAGTTGGGCCGGCACCGCGCACTCACCGGCGAACTCGCCGAGCTGGTGGCCCGCCACCCGCTGCGCGAGCAGTGCCGCGAACACCTCATGCTGGCCCTGTACCGCTCGGGCCAGCGGGCCGAGGCCCTCGAAGTCTTCCTGCAGGGGCGCCGGTTACTCACCGAGCAGCTCGGGATCGAACCGGGTCCCGGACTGCGGCAGCTGCACGACCTGATCCTGCGCGACTCCCCCGAACTGACCCGGCCCCCCGCCGTGGTGGCCCCCGCGCCCGCGGCCCTGAACACCATCCCGGCGCAACTGCCCGCCGACGTCATGGCGTTCACCGGCCGGCAGCGGGAGATGACCTCCCTGGACCGGCTCCTGAAGGAGCCCTACAACCCGCACACCCCGGCGCTGGCGACCATCGTCGGCGTCGGCGGGGTGGGCAAGACCGCCCTCGCGGTGCACTGGGCGAGCCAGGTCGCCGACCAGTTCCCCGACGGCCAGCTCTTCGCCGATCTGCGCGGGTACGACGAGGAGCACGCACCGGTCTCCCCGGCCGCCGTGCTCGACCGGTTCCTGCGCGCCCTCGGGATCGGCGCGCCCCAGATCCCGCCGGACGCCGACGAGCGGGCCTCGCTGTTCCGCAGCCTGCTCAGCACCCGCAAGACCCTGATCGTCCTGGACAACGTACGTTCCTTCCACCAGCTCAGACCGCTGCTCCCGGGCGGCGGACGCAGCGTGGTGCTGGCCACCAGCCGGGAGAACCTGGGCGACCTCACGGGCGACTACACGGCGCTGACCATCCGGCTGCGGATGCTGGAGCCGACCGAGGCGACGGCCCTGCTCATCAAGCTCGCCGGTGCGGACCGCTTCGGCAGCGACCCGGTGGCGGTGGAGCAGCTCGGCGCGCTCTGCGACTGCCTGCCGCTCGCACTGCGGATCGCCGGTGCGCGCCTGGCGGCCAAACCGGGTCTGAGCGTACGGAGCCTGGTGGCCCGGCTGCGCGACCACCGTTCCCGGCTCGATGTGCTGAGCCCCGGCGAGGGCGGGGTGCGGGCCGGCTTCCGGCTCACCTACCGGGACCTGGCCCCCGAGGCGGCGCGGATGTACCGCAGGCTCGGGCTGCTGCGCACGGTGGACTTCGCCGCGTGGGCGGGAGCGGCCGTACTGGACACCGACGTGTGGCACGCGGAGGAGCTGATCGACCACCTGGTCGACGCGCAGCTGCTGGAGGTCGCCGACGCGGAGCCGGGGCGGGCCACCCGGTACCGGTTCCAGGACCTGCTGCGGCTGTTCGCCCGTGAGCGGGCGGAGTCCGACGAGCCCGAGGGGGAGACCGACGCCGCGCTGGACCGGGTCTTCGCGGCCTGGGTCTGGCTGGCGGAGGAGGCGCACCGCCGGATCGACGGCCGGGAGTTCCCTGTGGGCCGGGACCCCGCACCGGCACCCCCCTTCCTGCTGGAGCCGGCCGACGAACTGCTGGCCGCGCCGATGGACTGGTTCGAGTCGGAGCGCACGGCGGTGGCGGACCTGGTGGGCCACGCGGCGGAGACCGGGCGCGCCCGGTACGCGTGGACGCTGACCGAGAGCGCGGTACCGCACTTCGAGACGAAGAACTACCTGGAGGACTGGCAGCGCTGCGCCGAGCTGGCGCTGGCCTCGGCGCGGCGCACCGGCGACCAGCCGGGCGAGGCCACGATGCTGCGGCTGCTGGGCTCGCTGGCCATCTACCAGCGGCGCTACGAGCAGGCCGAGGGGTGGAACATGGCCGCGCTGCGGCTGCTGCGCCACACCGGTGACGTGGGCGGGGCGGCGCTCGCCCAGCGGAACCTGGCCATGTGCGCGCGGTTCCAGGGCGACTGGGAGCGGGCCCTGGAGTTCTGCGAGGCGGCGCTCGGCGGTTTCCACGCCTCGGGAGACATCGGGAACGAGGCCCATCTGCTGGGTTTCCAGGCGCAGATCGAGCTGGACCGGGGCAACGTGGGCGGCGCGCTGCCGCTCGCGGAGGAGGCGGTGGCGCTGAGTCGGCGTACCGGATCGGTACGGGCGGAGGCGCAGAGCGTGTACCGGCTGGCCGAGGTGCGGCTGCGCGCCGGGGACCTGGGCGAGGCGGCGGAGGCCTTCGGGGCGGTACTGCGGCTGACCCGGGGCGAGGGCGACCGGGTCGGGGAGGCGCACGCGCTGCGGGGACTGGGCCAGACGCAGTGGAGCCAGGGCCTGCTGTCAGCGGCGGGGGGAACGCTGAAGCAGGCCCTGGAGATCACGGAGGAGCTGGCGGACCGGTTCCTGTACGCCCGGGTGGAGACCGATCTCGGATGTGTGGAGGCGATCGGCGGCCGCCTGGCGGAGGCGGCGGACAGGTTCCGTCGGGCGCGGGCCGCCTTCGGTGAGGTCGGCGCGCAGCCCTGGCGGGCTCAGGCGGCCCGGCTGCTGGCGGCGGTCCAGGGCGCGGCGGGTTCGGCGGGCGAGCCGGGCGGCGGGGGCCGGCCGGGCGCCGGGGGCACCGGGGACGCCGGTGAGCTGCCGCATCGTTCCTTCACCGCGGCGGAGTTGACCGTACTGCTGACGCGTCCGGAGGAGTAGGCGGCCCGGGGCCGCTCGCCGTCCGGTGTACCGGGGTGGGTCAGCCCCAGGGCATGTCGCCGTTCGTGCCGGCGGAGCCGGGGCGCGGGGGGTCCACCGGCTTGACGATGCCCCAGGGCATGTCGTCCGCCTGCGTGGTGGTCCTCGTGTCCGCCAGGACGGCCGACGCTCCCCCCGTACCCACGAACACTCCCGCAAGAACGACCAGGCAGGCCGCCGCCGTCGTGTTCGCCGTCTTCGCCGTCCGCGTGCTGCGCATCTGGGAATCCCCTCTCGGTGGATCATCGCTGCCGCTCGCTGCGGCATGAATGGAACAGTAGGGACGCCTCCTTTTTCTTCTGTGTTCCATCGATTTCGTGACCCCGGCCGCCCCCGAAATCGCCACGATATCGAGGAGACAACGCACTCCACTAGCTTCGTTCAGAGATTCTTCTCCATGAATCACGGACGGGGCGGTACATGGAATTCCGAGTGCTCGGGCCAGTCGAGGTACGGCGGGACGGCCGCCGGGTCGCGTTCTCCGGGGCGAAGCTGCACACCGTGCTCGCGGCGCTCCTCGTGGCACGTGAAGAGGTGATCTCCGACGAACGGCTGTGCCGGCTGGTGTGGGGCTGGGCTCCGCCGGCCACCGTCAGCGCACAGCTCTACACCTATGTTTCCCGCTTGCGCAAGATTCTCGGCGACGATGTTCTGATCGATCGCAGGCCACCCGGATATGCCATGAGCATCGGTAATGCGACCCTCGACCTGACGGAATTCGAGAAGTTGGCACTCAGCGGTCGTGAGGCATTGATCGCCGAGGACTTCGAAAAGGCCGGTGAGCTGCTGCGCGGCGCCCTGGCCCGGTGGAACGGCCTCCCCTTCGCCAACGCCACGGAATACCTGGCCGACGCCGAGGCGCCGCGGCTGACCGAGGCCCGGGCGGCCACCCTGGAGCACCGCATCGCCGCGGATCTCGCGCTGGGCCGGCACGAGCAGCTCACCGGTGAGCTGACCGGCCTCGTCGCCGAATTCCCGCTGCGCGAGCGCATCCGGAGCCAGCTGATGACCGCCCTGTGCCGGTCCGGGCGGCAGGCCGACGCCATCCACCTCTACCACCACGGCCGGGCGGTGCTCGCCGACGAACTGGGCGTGAACCCCGGCGAGGAGCTCCAGGCCACCTACCGGGCGCTGCTGGAGGGCACGCTCGACCGGCAGCCGCGCTCCGCCCCCGCCGTGGTGAGCGGCACCCGGCGGGAGGCCCCGGACCGTACGGCCGGCGCCCCGGCCATGCTGCCGCCCGACACCGTGGACTTCACCGGCCGGGAGCCCGAACTGGAGCTGCTGTGCCGGGCGCTGGCCCCCGACGGGCAGGGCGCGGGACGGCCCCGCCGGGTCCTGGTCACCGGGATGGCCGGGCTCGGCAAGACGGCCCTCGCCGTCCACGCCGCCCACCGCTGCCAGCGGCACTTCCCCGACGGGCAGTTGTACGCCGACCTGCGCGCGCCCGACGGCACTCCCCGGCACCCGACCCGGGTGCTTCGCCGGCTGCTGAGCGCGCTGGGCCCGGCAGAGGAGGTACCGGCCACCGCGGACCAGGACCAGCTGGTACGGCTCTACCGGGAGCGGACCCGGGGCCGGCAGCTGCTGATCGTGCTGGACAACGCCTCCGGAGCCGCCCAGCTGGGGCCGCTGCTGCCCAACACCCCGGAGCCGGCGGTCCTGGTGACCGGGCGGACGGCGCTGCCCACCGTGGCGGGGGCGCACACCGTGGCCCTCGCGCCCCTGGCACCCCGGGACTCGCTGGAACTGCTCTCGGCCGCGGCCGGTCCCGCCCGGGTGGCCGCCGCGCCGCATGCGGCGACCTCGATCGTCGAGCACTGCGCGGGGCTGCCTCTGGCCCTGCGCATCGTCGGGACCCGGATCGCCGCCCGGCCGCACTCCACCCCGGACCGGCTCGCCCGCAGGCTGGCCGATCCCGTGACCAGACTGCGGGAGCTGCACTCGGGGGATCTGGACGTGCACACCTCGCTGCTCCCGTCCTGGCGGGCGCTCGCCCCCGAGGTGCGGGCGGTGTTCCCGGCCCTGGCCGCGCTCGGGCCGCGGCCGTTCCCCGCGGCGGACGCGGCGATGTCGCTGAGCCTGCCGGAGGCGGAGGCGGAGCGGCTGCTCGAGGCGCTGGCCGACGCGGCCCTGCTGGAGGTCAGCGGCGCGGACGAGTGGGGTCAGCCCTGCTACCTGTTCCACCCGCTCGTACGGCTCTTCGCGCTCTCCCTGGCCGAGGGTCCCGCGCCCGACTGCGGACCCGCCGTGCGGACGGAACATAACCGGCGGCTAACTCACCGCCCCTAGCCTCGCCCTGCCCCGCAGCAGGGCGCTCCGGCCCGTATCGACCCCGGGCAAGCACAAGCCACCGGCCCGTAACACCGAATGGAGTTGGACCATGACCGAGCTCCTGCCCGCTCGCGCGGACAGTGCCGCGTCCTTCCCGATGACCGAGACGCAGCAGGCACTGATGATCGGGCGAGGTGAGGCCGTCGAACTGGGCGGTATCGGCTGCTACGGATACTTCGAATGGGAGCGCGCGGACCTCGATCCCGAGCGTTTCGCCGCGGCCTGGCGCAAGGTGGTCGCCCGGCACGACATGCTCCGCGCGATCGGCCGTACGGACGGCACCCAGTGGGTGCCCGCCGACCCTCTGCCCTTCGACATACCGGTCGAGGATCTGCGCGACCTGTCCGAGGGCGCCACCGCGGAGCGGCTCGCCGCGCTGCGGGACGAGATGAGCCACGTGCTCTTCCCGGTGGGCAGCTGGCCGCTGTTCGACCTGCGGATCATCCGGTTGGGCGGCCCGGAGGACCTCAGCCGGGTCCACCTGGGGATCGACCTCCAGGTGCTGGACGCCTCCAGTGCCTTCCAGGTGCTCTTCCCCGAGCTGGTCGACCTCTACGAGAACCCGGACGCCGAACTCCCGGAGCCCGGCATCGGCTTCGCCGAGTACGCCCGCTGGCGCGCCGACGCCCTGCCGCACACCGAGGCCTTCCGCAGCGCCCGCGACTACTGGGTGGAGCGGGTGCCGACGCTCCCGCCGGCCCCCTCGCTGCCCACGGGCGGCTCCGCCGACGGCGCGAAGGGGGTGCGCTTCGACCGCCGCGAGCACCGCCTCTCCCCCGCGGACCGGCAGCGCTTCTCGGCGCGGGCCCACGAAGCGGGGCTGACCCCGTCCCTGCTGCTCACCGCCGCGTTCGCCGAGGTGGTCCGGTGCTGGGCGGAGGAGTCCGACTTCACCATCAACTACCCGATCTTCCAGCGCCCGGCGGTACACCCGGACATCACGGGCGTGCTCGGCGACTTCACCAACGCCGTGATGCTCGTCGCCGACGGTTCGGGCGCGACCTTCCTGGACCGCGCGCACGCCCTGCGCGACCAGCTCGCCCGCGACGCGGAGCACGGCGCCTTCAACGGTGTGCGGGTGCTGCGCGAGCTGACCCGGCTGCACGGAGTGGGCGCGCAGGCCGGGATGCCGGTCGTCGTCACCAGCCTGCTCGACTACCCGGTGCGCAGGCCCGTCACCGACCTGGGACGGGAGGTGTACTCGATCTCCCAGACCCCGCAGGTCTCCCTCGATGTGCAGCTGCGCGAACTGGCCGGCGAGCTGCGCGTCATCTGGGACTTCGTCGACGGTGCGTTCGCCCCCGGTTTCATCGACGCCGCCTTCGGCGTGTACGTGGACCTGCTGGCGCGGATCACCGAGGACCCGGAGTCCCTGCACACCCGGCGCTTCGACCTGATCCCGGCGGCCGAGCGGACGCTGCGCCGCCGGGTCAACGACACCGCCGGGCAGATCCCGTACACCACCCTGCACGAGCTGTTCGCCCGGCAGGTCGAGCGCACGCCCGGGGCCGAGGCCGTCGTGGACGCCGGCGGGCGGCGCCTGAGCTACGCCGAACTGGCCTCGTACGCCTGGCGGATCGGGCACACGCTGCGGGAGCACGGAGCCGCTCCGGGCGAGCTGGTCGCCGTCGTGATGGAGAAGGGCTGGGAGCAGTACGCCGCGGTGTACGGGGTACTCGCCTCCGGGGCCGCCTACCTGCCGCTGGACCCGTCCGTGCCGGCGGAGCGGCTGCGCCGGCTGCTCGCCGAGGCCAAGGTCGACCGGATCCTCACCCAGTCCTCCTTGGACTCCCGGATCAGCTGGCCCCCCACGGCCCGCCGCTACCGGGTGGACAAGGACTTCGAGTCCGGCCCCGACACCCGGCCCGACACCGCGCAGACCCCGGCGGACCTCGCGTACACGATCTTCACCTCGGGCTCGACGGGTGAGCCCAAGGGCGTGATGGTCGACCACATCGGTGTGGTCAACCTGATCCGCGATGTCGCCGAGCGCTTCGACGTCGGTGCCCGGGACCGGCTGCTCGCCATCTCCGGGCTGCACTTCGACGCCTCGGTCTACGACGTGTTCGGGGTGCTGACGCAGGGCGGGACCGTCGTACTGCCGCCGCCGTTCGAGCACGCCGAGCCCGATGTGTGGGCCGATCTGGTGCGGGCGGAGCAGGTCACCCTGTGGAACTCCGTGCCCGTCCTGATGGAACTGCTCGTCGGCGAGGCCGAGGTGCGCGAGCGCCGCGGCGGCGGCCGGCCGCTGGAGTCGCTGCGGCTGTCCGTGCTCTCCGGGGACTGGATCCCACTGACGCTGCCGGACCGGCTGCGGGCGCAGAGCCCCCGGATCCAGGTGGTGGGTTCGGGCGGTCCGACGGAGACGATCTGCTGGTCGCTGTTCCAGCCGATCGGCGAGGTCGATCCGTCCTGGACGAGCATCCCGTACGGCAGGCCGATCACCAACCAGCGCTACTACATCGTCGACCCGGCCGCCTACGAGCGCCCGCTCGGGGTGGTCGGCGAGATGGCCGTGGCCAGCGACGTCGGGCTCGCGCTCGGCTACTGGAATGACGCGGAGCGCACCGCGAACCGCTTCGTGCACCTGCCGGAGAGCGGCGAACGCGCCTATCTGACCGGCGACCTGGGCCGCTACCTGCCCGACGGCAGCATCGAGATCCTCGGCCGCGACGACTTCCAGGTGAAGATCCAGGGCCACCGGATCGAGCTGGGCGAGATCGAGGCCGTGCTGCGCCAGGACTCCGACGTCGAGGCGGCCGTGGTGGTGGCCCCGGCCAGCGCCCACGGGGTGCGCCGGCTGCACGCCTTCGTCGTGGCCGACGACGACGCGGCCCGGCCGGTACTGGAGCGGCTCGCCGCCCGGCTTCCGGGCTACATGGTGCCGGCCGCGCTCACCGTCCTGGACGAGCTGCCGCTGACCCGCAACGGCAAGGTCGACCGACTGCTGCTGGCCTCCTCCGCGGGGCGGGCGCAGTCCGCCGACGAGGCGGCCGTGCGGGACGCCGGGGACGGGCCGGGCAGCGCGCTGGAGCTGGTGCTGTGCGCGGCGGTCGCCGACATCCTCGGCCTGGACGCAGTGGCGCCCGGCGACAACTTCTTCAGCCTGGGCGGCGATTCGCTCAGCGGCACCCGGCTGGCCGGCCTGCTCAAGGAGCTGCTGGGCGTACCGGTGCCCGTCAAGACCGTGTTCCAGAACCCGCTGCTCGCCGAGCTGGCCGAGAAGATCGCCGCGGACGAGCAGCACGGGGCGGAGGCGGTCGCCGCCGCGGAGGCCTTCGGCGAGCTGGAGGCGGACGGGACGGACGCACCGAACGCGGTCCGGAGCTGCGCGGACAGCACGGACAGCACGGTCATCACGGATGATTCCGAGAGGGGACAGTCATGAGTCTCACCCTGCCCGCGCCCGTCACCGAGCCGGAGCTGCCCACGGCGCCCGGCCCCGGCCCCGACCCCGACCTGGTCGATTTCGCCGGGCACGCGGCGACGCGGCTCAGAGAGCGCGACGGCGCCCTGTACTCCCTGCTGGCCCGGGAGTCGGCGCGCCAGCGCGACACCCTGATGATGGTCGCGGCGTCCAGCGTCGCGGACCCCTCCGTGCTGGCATGCGAGGGCAGCACGCTCGGCAATCTGACCGCCGAGGGCTTCCCCGGGAACCGCTACCACGCCGGATGCGGGGTCGCCGACGAGATAGAGCGCCTCGCGATCGAGCGGGCGTGCGCGGCGTTCGGAGCGCAGGACGCGATCGTGCAGCCGCACTCCGGTTCCTCCGCGAACCTCGCCGTGATCACGGCGCTGCTGAGCCCGGGTGACAGCCTGCTCGGGCTGGACCTGGACTGCGGCGGCCACCTCACCCACGGCTCCCCCGCCTCGGTGACCGGCCGCTACTACCGCGCCCACGGCTACCGGGTGACTCCGGAGGGGCTGCTCGACTACGACCAGATCCGCGAGCTGGCCCTGGAGCACCGGCCGAAGCTGATCATCTGCGGGGCCAGCGCCTACCCCCGCAGTATCGACTTCGCCCGCTTCCGGGAGATCGCGGACGAGGCCAACGCCTACCTGCTGGCCGATATCTCGCACATCGCCGGGCTGGTCGCGGCCGGCCTCCACCAGAGCCCCGTCGACCATGCCCATGTGACGACCACCAGCACCTACAAGCAGCTGTACGGCCCGCGCGGCGGGCTGATCCTGCTCGGCCGCGAGGCCCGCAAGGCCGGTCCGGAGCGCGGCACCCTGGCCGCGACCCTGCGCCGCGCCGTGTTCCCCTTCACCCAGGGCACCCCCGACCTGGCATCGGTGGCGGCCAAGGCGCGCGCCCTGGACTTCGTCGCCAGCCCCGACTTCGCCGAGCTCGCCAAGCGGCTCGCCGACGGTGCGCAGGCCATCGCCGAGCGCCTTTCGGACCGGGGCTTCCGGCTGGTCACGGGCGGTACGGACACCCACATGGTGCTGCTCGACCTGCGCGGCACCGGCGTCACCGGGGACGTGGCCGAGCAGGCCCTGGAGTCCTGCGGGATCGTCGTCAACCGCAACCGGGTCCCGGGCGACACCACACCGGTCCGGGTGACCGGCGGGCTGCGGCTCGGCACCAACACACTGGCCGCGCGCGGGATGGACCACGTGGTGGCCGCAGAGTGCGCCGACCTGGTCGCCGACGTCCTCACCGCGCTGCGCGCGCAGGGCGGCGTACTCCCGGACGCGCTGCGCGACCGGGTGCGCACCCGGGTCTGCGAGCTGTGCGCCGCCCACCCCCTGCCGGGCTATCTGCCGTGACCTTCAGCGGCTTCCCGCCCTCGGCTCTGCGCCTGTACGAGGACCTCGCGGCCGACAACAGCAAGGAGGCGTGGCGTCTGCGCCACCGCGAGCGGTACGAGCGTGACGTACGTGCGCCGATGGACGAGCTGGCCGCTGAACTCAGCGCGTCCTTCCGGGAGTCGATCGGATCGGCCGGTTCCGCCGGGTCGGGCGGGGTGCAGGTGCTCGGCCCGGTCCGGGACACCCGGATGTCCCACGACAAGTCCCCGTACAAGACCTACCAGGGCGCCTATCTGGATCTGCTGCCTGCTCTGGGCCTGTGGGTGCACCTGGACCGGCACGGCCTGTACGCCTCCGGCCGCTGGTACCCGTACGCCGGCGCCGAGGTCGCCCGCTACCGCGCCGCCGTCGAGCAGGAGGACGGCGGCGCGGAGCTGGCCGCGATCGCGGGCCGGCTGGAGGACCAGGGGTTCGTGCTGGGCGGCGACCGGCTCACGTCCCGGCCGCGGGGGGTCCCGGCGGACCACCCGCGGCTGGAGCTGCTGCGCCACCGCAAGATCGACGCGGGGCGCCGCTACGGGCCGGACGCGGGCCTGCACACGGCACGCGCCGGGGAACTGGTGCGGGAGACCTGGCAGTCGGTGCTCCCCCTGCTGGACTGGATGGCGGCCCGCGAACTCACCCCACAGCCCCGCGAGCGAGGAGTTGACGTACCGTCATGACCATCGGGAGTTCCGAGACCGCTGACCTGCGCAGCGACACGGTGACCCGGCCGGGTCCCGGCATGCGGGCCGCGATGGCCGCCGCGGAGGTCGGCGACGACCTGTTCGGGGAGGATCCGACCGTCCGCGCGCTGGAGGACCGGCTCGCCGGGCTCTTCGGCTTCTCCGGCGCCCTGTTCACACCGTCCGGGGTGATGGCCAACCAGATCGCCCTCCAGCTCCTCGTCGGTCCCGGCGAGGAGCTGGTGTGCGATGCCGAGGCGCACATACTGGCGCACGAGGAGGCCTCTTTGGCCCGCTACGGGGGGATCCAGACGCGCACGGTGACGGCCGAGCGTGGGGTGATCACCGCGGAGCTGCTGGCCGGGGTGATCCGGCGGGGGAACCCGTACACGCTCGGCACCCGTGCGGTGGAGGTGGAGCAGACCCACACCCGGGCCGGAGGCACGGTCCACCCGCTGGAGACGCTGCGCGCCGTACGGGAACTGACGGCCGGCGCCGGCCTGGCGGTGCACATGGACGGGGCCCGGATCTGGAACGCGATGGCCGCGACGGGCACATCGGCACGGGAGTACGGCCGGACGGCCGACTCGCTGTCCGTGTGCCTGTCGAAGGGGCTGGGCGCGCCCGTCGGCTCCGTACTCCTGCTGCCGGTCGAACAGCTGCCGCAGGCACGGAAGTTGCGGCACGGCCTGGGCGGAGGCATGCGGCAGTCGGGCATTCTGGCGGCTGCGGGACTGTACGCCCTGGACCACCACGTGGAGCGGATCGCCGAGGACCACGCCCACGCCGGGCTGCTGGCCGCAGGGTTGCGGGACGCGGGCTTCACCGTGCGCCCGCCGGAGACCAACATCGTCCTCATCGAGGTCCCCGGCGCCGACAGGGTCGTCGCCAGGGCCGCGCAGAAAGGAGTGCTGGTGACCGCGCCCGGACCGGAGACGGTCCGGCTGGTCACTCATCTGGACGCAGGACACAAGGCGTGCCGGCGGGCCCTCGAGGTGCTGGTCGCCGTGATGACCGATGCCGTCACCGGGGCGCGGAGCACCGCGCCCGCGGGACACCTGTAAGAAGCGGAAGAGAGCGAAGTAGCAGCATGAGCTTAGAAGTACGGCCCGCCACGGCGGATCTGTGGGACGACATCCAGCAGGTGCTCCAGCCGAAGAGGAGCGCGCACACGTGCTGGTGCATGGCGTGGCGGCTGTCCACCGGCGATTACGGGCGGCTCACCGCCGACGAGCGCGGCGAGCACCTGCGCGGCCTCATGGACAAGGCCGATCCGCCGCCCGGGGTGCTGGGGTTCCTGGACGGCGAGGTGGCCGGCTGGTGCAATGTGGCGCCGCGCCGCCAGCTGGACCGGCTGACCTCCTCGAAGACGATCACACCGGTGGACGATCTGCCCGTGTGGTCGGTGACCTGCTTCGTCGTACGCAAGGAGTACCGCGGCAAGGGGGTCGCCTCGGGCCTGCTGGAGGGGGCCGTGGAACACGCGCGGGCCAACGGCGCGCCCGCCGTCGAGGGGTATCCGGTGGACCCGGAGGGCGGCCGGGTCAATCCGACCCTCGCCTATGTCGGAACGATGGACATGTTCGAGCGGGCCGGCTTCCGCCGGATCCGGCGCACCGAGGCCAAGAGCGACAAGCGCCACCGCTGGGTCATGCGCCGCGACCTGGTCTGACGGCCTCGGCCATGCGCAGAAGGGGCTCCCGCGGTGCGGGAGCCCCTTCCCTCGTGTCCCTCGTGCGGCGCCGGTCAGGGAGTGTGCGCCGCGGTGTCCCACAGCTGGGCCGGGCGCCCGCAGCGCATGGCCTCCCAGGCCGCCCGCCGGTAGCAGCCCGCCACCAGGCCGTCCCGTACCAGACCCGAGGCACCGTGCAGATGGACGGCGTCACGTGTCACGTCGAGGGTGGTCTCCGCGGTGAGGGCGATCAGTCCGGCGGCCTCCCCCACGCTGAGCCGGTCCTCGTCGAGGTCCCGGGCGGCGTCGCCCACGGCCCAGCGCACGGCGTCGAGGCGGGCCAGCAGGCCGGCCACGCGCAGCCGGGGGCCCTGGTGTTTGACCAGGGCCTGGCCGAACTGCCGACGGCCCCGGATCCGGGAGACGACCGCGGTCAGGGCGGCCGCCGTGATCCCGGCCAGCAGCGAGGCCTGGTGGACGGCGGCGCGCAGCCCCACGCGGGCGAGGGCCTGTTCGGCGGCGAGGCCGCGCAGCAGGACCGCCTCGGCCGGCAGCCGTACCTCGTCGAAGACGGCGCCGGCGACGGCTCCGCCGCCGTGGTCGCGCAGCGGGCGTACCGTCAGGCCCCGTGCGGGCAGCTCCACGAGCGCCACGCACGGGCCGTCGGGGCCGCTCGCCAGGACCAGCAGGGCGCCCGGTCCGACGCCGGCGGCGAAGGGGCCGCCGGTGCCGGTGAGGACGACCGCGCCGGTGTCCCCGTCCGGTTTCCAGGTGATGCCGGGTGGTACGGTGCCGCGCGGATCGGGCAGCCGCCCCGGTACGGCGATCTCCAGCTCCCCGGTCCGCACCCGGTCCAGGAGGCCGTCGGCGGCCTCGGGGGCGAGGGGGCCGAGGCCGGATATCAGGTCCAGGGCGAGCAGGGTGTCGGTGAGCGGGACGGGCTGCATCGCGTTGCCCGCCTCCTCGCACACCATGGCGATGACCGCCTGGCCGAGGTCGAGGCCGTCCTTGCCGATGGGGAGGGCGAACTCCCATGCGCCCACCTGGGTCAGCGCCTCCCAGGCGCCGGCGGGGGTGTCCCCATCGACCTCCAGGCCCTGGCGGACGGTGAGTCGGAGCTGCCGGAAGAGGGAGTCCTCGTCCTCCCGCTCCCGCCACCGCTCGGGCGCCGCCGCCGCGCCCCGGCCGCCCGTGGCGCCCGTCCCGTTCCCGTTGACCGCCTGTGATGTCACGGCCGTACCTCCGCACCTGAGTCGAGACGCAGCCGGGCCAGCGTCTCCAGCATCATTTCGGCGGTGCCGCCGGATATCCGCATCCCCGGGGCTTCGCGCAACGCCGAATCGAGTGGGTGTGCCACCCCGTCGACCTCGGGGTCGTCGAGGGTCATGCTGCGGTCGCCGTCGAGTTCCGCGGCCCACCAGGCCACTTCGGCGGCGAGCTCGGTGGTGTACCACTTGGCGGCGGCGGCCTCGTCCTCGTTGAGTTCGCCCCGGTCGAGGCGGGTCAGGACGCGGCGGACCAGCGTGCCGGCCGCGAGCAGCCGGGCGTTGAGCTTGGCCAGGCCGATCTGGTCGTGCTGGCCGGCCTCCAGCCGGTCGGTGTGGACCTCCAGCCGTTCCACGGCCGCCCGGTACCAGCGCAGCGCCTTCACGTAGTAGTCGAGTCCGGTGCGCTCGAAGGCGAGGGTCTTGACGACGATCGCCCAGCCCTGGCCGGTCTCGCCGACCACGTCCTGCGCGGTCACGGCCACGCCGTCGAGGGTGACCTCGTGGAAGGCGTCGTCGCCCATCCCGGGGATCTGCCGGATGGTGACGCCCGGCTGGGCCAGGGGGACGAGGAACAGGCTGAAGGCGTCGTCCTCGCCGCGGGCCAGGCACAGCCCGTAGTCGGCGAGCCCGGCGAAGAGCGAGTGGACCTTGGTGCCGTACAGCTTGTAGCCGCCCTTGCCGTCGGAAACGGCCCGGGTGGAGAGGATGTTGAGGTCCGAGCCGGCCTGGGGTTCGCTGAACAGGACGCAGCCGAAGGCCGTGCCGGCCGCGAAACCCGGCAGGTGCCGGGCCTTCATCGCCGGGCTCGCGACGTTGAGCAGGGTGGATCCGACGATCTGCACGGTGAGGGTGTGCAGCAGATCCGGTACGTCGTGCATGGCCAGTTCCTCGACCAGGACGGCGGCCGCGACCTGGCTGATGCCGCGGCCGCCGTACTCCTCGGGCCACTGGGGCGCGAGGAGGCCCTGTTCGCCCAGGGCCCGGTGGATGGGCCGGGGGTCACGGGTGCGCCGGGCCTCGGCCACGGGGGCGGAGACCAGGATGTCGTGGACGTCCTCGCGCAGGGCCCGCATGGGGGTGCGGGGCACGTCGGCTCCGCTCCGCAGCAGCCCGCAGTCCGCGGGCGCACGGTAGAACTCGGTGGTGAGCACGGGCAACTCCCTAGGTGGTGAGCGGGGATGCGGGCGCGACGGCGGCCCGGTCCAGCACGTCCTCGATTCCGGTGAGCAGCCCTCGCACGTCCTCGGGCGTGGCCGCGTGGCGGTTGTACTCGGCGGTGCCGCCGATCTCGCCGTCCCGTTCCACGAGGCCGATGCAGGCGAGGGCGGCGGCCGGGTCGGGACTGTAGAGCTCCAGGTGCCGGGCGGGCGGCCCCGGCAGCTGGCCGACCTCGATGCCCGGCAGGTCCAGGGCAACCGCCGGGTAGTTGTGGAGGGCGAACAGGACGTTGTAGGGCGGCGGTGTTCCGTCGCCGAACAGGACGTCCACGGGCAGGCGTTGGTGGGCCAGCGCGTCGGCCACCGCGGCCCGGGTGCGGCGCAGCAGCTCGCGGAAGGTGGGGCCGCCCGCGAGGTCGAGCCGGATGGGCACCACGGTGGTGAACTGCCCGACGGCGCCCTCGAGCGCTCCGGCGAAGCGGCCGGCCGCCGGGGTGCCGATCACCAGGGAGGTGCGGCCCTCCTTGCGGGCCAGTACCACGGCCAGTGCGGCGAGCAGCGTCATGAACGGGGTGGCCCCTTCGGCAGCGCCCAGTTCCAGCCCGGCGCCGACCGGCCCGCGGGCGAGCCGTACGGGCACATGACCGCGTTCGAACCCGCCGGGCGCCCGGGGTGCGGGCGGCTCGGCGGCGAACACCGCCCGACGGCGGGCGAGTTCGGCGCAGCCGTCGGGTCCGGCCAGCCACCGGTGCTGCCAGTCGGCGTAGTCGGGGAACTGGAGGTCGGGCGCGGCCGGGCCCGCCGTGCCCTCGCGGTAGCCGGCCGCCAGGTCCGCGAGGAAGACCCCGGAGGACCAGCCGTCGAAGACCGCGAGGTGGGAGGCGAGGATCAGGACGTGCTCGTCGGGGGCGAGGCGCAGCAGCCGGAACGCGCTGGTGCGGCCGCTCTCCAGGTCGAGGACGGTGGAGGCGCTCTCGGTGCTCTGCAGGGCCACGCGTTCGGCCGCGGCCTGCGGGGTGAAGCCCGAGAGGTCGGCCCGGGTGAGCCGCAGGACCGGTTCCTCGTCCACGTGCAGCCGGGGCTGCCCGGTCGTGGAGACGGTGAGCCGGGTACGCAGCGCCTCGTGACGGCGCAGCACCCCGCTGAGGGCGTCCACGAGCCGCCTCGGATCGAGCGGGCCGGTCAGCCGCAGGGCGTGGGAGCCGGTGGCGACGGCCGGGTGGGTGCGCTCGCGGCGCCACAGCCGGGACTGGAGCGCGGTGGGGGGCACCGGCCCCGCGCCGGAGCGCGGGACCGGGTGGGCGGGTACGGACTGCCGGGCGGCCAGCATCAGGCGGGCGAGTTCGCGCTTCGCCTCGGGGAGCGCGGCGAGCGCTCCGTCGAACCCGGCCGGGTCGGCCATCAGGGACCTTCCGGGTGCTGGAGGGAGCCGAGGAGGGCGGCGGCCTCGTCGTCGCTCATGTTCTCGATCTGCTCGAAGACGGCGAGCAGCCGGTCCTGTTCGCCGGCGGCCTCGGCCTTGGCGGTGCGGACGAGTTCGGCCAGTCCCGAGACGGTCGGGCGGCCGAAGAAATCGGCGAGGGCGATGTCGATGCCGAAGAGGGCGCGGACCCGGGAGACCACGATGGTGGCCTGCAGGGAGCTGCCGCCCAGGGCGAAGAAGTCCCCCTCCACGTCCGGGTTCTGCCATTCCAGCAGCGGGGTGAGGATGTCCCGGCAGATCTGCTCCTCGACGGCGTCGCGCGGCGCGGTACCGCCCTGGGCCGACAGTTCGGCCGGCTGGGGCAGTGCGGCGGTGTCGACCTTGCCGTGCGGGGTGAGGGGCAGCTCGTCGAGGACGACGACGACCGGCACCATGTAGCCGGGCAGCCGGCCGGCCGCGTAGGCCCGCAGGCCCTCGGCGTCGGCGACCTCGGAGGCGTACGAGCCCACCTGTTCGACGGTGACGTACGCGGCCAGCATGCGCTCGCCGCCCGCCGCGGGCTGGGCCACGACGACGGCCTGCTGCACCGAGGGGTGGCCGGTGAGCACGGACTCGACCTCGCCGGGCTCGATGCGGTGGCCGCGCACCTTGAGCTGGCGGTCGGTGCGGCCGAGGAAGTCCAGGTTGCCGCCGGGCAGCCAGCGGACCAGGTCGCCGGTGCGGTAGAGGCGCTCGGTCTCGGGGCCGTCGGCGTAGGGGTTGTCGGCGAAGCGGTCGGCGGTCAGGTCGGGACGGCCCAGGTAGCCGCGGGCCACGCCGGGGCCGGCGACGCAGAGTTCACCGGGTACCCCGGGCGGGACCGGGCGCAGCCGCTCGTCGAGGACGAAGGCCTGGTGGCCCGGCATGGGGCGGCCGATCGGCGGGTTGCGGTCGTAGCTGCCGGTGCAGTCCATGAGCGTGACGGCTACGGTCGCCTCGGTGGGGCCGTACCCGTTGACGAACCGGCGCTCCCCCGCAGTCCATTCGGCGACGAGCCGGCCGGGGAAGGCCTCACCGCCCACCGAGACCAGCCGCAGGTCGGGCAGGCCGGCCTGGTCGAGCAACGGCAGGAGTGCGGGCGGGAGTTCCGCGACGGTGACCGCGTCCTCGCGCATCCGACTCTGGAGCAGGGCCGGATCGCGCCGCTCGTCGTCGGTGGCGATGACGAGCGAGCCGCCGGCGAGCAGCGTGGTGAAGATCTCGAAGACGGAGACGTCGAAGGTGAGCGGGGCGAACTGCAGGACCCGGTCCTCGGCCCGGATCTCGTAGGCCTTGGCGATGGTGCGGGAGAAGTGGGTGACCGAGCGGTGCTCGATCATGACCCCCTTGGGGGTTCCGCTGCTGCCCGAGGTGTAGAGCACGTAGGCCAGGTCGCCGGGGTGGGAGGTCGGCGCCAGGGAGGGGACCTCCCGGACGGGGGCCGCCGTTCCGGTGGTCACCAGCTCCAGCGGGACGGGCAGTTGCGCGGATTCGTCGACGAGGGCGTGCTTGACCTTGGCGTCGGACAGGACGGTGCGGGTCCGCTCGGCCGGGGCGGCCGGGTCGACCGGGATGTAGTGGGCCCCCGCCTTGAGCACGCCGAGGACTGCGGCGACGGCGGCCGGGCCGCGGGCCACGCATACGGCGACGGGGTCGCCGTGCCGGACGCTGCGGTCGCGCAGCCGGTGGGCGATGGCCTCGGACCAGCGGTCGAGGGCGGCGTAGTCGAGCCGGGTGGAGCCGTGGCGGACGGCGACGGCGTCGGGGTGGATGGTGGCCCGCTCGCGGAAGGCGCGGTCCAGGGTGGTGGTCCAGGCGGCCTCGTCGATCGGGCCGCCGCGGGACAGCTCGCGGGCGTGCCGGGAGGCGGCCGGCTCCTCGACCAGGCTGATGTCGCCGACCTGGAGGTCGGGGTTCTCGGCGACCTGCTCCAGCACCTGGCGGAAGGCGGCGAGCAGGGCGCCGGCCGTGCCGTGCCGGTAGAGCGAGGTGTTGTACTCGAGGGAGAGCTCCAGGCCGTCGTTCTCGCCGACCAGGAAGCTCATGTCGAATTTGGCCGCACCGTCGTGCAGTTGGTCCATGCTGAACTCGATGTCCGCGGCCTGCGCCCGGTGGGTTCCCCAGCGGCCGAGCGAGGTGAATTCGATCTGGAACAGCGGGTGCCGCAGCGGGTCGCGCACCGGGCGGACGGCCTCGACGACCTGCTCGAAGGGCAGCTCGCTGTTGGTGAAGGAGTCCATGACGGAGGCCGCGGTACGGGTGACCAGCTCGCGGAAGGTGAGCTGGTCGGTGACCTCGGTCCGCAGGGTGATCATCTGGACGAAGCAGCCGATGACCTGCTCCAGGTCGGGGTGCGGCCGGGAGGCGCTGGCCGTGCCGACGACGACGTCCTCGGTACGGGTCCAGTGCCGCAGCAGGGCGTTGAACGCGGCGAGCAGGGTGGTGAAGACGGTGGTGCTGTTGGCGTCGGCGAGTTCGGTGAGCCGGTCCAGCAGCTTCTGGTCCAGGGTCAGTTTCAGACCGCGGCCGTCACCGCGGGTCTCCGGGCCGCGCGGGTGGTCGGGCAGGACCTCGGTGGCCACGGCGCCGGCCAGGATCTGGCGCCACTTGCCCGCCAGCGCCCGGCCGTGCTCGTCGTTCTCCAGCTTGGCGCGCTGCCAGGCCGCGAAGTCCGCGTACTCGACGGCGAGCCGCGGGGCCTCGGGGCGCTTGCCGGCGGCGGCGGCCGCGTAGCTGGCGGTCAGCTCCTCGGTGAAGATCCGGGTCGAGCCAGGGTCCCAGGCGATGTGGTGGACGACCCAGAGCAGGATGTGCCGGTCCGCGGCGAGCCGCACCAGGTGGGCGCGGACGGGCGGGGCGGCGGCCAGGTCGAAGGGGGCGGCGGCGCAGGTGGCGGTGAGCTCGGCGAGTTCGCGGTCCGCGTCCTCGCTGCCCGACAGGTCGGTGCTCTGGACTCCGAGCACGAAGGAGGGGACGGGCTCCTGCCAGGGGACTCCGTCGATCTCGACGAGTTTGCTGTGCAGTACCTGGTGGCGGGCGACGACGGCGTTGAGCGCCTCGTGCAGGGCGGCCCGGTCGAGGGGGCCGCCCAGGCCTATGGCCAGGGCTATGTTGTTGCGGGCCTTGCCGGCGCCGAGCTTGTCGACGAACCACATCTGCTCCTGCTGGAAGGAGGAGCGGGACCGCGGTCCGTGGTCGGCGCGCTTCAGTTCGACGCGGCGGCCCACGCCGGCAGTCATCTGGTTGCGCATCCGGCCCAGCAGCCGGGAGCGCTGTCCCTGGGGCAGACGGCCGAGCCGTTCGGCGAGGTCAGACATGGGTTCCTCCGTTGCGGTGCAGGTCGGCGAGGAGAGCGGCGAGAACGTCGGGCAGGTGCTTGGCGAAGTAGTGGCGGCCCCCGGGGATCACGGCGAGCCGCACGTCGGCCGCGTACCGGCCCCAGGCGCGGTAGCCGTCCTCGTACCCCTCGGTCGCGTCGTCGGCGTCGCCGATGATGCAGGTGAGGGGCGTGGCCAGGGGTCGGTCGTAGCCGCCCGGGGTGCGGGCGAAGAAGCGGGCGGCCTCGGTCATGTCGTGGCGGACCATCCGCAGGACCGCGGTCAGGTCGCTGTCGTCGAGGACGCCGTCGAAGCCGTCCATCGTGGTGAGGTACGCGACGAGGTCGTCGTCGCCGGAGACGCGTTCCATCTCGAGGGCGTACTCGGGGTCCTCCTCCGGGAGGGCCGCGGCCAGGTCCAGGGCGATCGGGCGCTGCCCCAGCCGTTCCAGTACGTGGGTGGTCGCCAGCGCGGTGACGACGCCGGCGCAGTGGCCGTAGACCGCGTACGGTCCCCGCACGGTGCGGGCGATCTCCTCGGCGGCGAGTTCGGAAAACTCCGGGACCGGCAGCATCGGGCCGGGGCGCAGCGGGTCGTGTCCGGGCGGGGAGACGGCCAGCAGCTCGATGTGCGGCGGGAGCTGGGCCGCGAGCGGCTGGTAGGCGATGGCGTCGCCGCCGCCGTGCGGGAAGCAGACGAGGGTCAGCGTGGCGGTGCCGGCGGGGCGTTCGGGGGTGAGCCGGTGCAGCAGCCGGTGCTGCCGCGCTCCGGCCCCCGCCGCGCCTCCGGTGCCGCCTCCGGTTCCGGTGAGTTCGGCGGTGCGGGCGGCGAGCCCGGCCGGGGTCGGGTTGCTGAAGAGGTCGACGACGCGCAGGTCGCCGGCACCGCCGTCCGGCAGGGCGGTGGCGACGGCGCGGACCGCGCGCACGGCGGCGAAGGAGTCCCCACCGAGGGCGAAGAAGTCGTCGTCGGGCGCCACCTCGGGCACGCCGAGCACCTCGGCCCAGACGGCGGCGATCCGCAGGGCGACCGGGTCCCCGTCCGCGGGCGGGGCGGCGCTCGGGCCTGCCGCGGGGGCGGTCGGGCGCGGGTCGGGCAGGGCGCCCCGGTCCACCTTGCCGTTGGGGCTCAGCGGCAGCCGCTCCAGCAGGACCAGTTCGGCGGGCACGCAGTGCGGGGGCAGGACGGCGCAGAGGGCCGTGCGCAGGGCGGCGGTGTCCAGGTCGGCGCCCTCCTCGGGCACCACGTAGCCGACGAGCCGGTCGGAGCCGGCGGTGCGGCGGGCGGCCACCACGGCCTCGCGGACCCCGGGGCGCTCGCGCAGCGCGCTCTCCACCTCGCCGGGCTCGATGCGGAGCCCGTTGAGCTTGATCCGGAAGTCGGTGCGGCCGAGGAGTTCGATGGTGCCGTCGGCGCCGTAGCGGGCCAGGTCGCCGGTGCGGTAGAGCCGCTCGGTGCGGCCGGGCTCCAGTTCGACCCGGACGAACTTCTCCTCGGTCAGTTCGGGCCGGCCCAGGTAGCCGCGGGCCAGTCCGACCCCGCCGAGGTGGAGCTCGCCGGGCACGCCCACGGGGACCAGGCGGTCCTTCGGGTCGAGGATGTAGGCGAGCTGGTTGGCCATGGGCCGCCCGTACGGGAGCTTGGTCCACTCGGGATCGACCCGGCCGACGGGGAACTCCACCGAGTGGATGGAGGCCTCGGTCGCTCCGCCGAGCGCCACGAAGGACAGGCCGGGCGCGAAGGCGCGGATCCGGTCGGGCTGGGTGACGGGGATCCAGTCGCCGCCGAGGAACGCGGTGCGCAGCTTCGGCAGTCGGGGCCCGCCGGCGTGTTCGAGCTGGTCGGCCAGGAGGCCGAGGAGGGCGGGGGCGGAGTTCCACACGGTGACGCCGTGCCGGTCGACCAGGTCGGCCCAGTGGGCCGGGTCCTTGGCCGCGGCCGGGTCGGGCAGGACGAGCGTGCCGCCCGCCGCGAGGATGCCGAGGGTCTCGTACACGCTCATGTCGAAGCTGGGCGAGGACAGCGCGAGGACGCAGTCGCCTGGCCCGATGCCGTACGAGCGGTTGAGGTCGAGGATGTTGTTGACGACGCCGCGGTGCTCCAGGGCGATGCCCTTGGGCGTGCCGGTGGAGCCCGAGGTGAAGATGACGTAGGCCAGGTCCCGCGAGGTCACGGGGACGGCCGGGCGGGTCGCGGGCAGCTCGGCGAGCGCGGCCCGGTCGGTGTCGAGCAGCACCTGCGCGGTGCCGGCCGGGACGGGCAGGCGCCCGATCAGCTCCGCGTCGGAGACGACGATGGGCGGTGCGGAGTCCCGCAGCAGCAGCGCCAGGCGCTCGGCCGGATAGTCGGGGTCGAGGGGGACGTAGGCCCCGCCGGCCTTGAGGACGGCGAGGATCGCGGTGACCAGGCCGGGCCCCCGGCGCAGGCACAGGGCCACGGTCCGGTCGGGGCCGGCGCCGGCCTCGACGAGGCGGTGCGCGAGCCGGTTGGCGCGCTCCTCCAGTTCCCGGTAGGTGACGTTCCAGCCGCCGAGGCCGCCGAGGACCACCGCGGGCGCCTCGGGCCGCCGGTCGGCGTGCTGCTCGAACAGCTCGTGCAGGCAGGCGTCCTGGGGGAAGGGGGCGCGGGTGGCGTTCCAGTCGTCCAGGGCGGCCCGGCTCTCGTCCTCGGTGAGCAGGGGCAGAGCGGACAGCGGGGCGTCCGGGCGGTCGAGCGCTCCTTCGAGGGTGGTGAGGAAGTGGCCGAGGAGGCGGTCCACGGTCGCGGCGTCGAACAGGGCGGTGGGGTACTCGACGAGGGCGCGGACCGCGCTGCCGGTGTCGTGCACGCTGATCATGAGGTCGTACTTGGTGGCGTGCGAGGAGAAGTCGATGGGCTCGGTGCCGAGGCCCACGAGGCCCGGTGCGGTGTCGGGGGTCTCGTCGAGGAGGAACATCACGGAGGTGAGCGGCGGCCGGCTGGGGTCGCGGGGCAGTGCGAGGGCGTCGACGATCAGGTCGAAGGGCAGTTCCTGGTGGGCGTACGCCTGGAGCGTGGTGTGGCGGGTGGCGCGGACCAGTTCGGCGAAGCCGGGGTCGCCGCCCGTTCTGATGCGCAGCGGCAGGGTGTTGACGAAGAAGCCGATGAGTTCGCCGAAGGCCGGGTGGTCGCGGCCGGAGACCGAGGTGCCGACGACGATGTCCTCCTGGCCGGTCCAGCGGCGCAGGGTGGCGGCGAAGCCGGCCAGCATCGTCATGTAGAGGGTGGCGCCCTCGGACTTGCCGAACTCCCGCAGCCGGGCGATGAGCCGGGGCGGGAGGTCGATGTAGCGGGAGGCTCCGGCGTGGCCGAAGACGGGCGGTCTGGGCCGGTCGGTGGGCAGATCCACCGGGGTGGCGCCGGCCAGCTCCTCGCGCCAGAAGGAGGTGAGCCCCTCCAGCCGGTCCCCGCTGACGCGGCGGCGCTGCCAGGTCGCGAAGTCGGCGTACTGGAGGGCGAGCGCGGGCGCGGCCTCGGCGGTGGCTCCGGTGCGCGCGGCGTAGGCGCGCTCCAGTTCGGTGTAGAGGACGCGCATGGACCAGCCGTCGGTGACGATGTGGTGCAGGTTGAGGACGAGGACGTGGTCCTCGGCGCCGATCCGGCCGAGCCGGGCCCGCAGCGGGACGGATCCGGCCAGGTCGAAGGGGGCACTCGCGTCGGCGTCGTAGAACGGCCGGGCCGCGTCCTCGTCGACGAGTTCGGTCAGCGGCAGGGGCAGCCGGTAGCCGTCCACCACGCGGGGGACGGCCTCGGTGGCGCCCTCCTGGTAGGTGTAGACGGTCCGCAGCACCTCGTGACGGTCCACGATGTCCTGGAGTGCCGCGTGCAGGGCGGGGACGTCGAGCGGGCCGCGGATGCGGGTGGCCACCGGCACGTTGTAGGCGGGGCTGCCGGGCTGCAGCTGGTCGATGAACCAGAGGCGGCGCTGTGCGAAGGAGAGCACGGGCGGGTCGGCAGGGTCACGGGGTGCCGGATCGGGGTCCTCCCGTACGGCGGCGCGCCCGCCGGTGCGGCCCGTCAGGGCCTGGAACAGTGCCCGGCGGGACTTCGGCAGTGCGGCTATGCGTTCGGCGAGGGACTCGCTCACCTTGAGCCTCCGTGCGTCTTCGGGAGTCGGGAGAGGGATACGGCGAGGTGGCGCCGCGGGGTGCGCGGCGCTGGGCGTGCGGGTGGGTGGGTGGGGACGTGCGGGTGCGGGTGCGCGTGCGGGTACGGGCGTACGGGGTGGGGCGCGGGGCGCGGTGCGGAGTGGGCGCCGTTCGGCCGGCACCCACTCCCGCTCCCCCGTCGTGCGTCGATCAGGCGGTGATCCTGGCCTCGTCGGCGGCCGGAGATCCCTCCTCGGCCTTGTCGCCGGCGGGCATTTCCTTGATCTTGGCCACCGGTCCGGTGAGTAGGGTCAGGCCGCCGACGATGGTGACGGCACCGGCTACCGCGAGGCCGCCGGTCAGACCGATGCCCTCGCCGAGCGCGCCACCGGCGAAGTAGCCCAGCGACAGGGCGCCGTAGACCGCGGAGAGGGCGGTGCCGCTGACGCGGCCCATCTGCTCGTTCGGGGTGACCCCCTGGACGAGGCTCAGGACGTGGATGTCGAACATCGGGGAGACGAAGCCGATGACGGCCTGGACCACGATCAGTCCGATGAAGCCGCCGACCGCGCCGCCCGTCGGGACCAGGATGTAGCCGGCGCCGAGGACGACAGCGGTGATCACCAGGAGGCGTCCCACGGAGAGGCTCTTGGAGACGACCTCGGAGAGCACGGCGCCGACGATGACGAAGACCGACATGACGGCGAAGGCGATGCCGACCTGGCCGGGGCTGAGGTTCAGCACCTTGTACGCGTAGACGATCAGCAGGGCGTCACCCATCGCGGCACCGAGGTTGACCACGACGTTGGCGGTGAACAGGCCGCGCAGTACCGGGTTGCCGAAGAGGGTGCGCATGCCCTCCTTCATCTCGGCCTTGGCGGACACCTTGCGCTCTTCGGTCCGCTCACGGGTGTCGCGGTGACGGATGACGAGGAGGGCGGCCAGCGAGATGAGGAAGGTGAACGCGTCGGCGGTGATGGCGCGGGCGGCGCCGAGCACCTGGATGAGCGCGCCACCGGCGCCGGCCCCGACCGCTTCCGCGACGCTGCGGCTGATCTGGAGTTTCGTATTGCCTTCGATGAGGTTCTCGGTGCCGATGAGCTGGGGCAGCCAGGACTGGTACGAGACCTCGAAGAAGGTGGTGAGGACACCGGTGAGGGC
Organism: Streptomyces sp. NPDC097617; assembly: GCF_044761485.1. Lineage (NCBI taxonomy): Bacteria > Bacillati > Actinomycetota > Actinomycetes > Kitasatosporales > Streptomycetaceae > Streptomyces > Streptomyces sp. NPDC097617. The sequence continues at coordinate 188,907 of NZ_JBIWCL010000009.1, forward strand.
GGCCACGATGTAGACGTGGGTCATGCTGACGGAATCGAGGGCGAACGCCAGCGGAATCGTGCCGAGTGCCAGGAAGCGCCCGAGGTCGGCGACGATCATTACGGTGCGCCGCGAGACCCGGTCCGCCACGAGCCCCGCGAAGGGGGCGAGCAGCAGGAACGGGAGGAAGCGCAGCGCGCCGAGCACGCCGACCTCCAAGGCTCCGCCGTCCAGCACCACGACCGCGAGGGTCGGTAACGCAAGAAGGGAGATCTTGTCGCCGAAGTTGCTGACGGTCTGCCCGAACCACAGGCGATTGAAATCGGAATGCCGACCGAGTGCCATGTCGACGTCCTTTTCTGATTGGGTACGGAATTGTCGGACGGCACTCAAGCTATGGACCCGGAGTTAGGGCCCGGTTATGAATTAGGGGACTATAGACCGCTTGTAGAGACGCTGTGAGTTCCGCTGGAGAACCGTGCGATGTCGGCGCTCTCGCGGGCGATTCCGGCGGCCACGGCGGGGCTGTGGGGCTCGGTCCCGGGGAAGGGCAGGGTCGTCACCGGGCCCCCGCGGCGGCCGCCCGACCAGGTGCCGACGGCCAGGCCGTCGACCAGCACGGTGGCCCGGATCTGCCCGCCGCCGGGCCATACCCGGCGTTCGTGGGCGGCGGGCACGGACAGGTCCCGGCTGCGGTAGCCGACGAGATAGTTGTCGTAGGCCGGCAGCAGGCGTACGTCTGGCTCGCCCGGGGTGGGCGCCGGCCCGGGCGCGGTGTCCCGTACGGCGGCCCACGCGCTCTTGCCCGTGGAGGCCTTCAGCCCCGACCAGTGGACGAAGTCCAGGGCGTCGCAGGGCCCGTACGCCGAGCGGTAGCGGCGTACGAGTTCGCGCTCGGCGGCGGCTCCGGTGAAGGGCAGGGGCCCGGAGGCGGGCAGCCAGTCGTCGAGGAGGACGAAGGTGGCCTCGCCGCCGCGCTGCGGTCCGTGGCAGATCCGGCCGGCCAGGGCGGCCCGGCGGATCAGGTGGAAGGCGGACTGACCCTTCGGCTCCACCCCGAGGGTGGTGAGCCGCTCGGTGAGCTGGGCGCGCGTCAACGGCCCCTCGTCGGCGATCGCTTCGGTGATGAGCCGCTCCGAGCGGACGCAGAGGGACTCGTCGAGGCCGAGTTCGCGCAGCCGCCGGGCGGCGAGCGCCAGGTAGAGCGGGCCGAAGAGGTCGAGCAGCCAGCGGGCGTCGGCGGCCGGCACCAGGTGGAGGGTGCCGCGCATGAACCAGCCGCGGACGGCGCTGCGTTCGGTGTCGGTGGCCCGGCGCACCGCCTCCAGGGTCAGTCCGCGGGCCCGCGCCCGGAGCCCGAGCTCCGCCGCGGGCAGGTCCTGGGCCTGCACGGCCAGCACCCGGTCGAGGACGGCGGCGACCGACTCCTCCCGGACCTCGCCCCCGATCGCCTGTGCGCGCGCCCTGAGCAGCCGGTCGGTCGTAGGTCGTTCCACGTGTCCAGTCTTTCAGCCGAGCAGCCGAAGCCGCATCTCCTCGCGGGCCGCCACGCATCCGACGACCCGATCGTTCCCCCAGTCCAGCAGCCGCCAGCCGCGCCAGCGGGGCGGCCGGCGCCCGTACACGGGAAGGTCGAGGCGGGCCGCCCCGTCGAGCGTGGCCGCCCCGACCTTGACCAGGGACTCCTTTCGTACCCACTGGCGCAGGAAGGCGCGCCTTGGGTCCTCGGCCGCCCGTACGGCGGCCAGTTCCTCCTCGTTGCAGACGGCCTCGGCCACCCGCTGGTCCAGCGGGTGGCCGTCGAGTATCTCCACGTCCACGCCGACAGGGCCGGGGGCCGCGGCGGCCGCGACCCAGCCCCGGGCGTGGGCGAGGCTGACGCCGGTGCCGGGCGCCTCGAGGAGCCGCGGCCGGCCGTGCGGCCGGTCGCAGCTCCCGCAGCTCTGAACGACGGTGAGGCCCTGCGCCGGTCGGCCCAGGAGCCGCCCGGCGCAGATCCGGACCAGTGCGTGCGCGGCCAGGAAGTCGTCCCGGTCGCCGGCCGACCGGAGGGCGCCGGCCCGGTCCAGTTCGGTACGGGTCAGCAGCTCCCGTACGTCCCCGGCCGCGGCCAGCACCGCTCCGGTCGGCCCGGCCAGCGCGAGGCCGGCCGGTGCGGGAGCGGCCATCAGCGCTTGCGGCGCAGCACCGCGTAGTAGCCGGGCAGCCGCAGGGCGTCGGAGTCCGACTGCGGGTCGATCGCGTGCAGTTCTATCGCCTCGTCCTCCACGACCTCCCAGGCGTCCGCGCCGAAGGCCTCGGCCAGTTCGGGCCGGGTGAAGCGGTGCGAGTGCCGGACACCGGCCGCCTCCAGCGGGCCGACCAGGTCCTCGGCGCGGCCGCGCTTGCCGCCGACGAAGCCGAGGTAGCCGAAGGAGTTGCTGGAGTAGTCGGGCTCGTGGACGATCAGCGTGCCCCCGTCTCCCAGCAGGCGGTCGGCGACGGCGGCGAGCCGGGCCCGGGCCTCGCTGTCCAGGACGTGGAAGACACCGCGGACGAAGATGTTGTACGGCCCCTCCCCCAGGGCGGCGGCCTGCTCGGCGTCGGTCATGTCGATCGCCAGGTAGTCGACGTTCGCGACGCCCTCGGCCTCGCGCTTGGCGTGCTCGATGGCGCTGGCCGAGACGTCGACGCCGATGACCGAGGGGTAGTGCGGGGCGAGTTCGCGGCTGTAGCGGCCGTTGCCGCAGCCCAGGTCGATGACCGGCAGGCCGCTGCGGAAGTGGCGCCGCGCCTGGCCCAGCAGCCAGTGGAACTCCTCGCCGCTGTCGGCGTCCCAGATGACGTCGCCACCGCGGCCGGTCCGCCGGATCCCGGCCCAGTACCGCTCCCAGGCGTCGCCGGTGTCGCGCTCCTGCGCCTTGCCCGGAGCGGCGCCCTCGTCGCCGGGCGGCGGGGAGTGGCGCTCCCAGACCTCGTCCTCGCCGAGGGCCTCCAGCAGGCCGGTGAACTCCTCGAACATGGCGTCGATGAGGCCGTCGGGGTAGACGGCGGGCAGGAAGTCCCAGTTGAAGGTGAGGCCGTCGGGCTTCTCGAAGACCTGGAAGTCGAGGGAGACCTGCGGGGTCTGGGAGATGCCGTAGACGGGTGCGCCGAGTTCGGTCTCCTCGTACTGCGGCGGGTGGCCGGCCAGGCTGGTCATCACCACGGGCATCGCCGGGGCGAGGGAGCCCCGCAGCTTGGTCAGCTCGCGCAGCACCTGCACACCGCTGAAGTAACGGTGCTCCAGGTCGGCCCAGAGCCGTCGCTGGACGGCCTGGGCGCGTCCGGCGAAGGTGTTCTCGCTCTGCTCGACGGCGAGCAGCAGGGTGGTCGTGGTGTCCGCGAGCAGGGCGTTGACCTGCGGGTGCAGCGGAAGGCGGTTGAACAGCGGGAAGTTGATGGTGAACCGGGCCTGTCCGGCGGCCCGGCCGAGGACCTCGGCGTAGGCGGCGGCCAGTACCCCGGACGGGGTGACCTCGCGGGCGTGGGCCCGCTCCTGGATCCGGGTCCACAGCTGCGGGGACACGACGTGGCTGCGGCGCTCGAAGCGGACCGGCAGCTCGGGGGCGTCGGCCGGGCGGTCGGGCAGTTCGGGGGCGGGCGGGAGAGTGGCGAGGCGGTCGCGCCAGTACCACTCGGAGCGGCGGTAGAGCTCGCTGTCGCGCAGCGAGTTCCCGACGGCGAGGACGTAGTCGCGGAAGGTCAGCTCCAGCGGCGCGAGCTCCGCGCCGGGCTCCACGTAGTAGGTGACCAGGTCCGGGATGAGGACCTGGAAGTAGCTCCAGGCGTCGGCGACGAGGAAGTCCAGGCAGAGGTGGATCCGGGCCCGGCCGCCGCCGAGCAGGCTGATCCGTACGTCGAACAGCGGCCAGCTGTCGCCGTCGAGGACCTGGTGGGACAGCCGTTCGCGCAGCTCGGCCAGCTCGGCCCGGCGGGCCTCCTCGTCGAGGCCGCCGAGGTCGGTGACGGGGATCTCGTAGGCCGGGATCTCCTCGAAGACCTGCTGCGTGCCGTCGGGCAGGACGCGGGTGCGCAGTGCGTCGTGGCGTTCGACGAGCCGGCGCCAGGCTCCCTCGAAGCGGACGACGTCCAGCTGCTCGCTCTCCCACTCGAAGTAGCCGTGGCAGCCGACGTTGCCGAGCTCGACGAGTCCGCCGCGGCCGATCCACAGCGCCTGCTGGCTCTCGGTGAGGGGGAAGGGCTCGAAGCGGGCAGAGGGCTCCGGGACGATCGCGGGGAGTCCGCCGAAGGAGCCGCGGCCGCCCGTGCGTTCGGTGGTGACGAGGCTGGCGAGCTCGGCGACCGTGGGGCAGGTGGAGAGGTCGGAGAGGCTGAGCTCGACGCTGTAGCGGCGGCGGATCTCGTCGATCAGCTGGAAGGCCAGCAGCGAATGCCCGCCCAGCTCGAAGAAGTTGTCGTGGATGCCGACGCCGTCGGTGCGGAACGCCTCGGCCCACAGTCGGCCGATCCCGTCCTCGACCTCGTTGCGGGGGGCCTCGTAGCCGGCGCCGACCGCGTCGCGGCCCTCGGGGGGCTCGGGCAGGCTGCGCCGGTCGACCTTGCCGTTGGGCAGTCGCGGGAGCACGGGCAGGACGACGACAGTGGCGGGGACCATGTAGTAGGGCAGGGTGCGGGCGACCTCGGCGCGCACGGCGGCGGAGTCCGGTTCGGCCGAGCCGGCCGGGGAGACGTAGGCGATGAGCCGCTTGTCGCCGGGGCCGCGCTCCTGGGTGACGACGACGGCCTCGGCGATCTCGTCGAGCCGTGCGATGTGCGTCTCGACCTCGCCGAGCTCCACGCGGAAGCCGCGGATCTTCACCTGGGAGTCGGACCGGCCCAGGAGTTCCACGGCGCCGTCCTCACGGCGGCGGGCGAGGTCGCCGGTGTCGTAGAGCACCGGGTGCGGGTCGTCGGCAAGCAAGTTGGGGTGGAACTTCGCGGCGGTGAGCTCGGGACGGCCGTGGTAGCCGGCCGCGACACCGGCGCCGGAAACGTGCAGGCGGCCGACCTCGCCCTCGGGCACCGCGCTGCCGTCCTCGTCCAGGAGGTGGACGCGGAGGTTGGCGATGGGCACGCCGACCGGGACCTGGCGGGTGGCGCGGACCTCGTCGGAGGTGGCCTGGCTGGTGAAGTCGATGCCGGCGCCGAGGTCGAGGCAGGACAGGACGTTGGTGGTCTCGGTGGTGCCGTAGGTCATCACGACGCGGAAGGGGGTGTCGACGGGCGGCCAGCTGTGTACGCGCTCGGCGGTGGTCACCAGGATCCGCAGCGCGGTGCCCACGGGCCACTGGAGTCCCCAGGCGGGCTCGGCCAGGGCGGCCACCAGCATGGTGTGGGTGATGCCCTCACCGACCAGCCAGTCGCGGATCTGCTCCGGGGTCTGCGCCTGCCCCGCCTCGGGGATGTGGATGGCCGCGCCGGCGGGCAGGTACGCCAGCCACTCCATGATCTGGACGGCGAAGCCGGGGGTGGACATCCAGGAGGCCCGGTCGCCGGGCCGGACCCCGTAGGCGCGGGTGGTCCAGTGCACCAGGTTGGTGAGGGCGCCGTGCCGCTCCAGGACGGCCTTGGGGGTGCCGGTGGAGCCGGAGGTGTAGATGAGGTGGCTGACGGTGTCGGGACCGGTCACGACGGCGGGCGCGGTGTCCGCCAGGCCCTGCCCGGCCGTGGCGACCTCGGCCCGGGGGACGTCCTCGGGTATCCGGCGGCCGAGGTCGGCCGGGGTGAGGACCAGCAGCGGGGCGGCGTCGGCGATCATCGCCGCGAGCCGGTCGTCGGGGTTGACCGGGTCGAGGGCGACGATCGCGGCGCCCGTCTTGAGGATGGCGAGGGAGCCGATGACGTACTCGGCGCTGCGCGGGTAGCAGAGGCCGACCCGGGTGCCGGCTGCGGCTCCGCGGGCGATCAGCGCGTGCGCCAGCCGGTTGGTGGCGGCCTCCAGTTCGGCGTAGGTCCAGCTGCGGTCGCCCTGCGCGAGGGCGGTGGCCCGAGGGGTGCGGGCGGCCTGTTCGGCGAGGAGCTGCGGATACCCGGTCGCGGGGAACGCGGCGTCCGAACGGTTGAAGTCGACGAGTGCGGTGGTCACAGTGCGGGCCCTTTCTTACTTCGCGAAGGCTCGGCTGCGCAGCAGCCGCACGGGGAGACTGTTGATCCCCCAGGTGAAGTTGGACGAGTTGAAGGTGACGGGTCCGGCCGGTTCGAAGCCGTCCAGCACACCGAGCATCTCGGTGAGCAGGGCGCCGAGTTCGAAGCGGGCCAGGCGCGCGCCGAGGCACAGGTGGCGGCCGTGTCCGAAGGCGACGTGCCGGTTGGGGCGGCGGTCGACCCGGAAGGAGTGCGGGTCGGCGAAGACGTCCTCGTCGCGGTTGGCCGAGACGTTCCACAGCGTCACCCGGGCTCCCTCGGCGATGGGGATCCCGTTGATCTCGGTGTCGCGGACGGCGGTGCGCAGGGCGTGCACCCCGGGGGTGGTCCAGCGCAGGATCTCCTCGACCGCCGGGGCGATGCCGTCCTGGCCGAGGCCGCGCAGCAGCCGCCACTGGTCGGGGTGTTCGGCGAACATGTGGACCGCACCGGCGGCCGAGTAGCGGGTGGTCTCGTTGGCGCCGGAGAGCACTCCGTTGAGATTGAAGACGATCTCGTGATCGCTGAGCGGCCGTTCGACGCCGTCGCCCTCGTCCACGAGGGTGTCGTGGGCGATCTGGCTGACCAGGTCGTCGCCCGGGCGGACCCGGCGCTCGGCGAGCAGCTCGATGAAGTAAAGGAAGATCTCCGAGTGCGCGTTGGTGCGTACCTCGTCGTCCGGGGAGTCGAAGGCGTCGGTGGTCAGGGCCCCGATCCAGGCCCAGTCGGCGCGCGGGATGCCCATCATGGCGCAGACGACCCGGTTGGGCAGCTGCTTGGCGAGGTCGATGAAGTCCAGTTCGTCGCGTTCGACGGCCTCGGCCACCAGCTCGCCGACCACCTTGTCGACCATCGCCTCCAGCCGCGGCATCTGCTGCGGTCCGAAGGCCTGGTGGAGCGCCCGCTTGAGGCGGGTGTGGTGGGGCACGTCGGAGACGATGAGCATGCGCTGGGCGACGGCTGCGACGGCCGCCGGGTCGCTGCCGAGCCGCATCCCGCGGGCCGAGCTGAAGGTGTCGCTGTCGGCGTACACCTTCATGATGTCGCGGTGCCGGCTCAGCGCCCAGAAGCCGCCGTCGTCGCTGCCGGGTTCGGGGTGCCAGTGGACGGGCGAGTTGGCGCGCAGCCAGGTGAAGGTCGGCCAGAAGTCGTTGCGGCCGAAGGGGCCCGGGTCGAGCAGGTCGATCTCCATCTCAGGCTCCTCGCAGGCTGAGGGGGCGGGTGTCGGGCCATTGGGCGTCCACGAAGCCGGCGCACTCGTCCTCGGTGCCGTCGAACCCGGCCGGCGTCCAGCCGTCGGGTGTCTCGCGTGTGGCGGGGTACAGCGCGTACTGCCCCTCGTGGTTCACGAGAACCTGGTGGGTGGTGGGCACGGTGTCCTCCGGGCTCGGGCGGGCGGGCGGTTGTGGGCAGTCGGGCGGTCGGGCGGTCGGGCAGGCAGATATCCGGTCAGGCGCCGGTCGTGGTGCGGGCGGAGGCGGGGGGATCGGAAGCGGCGCCCGCGCCCCGCAGCAGGACCGTCAGCTGGTCCAGTACGGGCTGCGGGCGGCGCAGTACGGCGTGGTGGCCGCCCGTGGTCGTGTGCCGGGTGAAGGCGGCGGTGGTGACCGCGGCCCAGCCGTCCAGGTCCCGCGAGCTGACGGTCTCGTCGCCGTCGGCCCCCCAGGCGTGGACGGGCGCGGCGAGCCGTACGCCGGGCTGGTGGACGTAACTCAGGGACAGCTGGGCGTCCTTGCGGAGCATCGCGACCATCAGGGCGCGGGTGTCCTCGTCGAGGAGGCGGGGGTCGAGGTCGGCCGTGTCGAAGAGCTTGTCCAGCTCCTCGCCGTCGTCGACGATGCCGCGGCCGGCGCCGTCCCAGTGGCCGGGGGCCCGGCAGCCGCTGACCACCAGGGCCCGCGGGGCGACCCGGCGGGAGACCTCGTAGCCGAGGAGGCCGCCGAAGCTGTGGCCGAAAACGATCAGCGGCCGGCTGTCGGCGACGATGTCGCGCAGCTGCGCGGCGATGGCCTCCACGGCCTCGTCGAAGGTCTCCGGCATCGGCTCCCGCCAGCGGTTCTCCCGGCCCGGTAGCTGTACGCCGTACACCTGAGCGGTGCCCGCCAGCGCGGGCTGCCAGGAGCGGAACTGCTGGCAGCCGGCGCCGGCGGGCGGCAGGCAGAGCAGGACGGGCAGGGTCCGGTCGGCGGGGTCGTTCGTCCAGGTGGAGATCCAGGCGCCCATGGCTCAGGCCCCTTCGGCGGCGGCGTCGTCGGCGCCCGGGTCGACTGCGGGGGCCTCCCGCTCGGCGGCGAGCCGGTCGAGTTCGGCGGCGAAGTGCGCTGCCGTCGGCTCGGCCAGCAGCGCGCCGAGACCGACACGCAGTCCGGTGATGCGGCGCAGTTCCGACACGGCGCGGGCGGCGGCCAGGGAGTGGCCGCCCAGATCGAAGAAGTCCGCGTCGGGTCCGGGGATCTCGGTGGCGAGCACATCGGCCCAGACCGTCATCACGACGCGCTCGCTCGTGGTCGGGCCGGCGCCCGGGGCCACCGCCTGCCCGGCGGGGGCCGCTTCCGGAGCCGCCAGGGCCGCGGCCAGCGCCTCGCGGTCGGCCTTTCCGGTGCTCAGGGTCGGGATCCGGTCGAGCACCCGTACGGTGCTGGGCACCGCCGCCGCGGGCAGCTGCTTGCGGCAGCGCTCCACGACCAGGGCGGCGAGGCCCGCCGGGTCGGCGCCCGGGGCCGCGACCACGGCGAGGCCGAGGGTCTGTCCGGAGGCGAGCGGACAGCAGGCGGCGGCGACGACCTCGGGCAGCTCGGCGGCGATCCGTTCCACCTCGCCCAGTTCGATGCGGTGACCGCGGATCTTCACCTGGTCGTCGCGGCGGCCCCGGTACTCGAGTTCACCGCTCGGGCGGCGCACGACGACGTCGCCGGTGCGGTACATGCGCGTGCCGCCGCCCTGGAAGGGGTCGGGCAGGAAGCGGCTCGCGGTGAGTCCGGGCCGGCCCCGGTAGCCGCGGGCGACGGCGGGGCCGCCGAGGTGGAGCTCGCCCTCGGCGCCGACGGGCACCGGGCGGAGCTCCTCGTCCAGTACGTACGCCCGGTAGCCGGGCAGCGGTCGTCCGATGGTGCTCACGTCGTCCCCTCGTCGGCTGTCGGCCCAGGTCGCGGCGATGGTCACCTCCGTCGGCCCGTACACATTGAGCAGCCGGCGGCCCCGGGCGAAGCGTGCGGCCAGGGCGGCCGGGCAGGCCTCCCCGGCGACCACGACCACCTCGGCGGAGTCGATCCCGCCGCCGTGGGCGGCGAGCAGCGATGGGGTGAGGGACACGGTGCGCAGGCCGGCGGGCAGGGGCTCGCGGCCCTCGGCGGCGGCTTGGCGCAGCCCGTCCAGCGAGAGGTCGGCGAGGGCCACTCCCTGGCCGTGCGTCAGGTAGAGCAGGGTGCACCAGAGCCAGCCGTCGAAGGCGGGCGAGACGGCGTTGAGGCCGAGACCGCCGGGCGGCAGCCCGAGTCCGCCGAGGGCGTCGACGAAGGTGTCCAGGCCCCGGTAGGTGACCTCGACCCCCTTGGGGCGGCCGGTGGTTCCCGAGGTGTAGACGAGGTACGAGCAGCTGTCGGGGGCGGGTACGGACACCTCGAGCGGCCCGGGGGCGCTGCGGCGGATGTCGGCGGGGGCCAGCAGGGTGAGCCCGCCGGGCTCCAGGCCGGTGGGCACCTCGGGGGCGACCAGGACGGCGGCCCCGGCGTCGCCCAGGACGCGGCCGAGGCGCTCGACGGGGTGCGCGGGGTCCAGGGGGACGGCGGTCGCGCCGAGGCTCCAGACCGCGAGCAGGGCGGGCACGCTCTCCCGGGACCGGCCGAGCAGCAGCCCGACGGCGGTCTCGGGGCCGACTCCGGATCCGGCGAGCGCGGTGGCGTACCGGGCGGTGCGGGCGGTGAGCGCCGCGTAGGTGAGGGTGCCGTCGAAGGCCTTGACGGCGGTTTCGTTCGGCTGTTCGCGCGTCCACCGTTCCAGGCGGGCGAACAGCGGCGGGAGTGCGCCGTCCGCCGGTGCGGCGGGGGCGGGTTCCGCCCGGGCCGCGCGGGGCGGTGCGTCGTCGGCCGGTACGCCCGGGGCGGTGGCCCCGGCGGACTCGGCGTGCCGGTCGGTCATCCGTCGTTCCTCTCGGTGTCCGCGGGGCGGGCGGCCGCGGTGGCCCGCAGGCGCGGCCCGACCACCTGGCCCCCCACACCCTGCGGGAGCTGCATCGACTTGGTCTCCAGGAAGGCCTCGAGTCCGGCGGCGCCGCACTCGCGCCCGATGCCGGACTGCTTGAACCCGCCGAACGGGGCGGCCGGGTTGAACTGGCCGCCGTTCACGTCCACCAGGCCGGAGCGGAAGCGTCGTGCGACCCGCTCGGCGCGGCCGCCGTCGCCGGACCAGACCGCGCCGTGCAGCCCGTAGCGGGTGCCGTTGACGATCCGGACGGCCTGGTCCTCGTCGTCGTAGGGGATGACGCAGAGCACCGGCCCGAAGATCTCCTCCTGGCCTATGGTGCTCAGCGGGTCCACGTCGGCGAAGACCGTCGGCCGGACGTAGTAGCCGGTGTCCAGTCCGGCGGGCCGGTCGGGGCCGCCGCGGACCAGGCGGCCGGCGCCCTCCTCGATGCCCCGCCGGATGTAGTCGGTGACACGTGCGTGCGCGGCGGCGGACACCAGCGGACCGAGGTCGGTGGCGGGATCGCGCGGGTCCCCGGTGACGTAACCGGCCATGGCCTCGCCGGCGAGGGCCACAGCCTCCTCCTGCCGCTCCCGGGGCACCAGCAGCCGGCTCCACTGCAGGCAGGTCTGGCCGGTGTTGAAGAGCATCTGGTCGACGGTGGCGGCCACGGACGCGGCGAGGTCGGCGTCGTCGAGGAGGAGGCTGGCGTTCTTCCCGCCGAGTTCGAGGTGGACGCGCTTGACGCGGTCGGCGCCGAGCGCGGAGACCTCGCGGCCGGCCCGGGTGGAACCGGTCAGGGAGACCACGTCGACCAGCGGGTGGGTGACCAGGGCGGTGCCGACGGCCGCGCCGGTTCCGACCACCATGTTGAAGACACCGGGCGGCAGATCGGCCTCGGCGATGGCCTCGGCGAGCAGCCGGGCGTGCAGCGGGGTGATCTCGCTCGGCTTGTGCACCACGGTGCAGCCGGCCGCGAGCGCGGGGAGGATCTTCTGCACGGTGAGCAGCAGCGGGGTGTTCCACGGGGTGATGCACGCGGCCACTCCGGCGGCCTCGCGCACGACGAGCGAATGGCCGACGCGCTCCTCGAAGGTGTAGGAGGCGGCGGTCTCGACGCAGTGCGCCGCCATGCCGAGGGAGAGCCCGACATGGGTCTGGCGGGCCATCCGGGCGGGCGCCCCGACCTCGGTGGTGATGATCGCGGCGAAGCGGTCCGCACGGACCTCCATGGCCTCGACGACCCGGCGCAGCAGTGCGGTCCGTTCTCGCAGCGGGGTGGCGGCCCAGCGCGGGAAGGCGGCCGCGGCGGCGCGGGCCGCGAGGTCGGCGTCCCGGGCGGTGCCCGCGGGCACGGTGGCCAGGGCGCGCTCGGTGGCGGGGTCGGTGACGACCAGGCGGCCGTCGGCGTCGGAGGCGACCCAGGCGCCGCCGATCCACTGGTCGGTGTAACGGGGCGGCAGGGCCGCCGCGTCGGGCTCGGCCCCGGACGCTCTGGAGTCCTGTGGCTCGGTCGGCACGGTCAGCACGGTCACGGTGGGGTCCTCACTCGGTCACGGGATCACGGGCTCGCTGAACAGCTGGGTCGGTGTCACGCGGTCGCTTGGTCGGCCGCGCGGGCCAGGGCGGCCACGGCCCGGTTGTCGGGCCTGGCCCGCCGTACGGGGCGGGCCAAGGCGGTCGTACGGACCTCCGCGCTCCAGGCGGGGGTCCCGGCCCGGCGGGCCGCGGACCGCAGCGCGCGGACGGTGGCGGGCGGGGCTCCGGTCACGGCGGAGGCGGTGGCAACGGCGGCGCGGGCGGCGGCCGGGATCAGGGTGCCCAGCAGCCGCTGGGTCTCCGGTTCGGGCGCCACGGCCAGCTCGTCGCGCATCCGGCGGGCGCACAGCTCGTACCAGCGGCGTACACAGGCCAGTTCACCGCGCCGGCCGTGGGCGGCCATCAGCGCGCGGTAGGTCTCCTCGTGGTGGCGGTCGATCTCCAGCGTGCGCCGGCACACCTCGATGAGCTCCACGAAGTCCTCGCGGTCCTCGGCGTCGGCGCGCAGCACACCGAGGGCCCGCAGCGCGAGCGCTCTGAGGTACTCGCGCTGTTCGACGACCCAGTCGGCGCTCTCGCCGCGCAGGAACTCGCCGCCGTAGAGGCCGAGCGCCGCCCGCAGCCGGGTCCGGGCGAGCGGGGCGTCGCCGGCCGCGGCGGCCCGCAGCCCGCTGTGCACCTGTTCCTGGAAGCCGTCGAGGTCGGACCAGAGGCCCGTGATGTGCAGGACGTAGCCGAAGTCGCGGTAGACCAGGCTGATCCCGGAGTCGCCTGGGCGGTCGGGGTGGGCGTCGAGCACCCGGCGCAGCGCGTGGGCGGCCACCTTGAGGGAGCTGCCCGCGGCGGAGTCGGCGCCGGGCCACAGGGATGCGTAGAGCCGGTCGCGGGTGAGCATCTGGCCGCGGTGGACGACGAGGTACTGGAACAGGCCACGGGCCTTGCCGGCCCGCCAGCGCTCGACGGGGGCACCGTTGACGGTCAGCTCGAAGTCGCCCAGGAAGCGGACCCGTACCGCCGGCCCCGCCGGCCCGTTCGCTGCGGTGGTCATCGCGTCCTCCCGGTGGTTTTCAGCCTGCCGCTCTGCCTGCGAGGAGTGTGTCCGGGGGGTCTACGACGGCCCTACAACGGCCGGATCGCATCGGTGTAGAGCGGTGATAGGGCGGCTTTCGACACTGATGAGCACGACCACCCGAACCCCCGAACCGCCGAATCCGAAATGAGGGCTGTTTCATGACCAGCAGCGACACCCGGCTTCAGAAGGTCGTCATCCTGGGCGGCGGCACGGCCGGCTGGATGACGGCCGCATACCTCGGAAAGGCGCTGCAGGGAACGGTCGACATCACCGTGCTCGAAGCGCCGTCGATCCCGCGCATCGGTGTCGGCGAGGCCACCGTGCCCAACCTCCAGCGTTCCTTCTTCGACTACCTGGGCATCGCCGAGGACGAGTGGATGCGGGAGTGCAACGCGAGCTTCAAGATGGCCGTGCGCTTCGTCAACTGGAGGACCGAGGGACAGGGCGATTCGACGGCGCGCGAGCTGCCGGGCGGCGGTCCGGACCACTTCTACCACCCCTTCGGGCTGCTCCCCGACTACGACCAGACCCCGCTGTCGCACTACTGGTTCAAGCGCAAGTACGAGGGCCGCACCACCGAGCCGTTCGACTACGCCTGCTTCCGCGAGCCCCCGGTGATGGACGCCATGAAGGCCCCGCGCTGGCTCGACGGCCGGCCGGCGACCCGGTACGCCTGGCACTTCGACGCCCAGCTGGTCGCCGACTTCCTGCGCCGCTTCAGCACCGAGAAGCAGGGCGTGAACCACGTACAGGACGAGATGGTGCGGGTCGAGCAGGACGGCCGCGGCTACGTGACCACGCTGCACACCAAGGGCGGACTGGCCCTGGACGCCGACCTGTTCGTGGACTGCTCGGGCTTCCGCGGCCTGCTGATCAACCAGGCGCTGGAGGAGCCCTTCATCGACATGAGCGACCACCTGCTGTGCGACAGCGCGGTGGCGACGGCCGTGCCGCACGACGACGAGGCGGGCGGCGTGGAGCCGTACACGTCGGCGATCGCCATGTCCTCCGGCTGGGCGTGGAAGATCCCCATGCTGGGCCGCTTCGGCACCGGCTACGTGTACTCCAGCAAGTTCGCCGACCAGGACACCGCCACCCGCGAGTTCGCGGACATGTGGGGCCTGGACGTGGAGGAGACGAAGTTCAACCACATCCGCTTCCGCGTCGGCCGCAACCGCCGCGCGTGGGTGAAGAACGTCGTCAGCATCGGCCTGTCCTCCTGCTTCCTGGAGCCGCTGGAGTCGACCGGCATCTACTTCATCACCGCCGCCATCTACCAGCTGGCCAAGCACTTCCCGGACAAGACCTTCAACGAGGGCCTGGTCGACAGCTTCAACCACGAGATCGAGGTGATGTTCGACGACACCCGCGACTTCATCCAGGCGCACTTCTTCTACGCGCCGCGCAACGACACGCCGTTCTGGCAGGCCAACAAGAAGCTGACCCTCCCCGACAACATCCAGCAGAAGATCTCCGCCTACAAGGCCGGCCTGCCCATCAACTCGCCGATCACCGACGAGTCGACGTACTACGGCAACTTCGAGGCCGAATTCCGCAACTTCTGGACCAACGGCAGCTACTACTGCATCTTCGCCGGCCTCGGCCTGGAGCCGGACGCCCCGCTGCCCTCCCTGGCGCACCGCCCGGACTCGGTGGCCGGTGCCGAACCCCTCTTCGACGCGGTCAAGCGCCAGCAGCAGAACCTGCTGGAGACCCTGCCCAGTGCCTACGACTACCTGCGCCAACTGCACGGCGCGTAAGGCCCACCGCTCCCACGGCCCGGCAGCACGGCTCACCCGCCGGCTGCCGGGCCGCAGTTGCTTCAGCCACCTCAGGAGTCAGACATGCCCCATCGCTCCGTGCCCCATCCCACCGCACCGGACGAGTCGGCCGGGGGCCGGCCCGCGGACCTCCGTCCCTTCATGGCCGCCTTCCCCACCGGGGTGTCCGTCGTCACCACACTGGATTCCGATTCCGTGCCGCACGGCCTGACCTGCACCTCCCTCGCGAGCGTCGCCCTCGAACCGGCGACGCTCGTGGTGTGCATACGGGCCGCGAGCCCGACCCTCGCAGTGCTGCTCGCCGAGGGGCACTTCGCCCTGAACCTGCTGCACGAGCGGGCCCGCGGCACCTCGGACCTGTTCGCCTCCGGGGCGCCCGACCGCTTCGACCGCGTCGAATGGCGGCTGCCGCTGGGGGCGGGCGGCCCGCACCTGACGGCGGACGCGCACGCCGTCGCGGACTGCGGCGTGGTCAGAACCGTCGGCTTCGGGGACCACACGGCCGTCTTCGCCGAGGTCGGCCGGGTGACGGTGCGCGACGACGGTCAGCCGCTGCTCTACGGGCTGCGCCGGTACGCCCCGTGGTCGGCGGCGGCCGCGGCCCCGCAGCCGGCCGGGCGGCCGGCCGCGCACCGCGATATGCCCGCCGCGCTGCGCCCCGCCGCACCCGAAGGAGGGACCCGTGCCGTCCGTTGATCCGCTGCCCGCCCTGCTGGTCGCCGTTCCGGTGGTGATCCTGGCGAGTCAGGTGGGGGCGGCCGTCTGCCGCCGGTTCGGGCAGCCGCCCGTGGTGGGCGAGATCGCCACCGGCATCCTGCTGGGCCCCTCGCTGCTGGGCTGGCTCTGGCCGCAGGCGCAGCACGCGCTCTTCCCGCCGTCCGTACTGCCGTACACCTCGGTGCTCGGTCAGCTCGGGCTGCTCGCCTTCATGTTTCTGGTCGGGCTGGAGCTGGACCTGGGGAGCCTGCGCGGTCACACCCGTGTGGCGGTGGCCGTGAGTCAGGCGGGCATGCTGCTGCCGCTGGCGCTGGGAGCGCTCCTCGCCCTCGCGATGTACGGCGCCTTCGCCCCGGAGGGGGTGGGCCGGATGCCGTTCATCCTGTTCATGGCCGTGGCCATGAGCATCACCGCCTTCCCGGTCCTCGCCCGGATCCTCATCGACCGGGGCCTGTACGGGACCCCTCTCGGCGCCCTCGCCATGGCCTGCGCGGCCGTGGACGACGTCGTGGCGTGGTGCCTGCTGGCCCTGGTGGTGGCCCTCTCCACGGCCGGGTCCCCGATCGAGGCGGCCACCACGGCCGGGCTCGCCGTGGCCTTCACCCTCGTCATGATGTATGCGGTGCGACCGCTGCTGGCCCGCTGGGCGGACCGTGTCGACCGGGGCGGGGACGCGGCGGTCCTGGTGGCGCTCTTCAGCGGGCTCAGCCTGTCGGCGCTGGCCACCGATCTGATCGGGGTGCACGCGCTGTTCGGGGCGTTCCTGTTCGGGGTGGTCACCCCGCGGACCGGGCGGCGCATCGAAGCCTCGGCGGCCCGGCTGCGCGCGTTCGCGGTGCCCGTGCTGCTGCCGCTGTTCTTCGTGCACACGGGGCTGCGTACGGACATCGGGGGCCTGACGGCCTCGCCCGGGCTGTGGCTCTGGACGGCCGCCATCCTCTTCGTCGCCTTCCTCGGCAAATGGGGCGGCGCGGCGGGTGCGGCGCGCGCGTGCGGAAGGCCTTGGCGGGAGTCCCTGTCGATCGGCGCCCTCATGAACTGCCGGGGGCTGACCGAGCTGGTGGTGCTCAACGTCGGTCTGGAACTCGGGGTCATCGGTCCGCAGCTGTTCACCATGCTGGTGCTGATGGCCCTGGTGACGACGGCGATCACCGGTCCGGCCCTGACCCGGCTGCGCGCCGGGAAGGAGGTGAGCCGGCGCGCCCCGGTGCGGGCCGAGCCCGAGAACGCCCTCTCCGGACCCTGACGGACCGCCAGTGACCGGTATCCGGACCGGGTCGGAGGGAGCTGTCGGACGCAGCCGCACCCCGGCTGTTCAGGCGTCCTCCGGCCCGGTCGGTACGCACAGCACCGGGATGGGCGACAGGTGCAGGAGCTTGTGAGGGGTGGAGCCGAGCAGGGCTCCGCGCATCGGGCTGTCGCCCCAGCTGCCGACGATGATGACCCGGGCGTTGTGCCGCTCGGCGGCGTCCAGCAGCGCCTGGGCAGGTTTCTCGTCGGCCACCTCGACCGCCGTCGGCACGCCGGCCGCGTCGGCTTCTTCCACGGCGTGGGCCAGGGCACTGCGGCCGGCCTGGATCACGGCCAGGTGGTGGGCGCGGTACTCCTCGCCGACGGGGCCGGGAGCGGCCGCGCCGTAGACGAGGACGAGGGGCTCGCCGAAGGCGGTGGCCACCTCCAGTGCCACGTGCAGGGCCCGTTCCGCGCCCGGCGACTCGTCGTACCCGAGGACCACGGACATCAGGACTCCCCTTGGCTCTTCCCTGCGTGGACGAGGGCCGGGTCGGCGACGGTGCGCCGCTCCTGCCAGAACCTGCCGTCGCGTACCCGCCAGAAGCACATGACGGCCACGCCCACGAGGGCGATGCCGATGCCGATGACCAGCGGCGGGCCGAGCCCGAACCAGGAGACGCCGCCGGCCGAGTTCTCCGGGTTGGACATGTCGCCGATCGATTCCACCAGCAGCCAGGCCAGCAGGCCGGCGCCGACCAGCGGGCCGAGTCCGATCAGCAGGAAGTTGTGCACGTTCTCGAGCAGGTGGCGGCGGTAGTAGATGGCGCAGGCCAGGCCGGTGAGCGCGTAGTAGAAGGCGATGAGCAGGGACAGCGCGGTGAGCGAGTCCAGGAGGGCGTTCTCGCTGATCTGGTTGACGATCAGGTACCAGCCGATGGCGATGCCGGCCACCCACCACGTGCTCACGTCCGGGGTCCGGAACCGCGGATGGATCTGCGCCAGCCTGTGCGGCAGCGCGTGCCGGCGGGCCATCGACAGGGCGGTGCGCGAGGCGGGGATGATCGTGGTCTGGGTGGAGGCGAGCGCGGAGGTGGAGACGGCGAGGAGCACCACCCAGTCCCAGCCGCCCATGACCTCGTGGGCCAGCACCGCGAAGATGGCCTCCTCCTCGCCCGCGTTCTCGGCGAGGTAGGCGGTGCCCGCGTAGGCGACGACCGCGAAGCCGACGGACAGGTAGGTGACCAGCAGGATCACGGTCGACCAGATGCCCGCCTTGCCGGGGGCCGTCGCGGAGTCCTTGACCTCCTCGGTGAGGTTGACCGCGGACTCCCAGCCCCAGTAGATGAACACGCCGAGCAGCAGTCCGCCGGTGAGGGCGGCGCCGCCGGCGCCGAAGGGGTTGAGCCAGGAGAGGGAGGGCTCGATCTCGTCGAGGGTGCTGGTGCCGGCGTAGACGCGGTAGATCGCCACCACCGCGAAGGCCAGGAGGCAGAGGACCTGGGCGAGGATGAGCACGTCCTGGAGGTGGGCCGAGAGCTCGGTACCGATGACGCAGATGCCGGTCATGGCCAGGATCACCACGACGGTGAGGGTCTGGGTGATCCATTCGTTGGCGGCCCAGCTGTCGAGTCCGACGGCGAGCAGGCCGAAGTTCACGGCGACGTCGGCGAGCGAGCCGATGACCAGGACGCCGGTCATGGCGATGGCCCAGCCGCCGAGCCAGCCCGCCCAGGGGCCCATGGCCCGGGTGACCCACGAGAAGGTCGTCCCGCAGTCCTGGTCGACCTTGTTGAGGTAGTAGAAGGCGGCGGCGATGAGCAGCATCGGGACGAAGGACGCCAGCATCACGCCCGGTGCGTAGATCCCGGCCAGCGCCACGATCGGCCCGAGGACGGCGGCCAGGGAGTAGGCGGGCGAGGTGGAGTTCAGTCCGATGACGAGCGCGTCGAGGAATCCGATCGCGTTGGCCTTGAGCGCCGCGTCCTGATCCTCCGGCTCGGGTCCGGCACCCGCACCGCCCCGGTCCATGTACGAGTCGTGACCCATGTACGAATGGTCACGCACACCGCACCGCCGCGCGAGGCGAGGCGGCCGCGGTCGGCGCTGCCGTCAGGGGCGGGTGTTCCAGCCCGCGATCACCGGAAGATCGTGCTCCGTGGAGAGCGTGCTGACGGTGCCGGTGCGCAGCAGGAACAGCCGGCCGTGCTCGGGTTCCAGGCGCAGGTAGCGGGCGGTGAGCACGCGCAGGAAGTGGCCGTGGGCGGCGAGCACCACGTTGCCGTCGTCCGCGCGGAGCACCGGGGCGACGCGGGCCAGGGCGCGGTCGGCCCGGGCGCCCACCTGGGCGGCGCTCTCTCCCGGGTGGTCGGCGTCGCCGGGCGGCACACCGTGGGTCCACAGGGACCAGTCCGGCGTCGTCTTCTGGATCTCCGCGGTGGTGATCCCCTCGTAGCCGCCGTAGTCCCACTCGTACAGGTCGGGGTCGGGCTCGCCGCCGGTGAGTCCCGCGAGCCGGGCGGTGGCGACGGCCCGGCGCAGCGGACTGGTCAGCACCAGGGCGGGCCGCTCGTCGCGGAAAAAGGGGGCCAGCGAGATGGCCTCCTCGATCCCGCGGGCGGTCAGCGGGAGGTCGGTGCGTCCCGTGTGCCGTCCGTTCGCGCTCCAGGCGGTCTCGCCGTGCCTCACCAGCAACAGGTCACTCATCCTCCGGACCCTATGCCTTCCGGCATGTCGGTGGCGGAGGACCCGGGCGGGCGTGTCACTGTCGGGCGTCATGGACGAGAACCGGGAGGCCGGGCGAACGGCCGGTTCACCGCTGCTCCCCCCGCACATGCCCGCGCTGATGCTCGTACTGACCGGGGTGACCGGGATGGTGGAGGCGGCGAGCCTGCTGGTGCTCGGGCCGGCCTTCACGGCGATGCAGACGGGCAACGTGCTGTTCCTGGCCTTCGGCGCAGCCGGGGCGGGGAGGCTGGAGACGCTCGCTCCGGGGGTCTCGCTGGCCGCGTTCGCCGTCGGGGTGGTCTGCGGATCCCATCTGGAGTCCGTGACCGAGATCCGCGGGAGGCGCTGGTTCGTCATCGGCCTCCTCGCCGAGGCGGGACTGATCCTGAGCGCCGCGGTCATCGGCTGGGGGCTGGCTCCGCAGTACGGGTCCCCGGCCCCGCGGCATCTGGTGGCGACGGCGGCCCTGGCGATGGCGATGGGCCTGCGCAACACCACGATCATGCGGGCGAACGTGCCGGGCGTACCGACGACGCTGGTCACCCGGTCCATGACCGCCTTCATCGGTGCCTCGGCCATGGGGCGGGAGAACACGTACGGATTCAGGACGGCGGGCTGGAGGCTGCGCGGCCTCTCCGTCCTGTCCATGTTCGCCGGCGGGTTCCTCGGGGCGCTGCTGCTGCGGGCCGGCTGGACCGTGGGCTGGCTGCTGCTGCCGGCCGCCGCGACGGTGCTGGTCGTGGGCCTGCTCTACCGGGGCCAGCCCGGGCTGCACACCGACCAGGCCCCCGGCCGGGAACAGCCGGGGTGAACTGGGCCATTGGTAGAGTCGGGGCGTGGCGGTGGACGAGCTCGACACCAGAATCCTGCGCCTGCTGATCGAGCAGCCGCGCACCAGCGTCCGCGAGTACGCCCGCATCCTCGGCGTCGCGCGCGGCACCCTCCAGGCACGGCTGGACCGGCTGGAGCGCACGGGCGTGATCACCGGCACCGGACCTGTGCTCTCCCCCGCAGCGCTGGGCCATCCGGTACTGGCGTTCGTTCACATCGAGGTCACCCAGGGGCACCTGGACGACGTGGGTGACGCGCTGGCGGCCGTACCCGAGATCATCGAAGCCTTCTCCATCACCGGCGGGGGCGACCTGCTGACCCGCGTGGCGGCCCGGGACAACGCGCACCTGGAGGACGTGATCCAGCGGCTGATCCAGCTCCCGGGTGTGGTCCGCACCCGTACGGAGGTGGCCCTGCGCGAGCGGGTGGCGCACCGGCTGCTGCCGCTGGTCGAAGCGGTCGGAAGGAATGCCGCCAGAACCTGACAGGATGAGCAGGGCAGGACGCAAGCGGCAGAACGGGTACAGCAGATGATTTCTGTCATATTCGATCTCGACGGCACCCTCGTGGACAGCGAGCCGAACTACTACGAGTCCGGACGCCGCACCCTGGAGCGGCACGGGGTCCCCGATTTCACGTGGGAGCAGCACTCCCGCTTCATCGGCATCGGCACCAGGGAGACGCTGGAGATCCTGCGGGAGCGGTACGCGATCGCGGCGCCGGTCGACCGGCTGCTCGCCGAGCAGAACGCCGCCTATCTGGAGCTCGCCCGCACCCGGACCGGGGTCTTCCCGCAGATGCGCGCGCTCGTCGAGCGGCTGCACGCCGAGGGCGCGGCGATGGCGGTGGCCTCCGGTTCCTCGCGCGAGGCCATCGACGCCGTCCTGGCCGGTACCGGGCTGGACGCGCTGCTGACGACGGCGGTCTCCGCCGAGGAGGTGGCGCACGGCAAGCCCGCTCCGGACGTGTTCCTGGAGGCGGCCCGCCGGCTGGGCGCCGAGCCCGCCGACTGCGTGGTCTTCGAGGACGCGGCGCCCGGGGCGCGGGCGGCCCACGCCGCGGGCATGGCCTGTGTGGCGGTCCCGTACACGCCGGACATCGCGGACGACCCGGCCTTCGCGTCCGCCGGGCTCCTCTTCCCGGGCGGGCAGCCGGAGTTCACCGCGGACGCGGCGTACGGCTGGCTGGTCGCCCGTGGCCTCCCCGGGACCCGCGCAACCGCGACCCCGGGGTGACGCCCCCGCCGGTCCGCGGCCGGTGATCTCAGGCTTCGGGGCGGGCCAAGCGCTTGAGCAGGGCCACCGCGTCCCCGACTGGCACCGGCCGGAAGAACTGCGCGTCGGCGCGCTCGACCGCGGCGATCGCCCGCGGCGCGAGGTCGGCGCCGACGTCGGTGACGCGCAACCGCTCGGCGCGGGTATCGGCCGGATCGACCTCACGTTCGACGAGCCCCTTGTTCTCCAGGGTGCGCAGGACCTGGGAGGTCATCTTGACGTCGGTACCGGCCTGGCGGGCGACGGCCAGCTGATTGGGGTGCTCGCCCTGGGAGTTGAGCCACCAGGTACAGGCGAGCAGCACGAACTGCACATGGGTGAGATCGAGCGGGGCCAGGGCCGCGGCGATGTCGCGCTGCCAGCGCAGGGTGGCGTGCCACAACAGGAACCCGGGGCTCTCGCCGGGACTGAGCGGCATCAGCGCAGCGCCAGTTCGGCCAGCGAGGCCATCGTTTCCGGCCAGTCGGCGGTGATGCCCGGGCCGATCTGCGGGCCGACCTCGTCGGCGCCGCTGCCGGTGATCTCCATCCGGTACACCACCCGGATCCGGCCCCACATGGGTGGTCTCCCTGAGTAGATAATCTATCCAGAGATTATCTACGCGAAGACTATTCGTCAACGACGCGGGGCCGCCGAGGAGACCCCGTCCGCTCTCTGGCGCCCCGCGGGGGCGGCTGTCACCATGCCTGCGTGACCGCGACCCTGACCCCGGGCGCCCGCGGCGGCGGGCCGCGCCGATGGCCGCTGCTCGGCAACCTGCCCGCCTTCGCCCGCGATCCACTGGCCTTCTTCGAGTCGCTGCGCGACGGCTACGGCGACTGGGTGCCCTGGGCGCTCGGCCCGCAGCGCAACATCCTGGTGTCCCGACCCGAGCACGCCGGCGAGCTGCTGGGAGCCGTCGAATCCACCTTCCGGCCGACCGAACCGGGCTGGGCCTTTCGCCAGTTGCTGGGCAACGGGGTGGTCGTCGCCACCGGGGACGACTGGCGGCGCAAACGCGCCCTGGTGCAGCCCGCCGTACGGCCGCGCCAGGTGCGCTCGTACGCCGCCACCATGGTGGAGTGCGCGGACGCCCTGGCGGGCGGATGGCGCGCGGGCGAACGGATCGACATACACCGGGAGATGACCGGGCTCACCCAACGGATCGCGGTGCGGACGCTGTTCGGGAGCGAAGCCGCCGGCCGCGAGGCGCCCATCAGCGCGGCGATGGCCACGGCGCAGCGGGAACTGGGGGCGGAGTTCCGGGGGCTGACGCTCTTTCTGCCGCCCTGGGTGCGCACGCCCGGGCGGCGCCGGATGCGGGAGGCCGTGGCGGTGCTCGACCGGGAGATCGAGCACGTCATACGGGAGCACGAGGCGGCCTCGGCGGCCGGCGCGGAGCGGGACGACCTGCTGAGCCGACTGCTCGCGGCCCGCGACGAACACGGCGGCCCGCTCTCCCGCAAGGAGCTGCGGGACGAGTCGATCACCCTCTACATCGGCGGGCACGAAACCACCTCGACCACCCTGACCTGGGCCTGGCAGCTCCTGTCGGGGGCACCCCGGGCGCGCGCCCGGCTGACGGAGGAACTGGACCGTGTGCTCGGCGGACGGCTGCCGACCTACGACGACTACGCGCGGCTGCCCTGGACCCAGCAGGTGGTCAAGGAGGCCCTGCGGATCTACCCGCCGATCTGGCTGATCTCGGCGGTGGCCACGCCGGGGGCCACCCTCGGCGGGCGGGCGGTACCGGCAGGAACCTCAGTGTGGACCAGCCCCTGGTCGGTCCACCGGGACGCCCGGTGGTTCCCGGACCCGGAGGCCTTCCTTCCCGAGCGCTGGGACGCGGACGCCCCGCACCCGGTGCCCGAACACGCCTGGTTCCCCTTCGGCGGCGGCCCGCGGGCCTGCCTGGGAGCGCGGTTCGCACTGGTGGAGGCCGCGCTCGTACTGGCCGTGCTGGCACAGCGGTTCCACCTGGACAGCGGGAGCGAACGCGTCGGGGTCTTCCCGGGGCTCACCCTCCAGCCGACCGGCCCGGTGCCGGCGACGCTGCGCCGAGCCGGTGCGCACCGCGGGGACCCACTGGACGCAAGCGCCGCCTGAGGCTCCGAATACCGCCGGATGCCGGGCGCGGGCGAGCCGGTGGAGCAACAGCGGATGCCGGCCTGCACGGCGGCTCTCGCGGGCTGCTCGCCCCGTAGCCCGGGAAGATCCGGCGCCCGCCACAAGTTGGTAGAACCGTGAACGAAATGGTGCGGTACGCGGCAGGGCCGATGGATCCGGCGGAGGTCGACGTGGTGGTCATCGGCGCCGGACAGGCCGGCCTGTCCAGCGCCTACCACCTCACGCGGGCGGGGCTCGATTACGTGGTCCTTGACCACGCGCCCCGGCCGGGCGGCGCCTGGCAGTTCCGCTGGCCCTCGCTCACCTACGGCAAGGTCCACGGCATGCACGCCCTGCCCGGTATGGAGCTGGTGGACGCCGACCCGCTGCGACCGTCGTCCCAGGTCGTCGGGGAGTACTTCGCCGCCTATGAGGACCGCTTCGACCTGCGCGTACGCCGCCCCGTGGACGTGTCCGCCGTACGCGAGGGGGACGCGGGGCGGCTGCGTGTGGAGACCTCGGCCGGGGGTTGGTCGGCGCGCGCCCTGATCAATGCCACCGGCACCTGGGACCGCCCGTTCTGGCCGCGCTACCCGGGTCAGGAGACCTTCCGGGGCCGCCAGCTGCACACCGCGAACTATCCGGGGCCCCAGGAGTTCGCCGGGGCCCGGCTGGTCGTCGTGGGCGGCGGCACCTCGGCGGTGCAGCACCTGCTGGAGGTGGCCGAGGTGGCGGCGGAGACCACCTGGGTGACCCGGCGTCCCCCGGTCTTCCGCGACGGGAGCTTCGGCGAGGCCGAGGGCCGGGCCGCGGTGGGGCTGGTGGACGAACGGGTGCGCCGGGGACTACCGCCGCAGAGTGTGGTCAGCGTGACGGGACTCCCCCTGAACGACGCCGTCCGGGCCGGTCTGGCCTCGGGCGTGCTCGAGCGCAGGCCCGTCTTCGACCGGATCACCGCCACCGGCGTCGCCTGGGCGGACGGGACCCGGGTCGACGCGGACGTCATCCTCTGGGCCACCGGATTCCGCGCGGCCGTCGACCACCTCGCCCCGCTGCGCCTGCGCGAGCCGGGCGGAGGCGTCCGGGTCGAGGGGACCCGGGCCGTCCGCGACGAGCGAATCCACCTGGTGGGATACGGCCCGTCGGCGTCGACCATCGGCGCCAACCGCGCGGGGGGCGCCGCGGTCCGCGAGATCCTCCGTCTACTGGCCCGCGAGGGAGCGGCAACCCCGGTGGCCCCACTGCGCCCATTTGAGGGAAAAAGCCCCTGAAACCCTGCTCGTCGCGCCGGACCGCGGGCCATGGTCTGTCCAGAGACAGCCGCTCGACGATTCGGCGGCTCGACGGTTCGACGGTTCGACGAGAGGAATGAGACCTTGCATCTCAGGCGCACCGGAACGGTCCTCGGCGCGGCCGCGCTGACCCTGCTGGCGATCCCGGCTCCCGCGCACGCCGCGGCGGTCGCCTGCGGCGGCGGGACCTCGACCGGCCGGGTGGCCGTCAACGGCTGCATCAGTGCCCAGCGGGGATCGGCCGGAAGGTTCCCCACCCGGGAGATCACCGCGCACATCAAGGCGCGCAACACGGCGGCGAAGGGGCTGAACGTCACCTACGAGGCGTTCTTCCGCGTCGTCGACGGCGGTCACTGGGAGAAGATCGGCAGCGGGCGGACCTACGTCAGGGCCGGCGAGAGCATCGGCCCCCTCGAAGTGGGAAGCACGACTCGGATCTGCGGCCCCGTGAAGGTGGAGATCCGCGTCCACGCCCGGGCCGACGGCGCCGCCTGGAGCGGCTGGTCCCCGGCGGCCACGAAGCAGTGCCAGACCTGAGAGCCGGGATCCGCGGCGCCCGGCCGGACCGGCCCGGGCGTCACGGGGCCGTCGGCCGCGCCCAGCCCGGGTCGCGTCCGCTCAGCCCGACGGCCCGGTCCAGCAGCGGGGCGCCGTCCGGTACCGGCACGACCGGGCCGAAGATGCCCCCGCCGCGGTCGTCCTCCTCGGCGGCAGCCAGCAGG
This sequence comes from Streptomyces sp. NPDC097617, assembly GCF_044761485.1. Classification (NCBI taxonomy): domain Bacteria; kingdom Bacillati; phylum Actinomycetota; class Actinomycetes; order Kitasatosporales; family Streptomycetaceae; genus Streptomyces; species Streptomyces sp. NPDC097617. Next base: position 214,482 of record NZ_JBIWCL010000009.1, read on the forward strand.
AACGCGTGCGAAGCGGTGAGCGCGCCCGGGTCGGGTGCGTACTCCTGGCCGGTGGCCCGCGCCAGGTCCCATCCGTGCACCACCAGTTCGTCGGCGGCCACCGCGGCCGCGATCTCACCGGGCAGGTCCACACCGCCCGCGCGGGTCATGCCCGTCCAGGCGGCCGGATCCGTCCAGGCCTCGGCCAGTTCACCGAGGACCGCGGGCAGCTCCTCGCGCCAGTGCGCGGGCAGGGCGGGCGCGGCCGAGCCGGGATCCGTGTCCGTCGTGGGGCCCAGGTCCTTGCGGGCGGCGTCACGGAAGGCGACGGCGAGTCCCGCGAGGTGACCCAGCAGGTCGCCCACCGTGTAGGCGGGGCAGGGCGTCCGGTCCGCGAGTGCGGCGTCCGGGACGGCCGCCGCGAGACGGGACACGATCCGCGTCTGCGGTCCGAGGTCGAGCATCCTCATGTCGGTCATCTGCCGCTCCTCCCGGGCGATGGGTCTGAAGGGTAGACCGGCGGCGGAGCCCGTACTCATCGACACACGGCGCGGCGGTTCACACGGTGCGCGGGGCGGCGCCCCGCTCGACGGGTATGCGGCCACCACGGAGAATGGGACATTGTGATGACGGTCCTGGTGGTCGGCGTACCGGAGGGCGCGGAGTTGGAGCTGCTGCGCTCGCGGATCCAGCGCAACCCCCACTTCCAGGTCATCTCCCACGCCCACACGCCCGATGTCGCCCTGGCGCACGCCCGGGTCCTGCTCCCCGACATCACCGTGCTCACCGTGTCCGGCAACTTCGGCGAGGACCCGGACGCGCGCGGCGTCTTCCAGGGGGTGCGCGCCCTGGACCCGCCGAGCGGGGTGGTCCTGCGCACGAGGGCCGAGACCGCCACGGGTGACCTCGATGTCGTCACCGCCGTCGGGGCCGTCCACCTCGTTCGCGCGGGTGACGAGGAGGGGCTGATGCGGGCCCTGCGCACGATCGGCCTGCGCCGCGCGACGTGCGACCCGGACGAGATGCCCTGACCGGTCGCCGGCTGCGGCCGGACCGGTCAGGCGGCCTGGCACAGCGCCGCGGGACGGGCCACGGCCGTGTGCACGGGCCGGGCCGCGGGGACCGGTGCCGGGGCCGCGGTCTGCGCGCGGCCGCGGGCGAAGACGACAAGGCGGAGGACCGCGAACCGGGCGACTCCGGCGAGGGCGGAGGCCGACAGGTAGACGACCTGGGTGAGGACCGCGCCGGGCGCCGCCACCAGCTGCTGGAGGACGAGCACCGCCACGCAGGTCATCGCGTACGCCGCCATCGCGGACCCGGCCGACTGCACGTGCTGGCGCCGGGTCGCGCGCCCGCCGGCACCGAAGGTGAAGCGGGCGTGCAGCTCGGTGGCGAGGACCGTGGAGGCCACGGTGATCAGGGCGTTGGCCAGGACCCAGGGAAGCCAGGAGGCGAGGACGGCCACGGCGAAACTGGAGGCGAGCCCCACTCCTCCGCCGCAGAGCACGAACCGGGCGAAGGCGGTGACCGCGCCGGGCGCCGCATGCTGCCGACTCTGTGCTGTCTCCATGATCCGACCCCCCTGTATCCCACCCCGCCAAACACCCCCACGGCCGGTCAGGCCGATGAGCGTGCCACCCATGGCACCATCATGGCGCATTTATGGCGCCATGGCGAGCCAATTGACACCATGGGTGCGGTCAAGAGAGCCGAAGTCGCAGAAAATAGCAGCTCAGAGATATCTTCACGGTGGCACCAACGCAACCGAATTCTCTGCGGACTCCCGCTCGGCCGGGATCCACCCGGCCACGGAGGCGCCCTCGTTCACTTCTCGGCGGGGCCGGCCTGCCCCGTCCGGGCGCCCGCACCGGCGCGGAGCCGGTTGAACTCGGCCACGTGCCGCTTGTGCTCCTCGTACGTCGCCGAGAAGCGGGTGTCCCCCGGCTTGACGGTCACGAAGAACAGCCAGTCCCCGGGGGTCGGGGCGACCGCGGCCGCCATCGCCCGCAGCCCCGGACTGTCGATCGGCGCGGGCGGCAGCCCCTGGCGTTCGTAGGTGTTGAACGGGCTGTCGATCCGCGTGTCACTCAGCTTGGTGTCCAGGGTGCTGCGGTTCAGCGCGTAGTTGATCGTGGAGTCCATCTGGAGCGGCATCGACTTGGCCAGCCGGTTGTGCACGACCCGGGCGACCTTGCCCATGTCGCGCGGACTCTCGGCCTCCGCCTCGATGATGCTCGCGAGGGTGGCCGTCTGGTACGGGGTCATCCCGTGGGCCTTGCCGCCGTCGGCGACGGCCTTGGTGGCGAGCTTCTCGTTCGCCGTTCGCACCATGTGCGTCAGGAGCGTGGCCGGGGTGGACTTCGAGGTCACCGGGTACGTCGCCGGGAAGAGGTACCCCTCGGGGTTGTTCTTGGCCTCCGCGGGCAGGGCCAGCCCGGCGGTGGTCACGGTCGCCTTCGTGGAGCCCGGCGGGAGTTTCAGCTCGCGGTCGACCGCGGCGTAGACCTGCGGGGCCCGCCACCCCTCGGGAATCAGCAGCCGGCGCGGCGTCTCCGGCACGTCACCACCGCGCAGTATGGGGATCAGGACGGCCGCACCGATCGCGAGCAGCGTGCCGAGGAGGAGCGCCAGCCGGCCCCGGCGGGTCAGCCGGGAACGGCACTGCGGCGGCAGATACTCATGACGCATACGGGCACGCTAACCCCCGATGTGCCGCATTTGCGGCACCCGACCCGCGCGCCGGTCATACGGTCACACATTTACCGGAGCCAGCTGGACACCACCGGGCGGCTCGGGCGCCAGCGCGGCGTCCCGGTCCCGCCGGACCAGGGCGGCGTACCGGCCGTCCGCCTTCAGCAGCTCCTCGTGGGTGCCGCGCTCGGCGATGCGCCCGGCGTCCAGGACCACGATCTGGTCGGCATCGCGGACCGTGGAGAGGCGGTGCGCGATGGTGATGGTGGTGCGGCCCGCGGAGAGATTGTCGATGGCCTGCTGGACGGCGTGCTCGGTACGGGTGTCCAGGGCGCTGGTCGCTTCGTCCAGGATCAGCACCGGCGGGTCCCGCAGGATGGTGCGGGCGATGGCCAGGCGCTGCTTCTCGCCGCCGGAGAACCGGTAGCCGCGCTCTCCGACGAGGGTGTCGTACCCGTCGGGCAGCGAGGCGATGTGGTCGTGGATTTGGGCCGCCCGGGCCGCGTCGGCGATCTCCTCGTCGGTGGCGTCCGGCTTGGCGAAGCGCAGGTTGTCGGCGACCGAGGCGTGGAAGAGGTACGTCTCCTGGGAGACCACGCCGATCGAGCGGGCCAGCGAGTCGAAGTCGAGGTCGCGCACGTCGACCCCGTCGAGGGCGACCCGGCCGCCGGTGACGTCGTAGAGCCGGGGCACGAGGTAGCTGAGCGTGCTCTTGCCCGATCCGGTCGGGCCGACCACTGCGAGGGAGCCGCCGGCCGGAACGGTGATGTCGATCCCCGCGAGGGTCGGACCGTTCTTCGCGTCGTATGTGAAGTGCACATCCTCGAGGGTGACCTCGCCCTTGGCCCGGTCCAGCCGCACCGCGTCCGCGCGCTCGGTGATGTCGACGGGCAGGTCGAGGTACTCGAAGATTCGGGTGAACAGGGCGAGCGAGGTCTGTATCTGCACGCCGGTCGACAGCAGGCTCACCGCGGGCCGGAACAGGCCCTGCTGGAGGGTGACGAAGGCGACGAGGGTGCCGACGGAGAGCGAGGGGGTGCCCGTCTGGAGGGCGATGCCGGCCGCCCAGTAGATGAGGGCGGGCATCGCGGCCATCACGATGCCGATGGTGGACATCCGCCAGCGCCCGGCCATGCTGGAGCGCACCTCCAGGCCGACGAGCTTCTCGGACTCCACGGAGAACGAGGAGGTCAGGGACTCGGATCGACCCATGGTGCGGCCGAGCAGGATGCCGCTCACCGAGAGCGACTCGGTGACGGTCGCGGCCATGGCGGCCATCTGCTTCTGCCGGTTCATCGTGATCTTCTTGCGCTCGCGGCCGACCCGCCGGCTGATCCACACGAAGACGGGGAGCAGGAGCAGCGAGACCAGGGTGAGCCGCCAGTCGAGCGCGAGCATGGCGACCACGGAGGCGATGACGGCCGTCAGGTTCGAGACGAGCGAGGTCGCCGTGGAGGTGACGGTGGCCTGCATACCGCCGATGTCGTTGGCGATGCGGGACTGCACCTCTCCGGTGCGGGTTCGCGTGAAGAAGGCCAGCGGCATCCGCTGGAGCTGGGCATAGACGGCGGTGCGCAGGTCGTGCATGACGCGCTGGCCGACCGTGGTGGAGATCAGGGTCTGGAGCACGCCGAAGACGCTGGTGACGACGGCGGTCAGGATCATGCCGAGCGCGAGCAGGCTGAGCAGCCCGGTGCGCCCCTGCGGGATCGCGACGTCGAGTATCTCGCGGAGCATGAACGGCGAGGCGACGCCGACCAGCGAGGAGGCGCCGACCAGCAGGCCGACGACGGCGAGCCGGCCGCGGTAGGGCCGGAACAGCCCCACGATGCGGCGCAGCTCCCTCGGCTGCTCGGCCGGGGAGGGGCGGGTGGGGTCGAGGGGGTCTTTCGATGGGATCCACTTCGGTTCGTCGCGCATGGGCGCCCTCTCGGGAGTCAGGAGTCAGGGGTCAGGAGTCAGGGTCGGAAGTCGGCGGTCGGGTCGGTCGGGGTCGGCACGGAAGTCCCCTTCGGCACGGTCGGGGTCATTGGAGCATAGGTCATTGTTACCTATGCTCACAATGAACGGCATCCTGATATTGTTCCCGCATGAGCTCCGCCTCCGACAGCGATCGCCTCCTCGCCGAACAGCTCCTGCGCCTGACGCGCAGGCTCCACCGGATCCAGAAGCGCCACATGGTGCCGCTCGGGATCACTCCCGCCCAGGGTCGTTTGCTGCGCCTCGTCTCGCACTACGAGGGCGAGCAGGCACCCCGGATGGCGGATCTCGCCGCCCGTCTCGAAGTCGTCCCCCGCGCGGTGACCACCCTCGTGGACGGCCTGGAGGCGGCCGGGTGCGTACGGCGCGCGCCCGACCCCGCGAACCGCCGCGTCATCCGGATCGAACTCACCGACGGCGGCCGCGCCACGCTGCGCCGTCTGCGCAACGCGCGAACCGACGCGGCGGAGGAGATCCTGGCTCCGTTGACCGCAGACCAGCGCGACGTGCTCGGCGGTCTGCTGAACGCACTGTCGGACGCCCCGGCGGAGCGCGCCTGCTGACCGGTCCGCCCGCGGGCCGGGACGATGCGAGGGGTCCCACATGCCGCTGCTGGAACCGAAGCCGGGGGCCCTGCGGCCCCACAGCATCAGCGGCCCCGCTCCCGACCGGGTCCCCGTGCACCGGGCCGCCGGCACCCCGGAGCCGCTGCGCACCGAGCTGGCCGAGCTGCTCGGCGCGGAGAAGGTGCTGTGGAAGGTCTCCGACCTGGTGCGCTAGCTGATGGACGGCAACACCCTGCGCGCCTCGGTCAGCGTCCCGGGGGTGCCCGCCGACTGGGCGGACCTGCCCCGGCCGACGACAGCCCTGCTCGTGGAGTTCCGGGCGCCGGACCCGGCCGGCCGCGACGCCTGCGCGCGGCGGGCCGCCCGGGTCCTCGCCGGACTCGACCTCGTCGCCCCGGTGGCCTCGGTCACCAACACCTTCACCAGCGACCCGAGGACGGTCGGCGGCTACTGGCAGGCCCGCAGGGCCTTCGTCACGGCCGTCGGCGGAGCCCGCGCCCACGGCACCACCCTGATCACCGAGGACTTCGCGGTGCCGCCGGCCCGGCTGGCCGAAGCCTGCGAGGCGCTCCTCGCACTCCAGGCCGAGCACGGCTTCGACGCGGCCGTCGCCGGTCACGCGGCCCACGGCAACCTGCACTTCATGCTCGCCTTCGACGCCACCGACCCCGCCGACGTCGAGCGGTACGGGGCCTTCATGGAGGCCTTCTGCCGGCTCACCGTGGAGCGGTTCGACGGCTCGCTGAAGGCCGAGCACTCCACGGGCCGCAACATGGCACCCTTCCTGGAGCTGGAATGGGGTCCCGTCGCCACCGGGCTGATGTGGCGCACCAAGCGACTGGTCGACCCGGACGGGGTGCTCGCCCCGCGCGTCCTCCTCGACCGTGACCCGCGCGCCCATCTACGCGGCCTGAAGACGATTCCGCAGGTGGAGGCGGTGGTCGATCCGTGCATCGAGTGCGGCTTCTGCGAACCGACCTGCCCCAGCGAGGACCTGACGACCACTCCGCGCCAGCGGATCGTGCTGCGCCGCGAGATGCTGCGCCAGCAGCCCGGCTCCGCCGTGCTGGACGGGCTGCTCGCCGCCTACGGCTACGACGCGGTGGACACCTGCGCCGGCGACTCCACCTGCGGGCTCGCCTGCCCCGTCGGCATCGACACCGGGGCTCTGATGAAGGAGTTCCGCCACCGCCGGCACGGCCCGCGCGAGGAGGCCGCCGCCGCGCTCGCCGCACGGCGGTTCGGGACCGCGGAGTCCGCCGCCCGGCTGGCCGTGGCCACCGCCGGCCTGCTCCCCCCGAAGGTCGGCGACCGGTTGCTGGAGGCCGTCACCGGGGCCGCGCGCAGAGCCGTACGTCCCGACCTGGTTCCGCGGTGGTCGGCGCGGCTCCCCGGAGCCGCCGCGCGGCGGCTGCCGCCGACCCGGCGGGTGGGCGCCGCGGCCGTGTACTACCCGGCCTGCGTCAACCGGATCTTCGGCGGCCCGCAGGGTCGGCCCGGCCCCTCCCTGCCGGAGGCGGTGGTGGCCGTGTCGGAGCGGGCCGGACGGCCCGTCTGGATCCCCGGCGACGTTCGCGGCACCTGCTGCGCGACGATCTGGCAGTCCAAGGGCTACGAGGCGGGCGCCCGGGTGATGGCCAACCGGATCGTCGAGGCGGCCTGGGGCTGGACGGCCGGCGGGCGACTGCCGCTCGTCGTCGACGCCTCCTCCTGCACGCTGGGCATCGCGCGCGAGGTGGTCCCGTACCTGACGCCGCAGAACCGGGCCCTCCACGCGGAGCTGTCGGTCCTCGACTCGATCGTGTGGGCCGCCGAGGAGCTGCTGCCGCACCTGGAGATCCGGCGCACGGTCGGTTCGGCGGTGCTCCACCCCACCTGTTCGATGCGGCACTTGGGCGACGAGGACCGGCTGCGCGCGGTCGCCGAGGCGTGCGCCGAGGAGGTGGTGGTCCCCGACGACGCGGGCTGCTGCGCCTTCGCGGGCGACCGGGGCATGCTGCACCCGGAGCTGACGGCCTCGGCGACGGCGCGCGAGGCGGCCGAGGTGACCGCGCGGCCCTTCGACGCGCACCTGTCGGCGAACCGGATGTGCGAGGTGGGCATGGACCGGGCCACGGGGCGGAGCTACTACTCGGCTCTGCTCGAACTGGAGCACGCCACCCGCCCGTGAGCGCCGGGGCGTGCGACCCCCGTGACCAGGCGCCGCGTCGCCGCCACGCCGCCGCCCCGGACCGCAAACCTGCTGGCCCGAGCACGAGGCCCACGTAAAATCGATTGCCCGGCACTGGACCGGAAGGCGAACCTTGCACGGTTTGGACCACTCGACCAGTCATGGGGCGTCATGCAGATCAGCGATCTTCCGTATCCGGATCCAGGGGTACCCGACGCTCGTTCCGGCCCCCGGTTCCTGGTGTGGCTGGGGCGCGGTCAACTCGGCGGACAGCTCAAGAGCTTCTGCTGGGGGATGCTGCACTTCTCCGGCATCGCCGGACTGCCCTACGCCGTGGGCCTCGGCGTCGACGCGGTCGTCGACCGCGAGCCGAAGCGCCTGCTGCTCGTCGGCGCGCTGCTCCTGGTCATCGGTGTCGCCATCTCGGTCGGCGACGCCATGCTCCACCGCACGGCCGTCACCAACTGGATCACCGCCGCGGCGCGCGTGCAGCAGCTCCTCGCCCGCAAGACGGCCGAGCTGGGCTCCGCGCTGACCCGACGGGTCGCCGCGGGTGAAGTGGTCGCGGTGTCCACGGGCGACGTGGAGAAGATCGGATGGTTCGTCGAGGCGGTCTCCCGCTTCCTGGCCGCCGTCTTCTCCGTCGTCCTCGTCTGCGTGGGCCTGCTGTTCTTCGCCCCCGAGCTCGGTGTGGTCGTGGCCATCGGCGTACCGCTGATCGCTCTGGCCTCGCTGCCGCTGCTGCCGCGCGCCACCCGGCGCGCCGACGTCCAGCGGGAGAAGGCGGGCAAGGCCACGGAGCTGGCCTCCGACACCGTCGCGGGCCTGCGCGTGCTGCGCGGCATCGGCGGTGAGGAGCTGTTCCTCGGCCGCTACCGCGAGGCTTCGCAGGAGGTCCGCAAGGCCGCCGTGCGCAGCGCGCGGATGTGGGCGCTGATCTCCGCGATCCAGGTGGTGCTCCCGGGCGCGCTGATGATCACGGTGGTCTGGTACGGCGCCACGCTCGTCTCACAGGGGAGCATCGGGGTGGGTGAGCTCGTCGCCGCGTTCAGCGCGGTGGCCACCCTGCTCTATCCCCTCAGGCACTTCGAGGAGATCGCCATGGCGTACTCCTTCTCGCGTCCCTCCGCCAAGCGGGCCGCCCGGGTGCTGTCGCTGACCCGGACGGAAGCCGCCGAGGCTCCCGCGCGCAGCGAGCCGGTGAAGGCACCGGCCCCGGGCGGGGACCTGTACGACCCGCAGACCGGACTGCTGGCCCCCGCGGGCCGGTTCACCGCCGTCGTCTGCGGGGACCCGGACCTGGCGGGGCGGCTCGCCGAACGCCTCGGCGGCCACCCGATGGACGAGGCACCGGCGTCGGATGCCGGGGCCGAGGCCGGGACCGGTACGACGGCCGACACGGCCGGGGCGCCGTCCGTGCTGCTCGGAGGGGTCGGGCTGGACGAGCTCGAACTGGACACCGCGCGCGCCTTGGTGCTCGTACAGGACAAGGATCCGGTCCTGCTGTCCGGGACCCTGCGGGAGCTGTTCGACGTACCGGCCTCGGGAGCCGTCGAGTCGGCTGCCGCTCTGGGCGCGGCCCAGTGCGCGGACGTCCTGGACGCGCTGCTGCAGTCGGCGCCGGACGGGGTCAAGGACGCGATGGACGCCCGGATCACCGAGCGCGGCCGCTCCCTGTCGGGCGGCCAGCGCCAGCGTCTCGCGCTGGCGCGGTCCCTGGTCACCGACCCGGAGGTGCTGGTGCTCGACGAGCCGACCTCTGCGGTCGACTCGCACACCGAGGCACGGATCGCGGACGGGATCGCGGCCCTGCGCACCGGGCGGACCACGGTGGTACTGGCGTCCTCGCCACTGCTACTGGACCGGGCGGACCGGGTCGTACTCATCGACGCGGGCACGGTGGCGGCGGTCGGAACCCACCGCGAGCTGCTGCACCGCGAACCGCGCTACCGGGCCGTGGTCACCCGCGAGACCGACGAGGAGCAGCGGCTCGGCGGGCTGGAACGGACAGAGCTGACAGAAGCACTCACAGAGATCGAGGAATCCGCATGATCGGCGTGGCGCCGCCGGAGTACGATCCGGCCTCTCCCGAGTCGGCCGCGACCCTGCCCGTGGGCACGTCGGCGACCGTACGGGGCTATGTGCGCGGACTGTTCCGGCGCCACCGGCGGGCCTTCGCGGTGCTGGTGAGTGTGAACGCGGCCGCGGTGATCGCCTCCATGGTCGGCCCCTACCTGCTGGGGCAGATCGTGGACGATCTCTCGGCGGGCGCGCGCGAGCTGCATCTGGGGCGTGTGGCGCTGCTGTTCGCGGCGGCGCTGACGGTCCAGACGTTCTTCGTCCGGTTGGTCCGGCTGCGCGGGGCGATGCTGGGCGAGGAGATGCTGGCCGATCTGCGCGAGGACTTCCTCGTGCGGTCGGTGGGTCTGCCCCCGGGCGTGCTGGAACGGGCCGGTACCGGTGATCTGCTGTCGCGGATCACCACCGACATCGACCGGCTGGCGAACGCGATGCGCCAGGCCGTGCCGCAGTTGGCCATCGGCGTGGTGTGGGCGGGGCTGCTGTTCGGGGCGCTCGCGGTGACCGCGCCGCCGCTGGCCCTGGCCGCGCTGGTGGCGCTGCCGGTGCTGGTGATCGGCTGCCGCTGGTACTTCCGGCGGGCCCCGTCGGCGTACCGCTCGGAGGCGGCCGGCTACGCGGCGGTCGCGGCCGTGCTCACCGAGACGGTGGACGCGGGGCGCACGATCGAGGCGCACCGCCTCGGGCCGGAGCGGATCGCGCTGTCGGAGCGGCGGATCTCGCAGTGGGTCGCCTGGGAGCGGTACACGCTGTTCCTGCGGACGGTCCTCTTCCCCGTCATCAACGTCACCTTCGTGACGATCCTCGGCTCGGTGCTGCTCATTGGCGGCTTCTGCGTGCTGCGGGGCTGGATGACGGTCGGGCAGCTGACCACGGGTGCGCTGCTGGCGCAGATGCTGGTCGACCCGATCGGTCTGATCCTGCGCTGGTACGACGAACTGCAGGTCGCCCAGGTCTCCCTGGGCCGCCTGGTGGGCGTACGGGAGATCGAGACGGCCGCGGGCGACGCGAAGGTGGCGCCCGAGGGCCGGGACGTGCGGGCGCAGGAGGTCCACTTCGGCTACCGGGAGGGCGTGGACGTCCTGCACCAGGTGTCGATGTCCGTACCGCCGGGCACCCGGATGGCGCTGGTCGGGCCCTCGGGCGCGGGCAAGTCCACCCTGGGGCGGCTCCTCGCGGGCATTTACGCACCCCGGACCGGCGAGGTCACCCTCGGCGGGGCGCAGCTGTCGCGGATGCCCGCGGACCGGGTGCGCGAGCACGTGGCCCTGGTCAACCAGGAGCACCACGTCTTCGTGGGCACGCTGCGGGACAACCTCCGCCTCGCGCGGGCGGAAGCCGGGGACACCGAGCTGTGGGCGGCCCTGGCCGCGGTGGACGCCGACGGCTGGGCACGGGCCATGGAGGCCGGCCTGGACACGGAGGTCGGCTCCGGCGGCACGGCGCTGACCCCGGCGCAGGCCCAGCAGATCGCGCTGGCCCGGCTGGTGCTGGCGGACCCGCACACGCTGGTGCTCGACGAGGCCACCTCGCTGCTGGACCCGCGTGCGGCCCGGCACTTGGAGCGCTCGCTGGCCCGGGTGCTGGACGGCCGTACGGTCATCGCCATCGCGCACCGGCTGCACACCGCGCACGACGCGGATGTGATCGCGGTGGTCGAGGGCGGCCGGATCAGCGAACTCGGCTCGCACGACGAGCTGGTCGCGGCCGACGGGGCCTACGCGGCCCTGTGGCGGTCCTGGCACGGCTGAGCGGGGCCGCGGAAGCACCGGGCGGCGGAGGGGACCGGGTCCCCTCCGCCGCCCGGCCCGTTTCAGAAGAAGCCGAGGGCCGAGGCTCCGCCGAAGCCGCCCAGCAGGATGAAGACCGGCATGAGGACCTTCAGCTCCACCCAACTGCCGGCCCGGAAGCGCATCGCCTTCGGCGGTCCGATCGGGTACCAGCGCTTGCCGGCGATCGGCAGCGGCCACAGGACCGGGCAGCCGGAGACCGTGAGCGCGTCGCCGATGTCGTGGACCAGGGCGCCGAGCACGATCGGCAGGCCGAGCCACAGGTACTCCTGCCCCGGGGCGGTGAAGAGCCAGTTCGCTCCGTTGCCGGGCTGGTCCAGTACGCCGGCCAGGATCCACGCGCTGGTCGCGCCGAGCAGCCAGACCAGGACGTCGCTGGACATCCGGGCCGCTCGCCACAGCAGGCCTTCGACCGCCAGCACCAGGTGCACGAAGAGCAGTGCCAGCACGCCCCAGCGCTCGGCGGTGACGGCGAGCACGGAGGCACCGCCGCCGATCACGACGGCCCAGAGCCAGGTGTGCGTCAGGGTGCGGTGGCCGCCGGTGCGGCGCGTGTCCTTCGTGGAGCGGGTCCCCTTGTAGACGGCGTAGGAGATCTTGTCGACCACCTCGCACAGCCCCTTGGAGAGGGGGCCGAAGGCGCGTGAGATCGTCGCCGACTTGTGATCGAGGTCGGGGGCGAGGGCCGCCCCGGCGCAGATCAGCGCGCCGACGACGAGGACGGGCCAGGGCATGGGGTGCCCGGCGGCCGCGGTGGCCGCACCCACCCCCAGCCAGGCCGCTGCCCCGGACAGTGAGTGCGCCGGACCCATCATGGTCGTTTCCCGCCCCGCTGGTGTGTGGTCGGGCCCGGTTGACTGTTTCGTTCGGGCCGCATCGACGGCACAGCGTACCGTTGGTGATCTTCATTGCGTCCGCCGGTTCCCTGATCCGGGGGGAAGCCAGGCAAGATGGGGGGTGTGACCCTCATTGATCAGCTCCCGCCGAACGCCGACCCCGACGCCCTCTTCGAGGCTTTCTCCTCGTGGGTGGAGGAACAGGGCATCACCCTGTACCCGGCTCAGGAGGAGGCTCTGATCGAGGTCGTCTCCGGGGCGAACGTGATCCTTTCCACCCCGACCGGCTCCGGCAAGAGCCTGGTCGCGGCCGGTGCGCACTTCACGGCCCTGGCCCAGGACAAGGTCACCTTCTACACCGCCCCGATCAAGGCCCTCGTGTCGGAGAAGTTCTTCGACCTGTGCAAGCTCTTCGGCACCGAGAACGTCGGCATGCTGACCGGCGACGCCTCCGTGAACGCGGACGCCCCGGTGATCTGCTGCACTGCCGAGGTGCTGGCCTCCATCGCCCTGCGCGACGGCAAGCACGCCGACATCGGCCAGGTCGTGATGGACGAGTTCCACTTCTATGCCGAGCCGGACCGCGGCTGGGCCTGGCAGATCCCGCTGCTGGAGCTGCCGCAGGCACAGTTCATCCTGATGTCGGCGACCCTCGGCGACATGAAGCGGTTCGAGGAGGACATGACCCGGCGCACGGGCCGGCCCACCTCGGTGGTCCGTTCCGCGACCCGGCCCGTCCCGCTCTCCTACGAGTACGTCACGACGCCGATCACCGACACGATCACCGAACTGCTGGAGACCCGGCAGGCCCCGGTGTACATCGTGCACTTCACCCAGGCCCAGGCGGTCGAGCGGGCGCAGTCGCTCATGAGCATCAACATGTGCACGCGCGAGGAGAAGGACAAGATCGCCGAACTGATCGGCAACTTCCGCTTCACCACCAAGTTCGGCCAGAACCTGTCCCGCTACGTCCGGCACGGCATCGGCGTTCACCACGCCGGCATGCTGCCCAAGTACCGGCGCCTGGTCGAGAAGCTCGCCCAGGCCGGTCTGCTGAAGGTCATCTGCGGTACGGACACCCTCGGGGTCGGCGTCAACGTCCCGATCCGCACGGTGCTGTTCACCGCCCTGACCAAGTACGACGGCAGCCGGGTGCGCACGCTGCGCGCCCGCGAGTTCCACCAGATCGCGGGACGCGCCGGCCGGGCCGGCTTCGACACCGCGGGCTATGTGGTCGCGCAGGCGCCCGAGCACGTCATCGAGAACGAGAAGGCGCTCGCGAAGGCCGGCGACGACCCGAAGAAGCGCCGCAAGGTGGTGCGCAAGAAGGCTCCCGAGGGCTTCGTCGCCTGGTCGGACATCACCTTCGAGAAGCTCATCGCCGCCGACCCGGAGGCGCTGACCTCGCGCTTCAAGGTCACCAACATCATGCTGCTGTCGGTCATCGCCCGGCCGGGCGATGCCTTCCAGGCGATGCGCCACCTGCTTGAGGACAACCACGAGCCCCGCAAGGCGCAGCTGCGGCACATCCGCCGGGCCATCGCGATCTACCGCTCGCTGCTCGACGGCGGTGTGGTGGAGAAGCTCGACACGCCGGACGCGGAGGGCCGCAGCATCCGGCTCACCGTCGATCTCCAGCAGGACTTCGCACTGAACCAGCCGCTGTCCACCTTCGCCCTGGCCTCCTTCGACCTGCTGGACCCGGAGTCCCCCTCCTACGCGCTGGACATGGTGTCCGTCGTGGAGTCCACGCTCGACGACCCGCGCCAGATCCTGGCCGCCCAGCAGAACAAGGAACGCGGCATCCAGGTCGGCCAGATGAAGGCCGACGGGATCGAGTACGAGGAGCGGATGGAGCGGCTCCAGGACGTCACCTATCCCAAGCCGCTCGAAGAGCTGCTCTCCCACGCCTACGACGTGTACGCCAAGAGCCACCCGTGGGTGCGCGACCACCCGGTCTCCCCGAAGTCGATCATCCGCGACATGTACGAACGCGCGATGACCTTCACCGAGTTCACCTCCTTCTACGAGCTGGCCCGCACCGAGGGCATCGTGCTGCGCTACCTGGCCGGCGCGTTCAAGGCGCTGGACCACACCATCCCCGACGACCTCAAGTCCGAGGACCTCGAGGACCTGATCGCCTGGCTCGGCGAGCTGGTCCGCCAGGTCGACTCCAGCCTGCTGGACGAGTGGGAGCAGCTGGCGAACCCGGAGGTGGAGACGGCGGAGCAGGCCCAGGAGAAGGCCGACCAGGTCAAGCCGGTCACGGCGAACTCCCGCGCCTTCCGCGTCCTGGTCCGCAACGCCATGTTCCGCCGCGTGGAGCTGGCCGCCCTGGACCACGTCAACGTGCTGGGCGAGCTGGATTCCGAGTCCGGCTGGGACGCGGACGCCTGGGGCGAGGCCATGGACGGGTACTGGGACGAGTACGACGACCTGGGCACCGGCCCCGACGCGCGCGGCCCGAAGCTGCTGCAGATCGAGGAGGACCCGGCGCACGGCCTGTGGCGCGTCCGCCAGACCTTCGCCGACCCCAACGGGGACCATGGCTGGGGCATCAGCGCCGAGGTGGACCTGGCCGCCTCCGACGAGGAGGGCCGGGCGGTCATCCGGGTCACCTCGGTCGGCGAGCTCGGGGTGCTCTGACCCTCTGCCGCCGCCCGCCGCAACCGCCCGACCCGCCCGATCCGCCGGACCCCACAGTGGAGATCCTCTGATGACGAACCCCGCCGAAAGACTGGTCGATCTGCTCGATCTGGAGCAGATCGAGGTCAACATCTTCCGCGGCGCCAGCCCGCAGGAGTCCCTCCAGCGCGTCTTCGGCGGCCAGGTCGCCGGCCAGGCGCTGGTGGCCGCGGGGCGCACGCTCGAGAGCGACCGCCCGGTCCACTCGCTGCACGCGTACTTCCTGCGCCCCGGCATCCCCGGGGTGCCGATCGTGTACCAGGTGGAGCGGGTGCGCGACGGGCGCTCCTTCACCACGCGCCGGGTCACCGCGGTCCAGCAGGGCAAGACGATCTTCAATCTCACCGCCTCCTTCCATCATCCGGAGGAGGGCGGCATCGAGCACCAGCTGCCTCCTCACCACGTCCCCCACCCGGACACGCTCCCCAAGCTGGCGGACGAGATCCGCGAGCACCTCGGGGCGCTGCCGGAGGCTCTGGAGCGGATGGCCCGCCGCCAGCCCTTCGACATCCGGTACGTCAACCGGCTCCGCTGGACTCCCGAGGAGCTCAAGGGATCCGATCCCCGCAGCGCGGTGTGGATGCGCGCGGTCGGCCCGCTGGGCGACGACCCGCTCGTCCACACGTGCGCCCTCACCTACGCCAGTGACATGACCCTCCTCGATGCCGTGCGCATCCCGGTGGAACCCCTGTGGGGCATGCGCGGTTTCGACATGGCCTCGCTGGACCACGCCATGTGGTTCCACCGGCCCTTCCGGGCGGACGAGTGGTTCCTGTACGACCAGGAGTCGCCCATCGCACACGGCGGCCGGGGGCTTGCCCGGGGCCGCATCTACGACGTGGAGGGCAGGCTGCTGGTGTCCGTGGTCCAGGAGGGCCTCTTCCGCCCGCACCCCGCGAAGCCGTCCCGGTCGGCCCAGCCGGCCCTGCCGTCCGAGCCCGCCCCGGAGAACTGAGCACACCCATGCCCACCCCTGCCCTCCCCTGCCCCTGCGGGCTGCCCGCCGCCTACCCGGAGTGCTGCGGCCGCTTCCACTCCGGTGCCGGATCGGCGCCCACCGCCGAGCTGCTGATGCGCTCGCGGTTCAGTGCCTTCGCCGTCGGCGACACCGCCTACCTGCTGCGCTCCTGGCACCCCTCCACCCGTCCCGCCCGCCTGGACCTGGATCCCGAACAGCGCTGGGAGCGGCTGGAGATCCTCGCCACCGAGCGCGGCGGGATGTTCGAGACGGAGGGCTCGGTGGAGTTCCGGGCGCACTACCGCGAGGGGCGCCACACGGGCTCGCTGCACGAGCAGAGCAGCTTCTCCCGCGAGGACGGGGCCTGGGTCTACGTCGGCCCCCTCTCCCCCGTCGACTTCGACTGACCGCGCGCCCCCGTCAGGGCGAAGTCCAGGCTGGTGCGGTACCAGTGGACCTCGTCCGGCGGCCCGGCCCTCAGCAGCCGCAGCGCCACCGCCGCGGCTGCCGGGACCTGCGGATGGCCGTACGGCGGGGGCGGGGCGAGGGCGGCCAGCACGATCCGCTCCGCCGGATCCGGCACTGCCTCCCCCAGCTCGTCCTCGGGGAGCACGGAGGCCAGTACGGCGGCCCGCTCCCAGGGGTCGGCGGTTCGTCTCAGCAGGAGGCCCACATGCCGCCCGCGCCACTTGCGCGGTCGCAGGTCCGCCCCGGCCGTCATCAGCTCCCGGTCCGCCGGGGGTGCGACCCCGCGCAGCATTCCGGGCTCCCGCGCGGCGAAGCCCCGTAGCTCCGCGGTCAGATAGAGCCACACCACCGCCCGGTACCGGTTGATCCGATAGCCGACCGGGGTCACATGACCGCAGCGCGCGAGCCGCGTGAAGCGGCTCGGGCCGACCTCCATCACCTCGGCCGCGGCCTGCGCCCCGGCCACCGTCTCGACCCGCTCGCGCAGCGCCTGCGGCGGCCCGGCCGCGGACCTGACCCGTTCCAGCTCGGCCCGTGCGTAGCGCGCGGCCCCGCCGAGCGTCCGCGGCCCGGCCCGTACGATCCCCAACTGGACGGCCCTGGCGAACTCGCTCCGGCTCAAACCCAGTTCACCGGCGGCCTGTACACCGCCCACCAGCACCTCCGCAGCTGCGCCGGCAGCCGCGTCGGCCACGCCGTCCCGCAGCGCGGTCACCGTCACGCTCACGGTCTGCATCATCATCACGGTCCTCCCCCACGAGCAGTGATTACTCTGTGTGAAGACCGTAACTCAACGCGACGACGCCCCGCGAGGCCTGTGGACAACCTCCCGAACGGCGTCCGAACGCCACCAGGAACCGGTGCCCGATCAGCCGCCGGTGATGCGCCGCTCCGCGACTCCCAGGTGCTCGCCCACCCGGTTGACCAGCAGCGTCATCTCGTACGCGACCTGACCGATGTCCGCCTCGGCAGCGCTCAGCACGCACAGGCTGCTGCCCGCGCCCGCCGCCATGACGAACAGCACTCCCTCGTCGTACTCGACCATGGTCTGGCGCACCTCGCCGGCCCTGAAGTGCCGGCCCGACCCCTTCGCCAGGCTCTGCAGGCCGGCCGCGACGGCCGCCAGATGTTCCGCGTCCTCCCGCGCCAGCCCCGCGCTCGCCCCCGTGACCAGGCCGTCATTGGACAGCACCACCGCGTGCCGCACCTGCTGGACCCTGCGTGTCAGGTCGTCGAGCAGCCAGTCCAGTTGCTTGTCCAGTGCCATTCCCAGCCCTCCCCGTCGACGGCGGCCCTACGGCCGCCGCGCCCCGCCCCGTGTACTCGTGCCGCAAGCCTTCCCCACCAGCGCCTTTCGGGCAAGGAGGATGTCCCCATGGCGAAGAAGATGACTCAAGAGGAATGGCGGGCTTTCGTCTCCCACTCCACCCGCACCGGAAAGCTCTCCACCGTGTCCGAGGACGGGAGCCCTCACATCGCTCCCATCTGGTTCGTACTCGACGGAGATTCCTTCGTTTTCAATACCGGAAAGGACACCGTCAAGGGACGCAACCTCGCCCGCGACGGCCGCGTCGCGCTCTGCGTGGACGACGACCGGCCGCCCTTCTCCTACGTCGTCCTCCAGGGCCGCGCCGAACTCACCGGGTACAGCGACGACGCGGACGAACTGCTCACCTGGGCCACCCGGATCGGCGCCCGCTACATGGGCGAGGACCAGGGCGAGGCCTTCGGCCGCCGCAACGCCGTCCCGACCGAACTCCTCGTCAGGGTCCCGATCGCCAAGGTGATCGCGCGCGCCGGCATCGCCGACTGACACGGGCCCCCGCCGACCGCGCCGGTTCACACGGAATCGGCCTGCGGATCCACCGAGTCCAGCAGCCGGGCGGTGTGCACCCGCCCGGCGTACTCGACCAGCCTGATCAGTACTTCCTTCCCCGAGTCCCGGTCCCGCGCGTCGCACAGCACCACCGGCGTCCCCTGCTCCAGGTCCAGCGCCCGCGACACGTCGTGCGCCCCGTAGCTCCGGGCGTCCGTGAAGCAGTTGACGGCCACGACGAACGGGATGCGCCGGTGCTCGAAGTAGTCCACCGCCGGGAAGCAGTCCTCCAGCCGCCGCGTGTCGGCGAGCACCACCGCGCCCAGCGCACCCTGCGACAGCTCGTCCCACAGGAACCAGAACCGGTCCTGCCCCGGGGTGCCGAACAAGTAGAGGGACAAGCCGGACCGGATGGTGATCCGGCCGAAGTCCATGGCCACCGTGGTGGTCGTCTTCTGGTCCACGCCGCCCGTGTCGTCGACCAGTTCGCCGGCCTCGCTCAGCAACTCCTCCGTCCGCAGCGGCCGGATCTCGCTGACCGCGCCCACCAGGGTGGTCTTTCCCACCCCGAAGCCGCCCGCGACCAGGATCTTCAGCGCGAGGGCGGCCAGTTCGGGGTCCTCCCCGGCATCGGGGTCCGCGTCGGGCACCACTCCGGCAGATCGGTCGTCATGCTGTCCCATCAAAGCGCTCGCAATCCCTCGATGACTTCACGCAGAATCCGCTCGTCCGGCAGTTGAGCGGGCGGTACCGGCCTGCTGACCTTGACGTGCCCGCCCTCCAGCAGGTCGCCGAGGAGCACCCTCACCACCCCCACGGGCAGGTCGGCGTCCGCGGCGAGTTCGGCCACCGACTGGGTCTCGGACCGGCAGAGCCCGAGCAGCGCCCGGTGTTCGGGACCCATCAAGGACTCGGCCGCCTCGTCCGCGCCCCCCGGGTCGACCGCGACCAGCGCGATCAGGTCGAAGCGGACCCCGTGGGGTCCCGGCCTGGTACGCCCGCCGGTCATGGCGTACGGACGGACGAGCGGGCCCGCCTCGGCGTCGTACCACTGGCCGTTCATGTGCCGGACCGCCGCGCTCAGCCGGCGGCCGGCGGCCGCGCCGCGAACCGGGGCGGCGTGTAGAGGTGCTCCCCGACCCGCTTGACGAGCCGGGCCATCTCGTAGGCGATCAAACCGATATCGGCGCTGGCGGCGCTGAGCACGGCCAGGCAGGAGCCGTCGCCGGCGGCCGCGACGAAGAGGAAGCCCTCGTCCATCTCGACCATCGTCTGGCGCACGCCCCCGGCGTGGAAGTGCCGACCCGCGCCCTTGGCCAGGCTGTGGAAGCCGGATGCCACCGCCGCCAAGTGCTCGGCGTCCTCCCGGCTGAGTGCGCTGGAGGCACCGACCGCCAGGCCGTCATTGGAGAGGACCACGGCGTGCCGGACCTCGCGGACCCGGTGCACCAGGTCGTCGAGCAGCCAGTCCAGTTCGCCGGACCTGCGGCCACCGTCGAGGTCGATTCTCTGGTGTTCGATCATCACACTTCTCCTTCGCTGCCTGCGTGGGGGGATTTCTCCTGCGCGCCGCGGGCCCAGCCGGCCCGGTAGGCCGCCATCCGGTCCCGGGCCTGCTCGGGGCTGCGGCCCGGCGGCTCCTCGGGGAGGCGGGACGCGGCCGGATCCTTGGCCGCGGGCGCCTCCCTGAGCTGGGGGACGAGGCTGGCCTGGCGCACCCGGCGCGGCAGTTCCGTCACCGAGGCCGGGGGCGCCGCGGCCGCCTGGGTACGGGCTGCCGCGCCACCGGGAGTGCGCGGCCGCAGCGACGCCACCGGGGCCGGGCGCGGCTCCTCGCGTACGGGGTCCGGGGCCGGGGCCGCGGTCGGTACGGAGGCGCGCGCGTCCTCCCGTACGACGCTCATGGCGGGTGGCTGTTCGGCCATGACGACCACCTTCGGTGCTGCCTTCGGTGCTGGCTTCGATGCCGCCTTCGATGCCGCCTTCGGCGCTGCGGACAGGGCCTCGGCGGGTGTCTGCGGCGCGGGCGCCGCCTCGGGTTCGGGGGACGTCGCGGAGGCGGCGGCGTGGGCCGGCCGGGGGGCGGAGCCGGCCGTGATCGCGCCCTGGAGCAAGGCGTTCGGCAGCAGCACCACCGCGGTGGTGCCTCCGTAGGGCGAGGTGCGCAGGTGCACCTTCACTCCGTGGCGGGCCGAGAGGCGGCTGACCACGAAGAGCCCGAGCCGGTCGCTGTCGAAGAGGTCGAGCGACTCGGACTGCTCGATGCGGCGGTTCGCATCGCCGAGGGATTCGCGGCCCATGCCCAGTCCGCGGTCCTCGACCTCCAGGACGTAGCCGGCGCCGACGGGTTCGCCGCTGACCCGGACCTTGGTGTGCGGCGGGGAGAACTGTGCGGCGTTCTCGATCAGTTCGGCGAGCAGGTGGGTGAGGTCGGCGACGGCGCCCCCGACGACGGCGGCTTCGGCGAGCTGGCGGACCTCGATCCGCGGGTAGTCCTCGATCTCGGAGACGGCGGCCCGCACGACGTTCGTGAGGGGGACCGGCATCCGCCACGCCCGGCCGGGGGCGGCCCCCGACAGGATGATCAGGCTTTCCGCGTGCCGGCGCATCCGGGTGGTCAGGTGGTCGAGGCGGAAGAGGTCGCCGAGCTCGTTCGGATCGTCGGCGCGCCGTTCCATCGAGTCGAGCAGGGTGAGCTGCTTGTGCACGAGGACCTGGCTGCGGCGGGCGAGGTTGACGAACACGCCGGAGATCCCGCTGGCGAGTTCCGCCCGCTCGACGGCCGCGCTGAGCGCGGCTCGGTGGACGGTGCCGAGCGCCTCGCCGACCTGCGTGATCTCGTCCTCGGCCGGCGGCCCGGGCGGGGTCTCGGCGGCGACGTCGATCTCCTCGCCGGCGCGCAGCCGCTCCATCGCCTGCGGCAGTTTGCGGCGGGCGATCTCCAGGGCGGTGTTGCGCAGTGAGACGAGTTCGACGACCAGGGCCCGGCCGATCCGGACCGAGATGACGAGGGAGGCGGCGACGGCCGCCAGGCCCAGCAGTACGGCGGCCCCCGCCGGGGTGAGCGCCCCCTCGGTGAACGGGTCGGCCTGCTCGGCGGCCGCGGCGTGTGCGGTCTGCTCGATCTCGCGCATCGAGGAGGCGATGGCGTTGTGGGCGCCCTCCCATCCGACGGGCCCCCCGCGGCTCTCCTTGGAGGTGCCGAGGGCCAGCGCCCGGTCCTCGGCGCCGGTGAGGTCGGCGTAGGCGGCGCTCTTGGCGACGGACTCCCAGGCGGCCTGCTGGGCGGCCGGGAGGTCGCGGGCCGCGGCGTCGGTGAGCGCGCGGCGGGACTCGATGGCGCCGGTCAGCTGCCGAAGCGTTTCGGCGGTGCGCGGGCCCGGGGCGGCGAGCAGCGCGTCCTCGCGGGACAGCAGTTCCGCGGCGCGGGCGAATTCGAGCAGGACCCGCGCGTCGGGGCCGAGTTCGGCTTCGCCCCCGCCGGTCAGGGCGCCGCCGACGGCGAAGGCGGAGTCGACCACGCGGGTGTAGATCGCGTAGGCCGCCTCGGGGGAGGCGCGGCGGTCGGTGATGTCCTTGCGCGAGGAACCGAGGCCCTCGGCCGCCGCGACGAACTCCTCCAGCCGGACCACGATGTCGGAGCGGTACTCACCGGAGTCGGCCACGGTGTGGCGCTCGCCCAGCCGCAGCCGCTGGACGGCCTCGTCGGTGCGGCGGGCCTGCTGGTCCAGGGCGCCCGGGTCTGCGGTGGCGGGGTCGGCGAGGAGGCGGACGGCGGCGCGCCGTTCGGCCTGCAGCTCGGTGACGGCGGCGACGACGGGGGTGCGTATCTCGGCGTCGACCTGGTGGATGCGGCTGAGCCGGGCCATGTCCTGGGCGGTGTTGACGGTGGCGAAGGCCCAGAGGGCGAGGAGCGAGACGACCGGGACCATCAGCAGCGAGACGATCTTCGCGCGGACGGTGGCGGGACGGAGCCGCAACCGGGGCCCGCTCGCGCGTGCGGCGGCCGGGTGGGGCTGGTGGGACCCGAGTTCCGCGGGTTCCTCGGCCGGCGGCCCGGCGTGGGCCCGGCGGCCGCGTGCCGGGGGCGCGGGCAGCCGCGGCGCCGCTGCTTCCGGTTTTCTGCGGGGTGTGCGCATGGGCTCCTCGTTCCGGGGCGGTGCTTACGGATGCGGTACGCGGTGATGTGGGGGGACGGAGTGGGGCGCTACGGGGACGCGGCGGGCGTGGGGGGCGGGAGGGGCTGCGGGGAAGGAGGGCGCGCGGCGGTGCGGCGCCGCGGCTCCGGCCCGCTCAGTGGGCGGTCACCGTGGGCTCCCCCAGATGCCGGACGGCGGAGGAGGCGGCGCTCTCCCCGACCGTCGGGGAGAGCGCGACGAAGGCGGCGGTGATGAACAGGTAGGAGCCCAGCCCGACGGCGAGCGGGAAGATGAACTGCATGGCCGTGGCGCCGGGCAGGGCCGAGTCCGCGGGGCTCACGCTGACGGCGACGGCCATCATCCCCGTGTAGTGCATGCTGCTGACGGCGGCGCCCATGACGAGCGAGGCGACGGCGACCGCCACCGGTGACTTGATGTTGAGCGCGGCCCACAGGGCGGCGGTCGCCGCGATCACGGCGATGGCGACGGAGAGTCCGACGGCGAGCGGATCGTAGGAGACCTCTCCGTGCAGCCGCAGGGCCGCCATGCCCAGGTAGTGCATGCTGGCGACGCCGAGTCCGGTGGTGAGGCCGCCCAGTACGAGGGACCGCCGGCGGTCCTTCCCGTAGCCGACGGCGAAGACTCCGGCGCCGACGACCAGCATGGCGACGAGCAGGCTGAGGATCGTGAGCGGCACGTTGTAGCGGATTTCGGTGCCCGTGACCTCGAAGCCGAGCATCGCGACGAAGTGCATGGTCCAGATGCCGGTGCCGATGGCGGAGGCCGCGGTGAGGAGCCAGTTGCGGCGGGAGGCTCCTGTCGTGGCGAGCGCGCGGACGGTGCAGCGCAGCCCGAGGGCGGCGCCGATCGATGCCATCACGTATGACAGCGCGGGTGTCAGCCACCCATAGGCGGCGTGGTCCAGATGTCCCAGGTGTCCCATGGCCACGGAACGCTAGTCCGGGTGAGGGCGCGAACAGGGGGCGCATTTCGAAAGCAGCTGGAACTGCTGGAATATGACAGAGCTACGTTCATCTCCGATCACACCACGTGCCAGCTTGCGCACGGTCCGCAGGGACGCGGGTGAGCGCCCGTGGGGGATCATGGGCACATGAGCGACGACCACACGCACGTGCAGGAGTTCTTCGGGGCGCGCGCGGCCGACTGGGACCGCAAGTTTCCCGGGGACGGGCCCGCCTTCACCACCGCCGTGTCCGCGTTCGGACTGCGGCCCGGGGACCGCGTGCTCGACGCGGGCTGCGGCACCGGTCGGGCCATGACCGCACTGCGGGCCGCCGTCGGACCCGACGGGATCGTGCTCGGCGCGGACGTCACCCCGCAGATGCTGGCCGCTGCGCGGCGGGCGGGGCGGGACGCCGAGGGCGCCCTGCTGCTCACCGACGTGGCCCGGCTGCCCCTGCGCGACGAAGCGCTCGACGCGGTGTTCGCCGCCGGGCTCATCGCCCATCTGCCCGACCCGGGGGCGAATCTGCGCGAACTCGCCCGGGTGGTCCGCCCCGGCGGCCGGCTCGCCCTGTTTCACCCGATCGGGCGAGCGGCACTGGCCGCCCGCCACGGTCGCGAGCTGACCGCGGACGATATGCGGGCCGAGCACAACCTCGGCCCGCTGCTGTCCGGTTCGGGCTGGGACATGACCTCGTACGCCGACGACGACGACCGTTTCCTGGTCCTGGCCGCTCGTCGCGGTCACCCGTGACACACACCTGTACGTCGGCCCCTCGCCCGGGGTCCGCGGAGGTGCCCGGGATCAGGCCGGAGGCTGGGCCTCGGCTCCGGCGGGCCGGCGCGGATGCGGGACGGGGCAGCCGCCCGAGCCGGGCACGGGGAACGTGCCGAGCTCACCCACGTCGTAGCCGTGGGGGTAGCCCTTGATCTCCGGGTTCTGGCGGGCGTAATGGGGGGCCCGGCGCGGGGGCAGCAGCCGTACCGCGCGACCGCGCAGCCACAGGGCACCCCGGACCAGCCGCCGGACCGGCGGGCGCGGGGTCTCGTACCGGAAGGCGTCCAGCAGCGACTCGTCGAGGAGGGCGAGGCTCGCGCGCCGCACGGCGGGGGCGACGCGCGCCGGATACCAGGAGGCCATCAGGTCGAGGGTGGAGTCGGCGACCGTGCGCGCCCCCGCGTCCCAGCCGAAGTGCGCCTCCTCGTAGGCGTTCAGGGTGGCTTCGAACTCCTCGTAGGAGCCCGGGATGTCTGTGATGCCCAGATGGCGGCCGAGGGTGGCGTAGTAGTTCGCGCCGGCCCGGCGCTCGTGGTGGGTCAGCGGGCGCCATCCGTAGGCGTCGAGCCAGCGCGCCGGAATCACCACGAACGTGCACAGGACATAGCGCATGTCCTCGTTCGAGATGTCGTAGCTGCGGTGCATCTGGTTGACGCGGCGGATCGCGGTGCGCGCGATGTCGTCCTCGAAGCCGTGCTCGACGACCGCGTCCAGGAGCAACGCCGTGTCGTCGTAGCGCTTCTGGGCCCGGTCGGTGAACTCGGCGGTCTCGGCCAGCAGGCCACCGATGCTCGGGACGGCGTAGGTCCGGAACAGGGCGAGTTCCAGGGCGCGGGCGAAGTCCCAGGGAAACTCATAGGTGGCGGTGAGCCGGTAGATGGCGAGGAAATCCTTGTCGGGGTCGAGACGGAGGATCTCCCTCAGCCGGTCGTAACGCTGCACCGGGTGTCCCTTTCTGTGGCGGGTCACCAACTCTACGTGCAGGTAGCAGGCTTGGAAATCGTGCCCCGCAAGCTCTCGACGTGCGGGTTACCCGCTGGTTAAGGTGCGCCGACGAGAGAGCTACCAGGAGGCCAGGTGTCCGACGACGAGGGTGGCGGCTCGCTGTACGTGCTGACCGCTGTGCTGCTGACCCCGGCACAGTTCCCCAGCATCCTGGGGAACGACTTCCCCGAGGCGTGCTCCCTGCTCGGAGTGGCTCCGAACGGGGACGGGTACGGACTGGTGCTCGGCCAGGACGAGGAGGGCGCGCGCTGGACGGTCGTCGTGGACGATGTCTCGCTCGTCGCGACGGCCATCGCCTCCTGGGACTGCGGGATGGAGTACGACCTGTCCCCCGACGAGCGGACCATCGTGGTGTCGCTGGCGGGCTGGCCGCTGGAGCTGTCGGTGGCCGCGTCGGGGATTCCCGAGCCGCACGATCCGGAGCAGGGCGCGGACGGTACGGGTCGCGTTCCGCTCGCGCCGCCCTCGGCGGAGGCTTGGGGGCCGGTGCAGCGGCGGATGGGCGCGGACCAGATCGCGCGGGAGTGGGCCGACTGGCGCGAACGCGTCGCGACGGACGGTGGGGCGGCGGCCGCCGCGCACCCCGGGCTCACGCGGGCTCTGGAGGAGGCCGCGGGGTACACGAAGACCCCACCGCCTCCGGGCCGGGTACGGTCCTCGTTCGCTGGCGAGGGGGCCCGGACGCTGCGGGTGGACGGGCCGGGGTGGTCGCTGGTGGCGCGTACCGGCGAGGCGGCCTTCGTGCTGCTGGACGAGGAACCGAGCGAGGTGCTCACGGTCCCCCACGAGGGGGATCCGGACCTGCCGCAGCTGCTGGCGGAGCTGGACCGCATCGCGGTCCGCCCGTCGTGAGCGCGGGCGGCGAAACCTGGGGGGAGTCAGTCGTGGAGCCAGTCGTGGAGTGCGAGCCGGTGGGTGTGGTCGTGGGAGCCCGCGCCGAGGCGGTCGATGACGACTGGGGGCGTGAGACGGCGGTGATCCGCATGGACCGCCGCCTGTTCGGCCCGGAGGCGCTGTACGGGTTGGAGGAGTTCTCGCACGTCGAGGTCGTCTACCACTTCGACCGGGTGCCGGTGGAGAAGATCGAGACGGGCGCGCGGCACCCCCGCGGCAATCCGGACTGGCCCCTGGTCGGCATCTTCGCGCAGCGCGGCAAGAACCGGCCCAACCGGCTGGGCGTCTCGCGGTGCCGGGTGGTGAAGGTGGACGGGCTGGACGTCCACGTGGAGGGCCTCGACGCCGTCGACGGCACGCCCGTCCTCGATCTGAAGCCGTACATGGACGAGTTCGGGCCTCGCGGCGAACGGCGGCAGCCGGAGTGGGCGACGGCATTGATGCGCGACTACTACTGATCGGCCCTGCGGTGCCCGGATTCCGGGCACCGCGCCACTTCGACCCCACGACCAGATGGAACCGGCCAATTGGGCTGGAAATCGCTCTGGATCCCCTCCCTCCGGAATGATCGAATCGGCCAGTCACGCGGCTCAAAGGTGCGACCCCGCCCCGACGGCCCATTCCATGACGGAGGCCATTCTTGAATTCCATGTCCTACCTGGACCTGCATCGGGAAGTCGCGCAGGACATCGACGCGGAGATCGAAACGGCATTGGAGCGCCTCGGTCCGCTGGCGAACACGACCAGAGACTCAGTGGCCAAGCTCTTGGACCACCGCAAACTGAGACATCCCCTGTCCGTGCTGCCGCTGCTCGCCCACGCCATAGAGACCGGAAACCCGAGGCCGGCCATTCCGCTGTCCGCCGTCCACCTGCTGTGGTGGACCTCGGCCTGCTACCTCGACGACCTGGCGGACGCCAACGGGACGACCCTCTGCGGTGAGCTCACGGAGAACGAGACACTGCTCGCGTCCGTCATCACAGGAAACGCAATGCCCATTCAGATCCTTCTGGAGCTGGATCTTCCGGCATCGACACGCAGCGCGCTCATCACCGAGATCTTGAACGGCTGGATCGTCAGCGTCGACGGCCAGATCGACGACATGCGGGGGGGCGCCCGAGACGCCTCGCGCACATCGGTGATCGAAACCTATCGCAGCAAGTCCGGCGCACCCTTCGGAATGATCACGGCAATGGCCGCGATATTCTCGGGCGCGCCGGAAGAGAAGATCGAACTGTGGCGTGAATTCGGCTTCCTCTTCGGCATCCTGTGGCAGATTTTCAACGACCAGGAAGACATTCTCTCCGGCCGCCACGAGGACCTGCTCAACGGCACCGTCACCTATCTCCTCGCCTCGGTGATCGAGGACGCCTCGCCCGGCTCGAGGGAGCACATCCTGAGCCTGTGCGCCGCCGCCGGACGCTCGCATCACGCAAGATCCGAACTCGCGGGCCTGCTGAGGACATCCATCGCCCTCGACCGGTACAGGACGGAGATCGAGGCGTTGCGCACCGAGGCGTACCGCATCCTGGACGAACTGGGTGGCGACGAGACCTACTTGCGGGCGCTCCGGCACCTCGTGGACCACGCGTCCGGCATGCTGCTCGCACCGGAACTCTCCCCGGCCGTCGTGAGCGGCGCCGCCTAATGGGAGCTACGGAACCGGGGAATGCTCGGTTCCGTAGCCGCCAGCAGGTGAGCACTATCGCCGCCGGAGCCGTTCGAGTTCTGGGGTCAGACCGTGCCCTTGCTGGTCGGCCGGGAGGCCAGACCGCTGATGGGGTGGCGTGCCCGCCCCACGGGGCGTGAGCATTGGATCCATTAGGCCGCGTGCCGCGCCTTCCGCAGGCTGCACCGCTGTGTGAAGTACGTGACTGGGGAGGGTCTGTTGCTGCTTATCGGTGATGACTGGGCCGAGGATCACCACGATGTCGAGCTCCAGGACGAGGCCGGCCGGAGGCTGGCCACCGCGAACCTGCCCGAGGGGGTGGTGGGCATCGCCAGACTGCACGAACTCATCGCCCGCCACGGCGGCAATGACCTGGAACCGGAAGATGTGGTGGTCGGGATCGAAACCGACCGCGGATCGTGGGTGCAGGCCCTGATAGCCTCCGGCTACCAGGTCTACGCGATCAACCCCCGCCAGGTCGTCCGCTTCAAGGAGCGCTACGCATCCTCCGGCGCGAAGAGCGACAAGGGCGACGCCCACGCGCTGGCCGACATGGTCCGCCTCGACCGGGCCCAGCTGCGGCCGGTGGCCGGAGACAGCGAATAGGCGCAGGCCGTCAAGGTCGTCGCCCGCGCCCACCAGACCCTGATCTGGGAACGAACCCGCACCTTCCACCGGTTGCGCACCACGCTGCGCGAGTACTTCCCCGCCGCTCTGACCGCCTACGCCGACCTGACCCTGACCAGCACGGATGCGCTGGAACTGCTGATCAAGGCACCCACACCGGCAGCGGCGGCGAAACTGACCCGCACCCAGATCACCGCCGTTCTGGCCCGCCACCGACGACACAACCGCGACGCGAAGGCCGCCACGATCCGCATCGCTCTACGCGAGCCGCAGCTCGGCCTGCCCGAGCCGGTCACCGCCGCCTACGCGGCCACCACCGAGGCCCACGCACGGCTGCTGATCGCGCTGAACGAGCAGATCGCCGCGTTGGAAGGGCAGGTGAAGACGCATTTTCTGGCGCACCCGGACGCCGAGATCTACCTCTCGATGCCCGGCATCGGCGAGATCACCGGCGCCCGGGTGCTTGCCGAGTTCGGAGACGACCCCATCCGCTACGCCAGCGCGAAGGCCTGCAAGAACTACGCCGGCACCAGCCCGATCACCCGGGCCTCCGGCAAGAGCCACCACGTCCAGGCCCGCTACGTCCGCAACAACCGCCTCGCCGACGCCCTCCAGGCCCAGGCGTTCTCCGCCCTGCGGGCCTCACCCGGAGCCCGCAAGTACTACGACAAGCAACGCGCCCGCGAAGTCGGCTACAACCCCGCCCTCCGCCAGGTCGGCAACCGCCTCGTCGGCATCCTCCACGGCTGCCTCAAAACCCGCACCCTCTACGACGAAGCAACCGCCTGGTCCCACCACGCCCACCCCCAAGCCGCTTGACACCAAACGACATGGGGTGTCTGACCCGTCCGCCGCCCGTGTGGGCCACACCCCTACGGCGCCACCGCCGCCCGGCGACCGCGCCCGGGGCGCCCGTCCCACGGTCATGCCTGCCGGGCTCCGCACCGCCAACGGAGCCCGGACAGGTCCTACGCCTTCAGCGCGGTCAGCGGCCGATCTGCTTCCGGGATATACCCCGCAGGCGACGCCGCTGCGAGGAGTCCAGCAGGAGGTAGGCAGCGGCCGGCACGCCGATCAGAACCAGCAGCCCCGCCCAGAACCCGACGGTCCAGAACAACACGATGGCTGCCATCACTCCGGCAACCGCGACTTTTCCGCTCGTGGACATCTGCGGACACCTCCTCCTGCCGTCGACCACTACCCCCCTCAACGCGCCGCCCCGACCGCGCGTTCCCCCATACCCGAACCGTCCGGAAAGTGACCCGGGTCACGGCCGCGCCACCGTCATCGGGCACCCTCGGTGGGGTACTGTCGGCCGCCCTGTACCCGGTAGTCAAGTTTGAGGAATGCGTGCTCTCCGAGATCTCCGGCCTCCTCCACCACTGCGCCGTCTTTCTTCCCGCCGACCCGGCCCGCAGCGGCCGGATCGCCCTGTGGCCAGCCGACGGCCGGGCTCCCGACGCCGACACCGAAGCGGACACCGGCTCGGCTGCCGGTAGTGGTAGCGGCCGTTATGAAGAGCTCACGGTCATCACCCCCGACCTGCACCGGGTCAGCGTGGTCGCGCTCGTGCTGCCCGTGGACGAGGCCCTGCCGCTCCTCACCCGCGCACGGTCCGCAGCGGTCGGGGCCGAGGCCGAGGTCGAAGCCGCCGGCAGTGGCGCCACGGCGTTCTGGGGAGCCGCCGCGCTGCTCGCCCTGCGGTTCGCCGCGCGCGGGCAGCTCCTGCCCGGGCTGAGCCCCGCTGGCCACGACGCCTGGCGGATCGGACCGCTGGAGGCCTCCGACCTCGACGAGGTCCGGGAACTGGCCACCGCGATGCCGCCCGCCGCCCACTGCGTACCGCTGAACGCCGACGGGCCGCCCCGGCTGCCCGCGCCGGAGCCGCTGCTGCGGGCCTTCCTCGACGCCGTCGCCGATACCCTCCCGCGCTCCCCCGCAGCCACCGCGGCCGCCGGCGGGCCCGCCTACGCCGCCCGGCCCGCCCACATGCACCCCGAGCTGCGCGGCTGGGCCGCCGAGGTGGCCGCCGGCCATGACGCCGGCGTACGGATCTCCCTGCGGATCGAGCTCGAACGGGACCCCGAGGCCGCCGCACAAGCCGAGGCGGAGGCGGAGGCCGAGGACTGGACCGGCGCCGAGGCCCCGGCCGAGGCCGCTCCCGCCTTCCGGGCCGTCCTCCAGATGCACAGCCTCGCCGACTCCGCCCTCGTCGCCGACGCCGCCGATGTGTGGGCCGGGTCCGGGCCCGCCGCGGCCGCCTTCCCGCCCGGCGCCCGGATGGACGCCCTCCGCGCCCTGCGCCGCGCCGCCCGGCTGTGGCCCCCGCTCGCCCCGCTGCTGGGCACGGGCGTCCCGGACGCCGTCGAGCTCGCCGACGAGGAGGTCACGGAGCTGCTCGGCGAAGCCGCCGCCGCCCTGGCCGCCGACGGGGTCCACGTGCACTGGCCGCGCGGGCTCCTGCGCGACCTGAGCGCCCGCGCCGTCCTCGGCTCCCCCGACGACAAGGCCGTGCACACCCGCTCCTCCGGTCTGCTGTCCCCCGGCGCCCTGCTCTCCTTCAGCTGGCGCCACGCCCTCGGCGACCAGGGCGATCTGACCCGCGCCGAGCTCGACTGCCTCGCCGAGGCGAAGCGCCCCCTGGTCCGGCTGCGGGACCGGTGGGTCCTGGTCGATCCGGCCGAGGCCCGCCGGGCGCGCGCCCGCCAGGACCGTAAGATCGCGGCCGCCGACGCGCTGGCCGCCGTACTGACCGGGTCGGCGGAGATCGACGGCAAGCGGGTCGACGTGGAGGCCACCGGTCCGCTGGAAGGACTGCGTGCGCGCCTGGCCGCCGACCCGCAGGAAGGCCCCGACGCCCTGGAGGCACCGCCGCAGCTGCGGGCCACCCTGCGCGACTACCAGCTGCGCGGCCTGCGCTGGCTGGCCCGGATGACCTCGCTGGGCCTCGGCGCCTGCCTCGCCGACGTTGTTCCGACACTTGCTGTGTCCCGCCCGTGTCGTGTCGCTTTACAGCAGGGGGCGGCTTCGGCAGTCCGGTGAACCAGCAAGGTCGCTGTGTCTCTTTCGAGAGAGTCGACGTGACGGGTGTCACACCATGCGGCTCGTCGCGCGGAGTCCAGGACTTTCGAGAAGTGGACGCCCCAAGTGGCCCAGTCTCCCAGACCTGTCTTGCCGATGAGCTTGATGTCCTGGGTTCGGGCAATCCACGCCGAGTACCAGAGGTTGCGAATCGCGGCGTGAAATTAACGGCCAGATGCCTGTCCGGAAAAACCGAGGCCGCTCAAGGCTTGGCGTAGTCGACGAAACCGACCCAGCCGAGTACGACACAGGGCTCCTCGCCCACCACCCAGGCGTCATGGCCGGGCTGAATGTCAATGAAGTCGCCGGGGCCTATCTCGTCGGTCTCACCGTCGTTCATGACGACCTTCATCCGGCCGGTGAGGACATAGCCCAGATGGTGCGACTGGCAGCTGTCAGTACCGGCGATGGGCTTGATGTGCTTGGACCACTGCCAGCCAGGCTCGAACACGGCCCGCCCGACCGGCGGACCGCCTTCAGTGGAGATGAGGTCGAGCCTCCCCGTTCCCTCCGCGAAGGGACGCGTCTCATCCGGGGAGTCGAAGGTCTTGCGCACGATTCCGGCCACGACAACCGCCTCCCGGCGGGTGATGCGAGGAGCCACGTGCGCCTCCTCGGTCAGTGACACGACGCATTCTTCGCTGAGACGTCCCACCAGCGGTTCAACGGTTGGGTTGGTCGGATCCCCTCGGAAGCTGGTAAGGACCGCGTCCCAATCAGTACAGTCCGCGTACCTGCGTAGCCACGCATGCGTAGTTTGTAGCCGCTCGTCGTCGTGGTCGATAGCAAGCAGTTCGACGGCTCGGTACAACAACCGAAGTCCGTCAGTGTAGGTGGGAAGGCCGGCGTGCACGGCATCATCGACCCGGCTGCGCAATTCCTCAGGATCCGGCTTGGGCGAGTGCAGTAGCTGACCGATGCGCACGGCGGCCGCGTCGGGTAGCTCGGGGTACCCGTCGGCAAGATCGCCTGGCCCGTCGTCCGTCGGGCTCAGCGCACGCGTACGGAGCAGGTAGTAACCGCCGACGATGGCGCCAAGAGCGTTCCTGAAAACGTCCCTCTCCGTCGCGAGGTACTCGTCCGCGATGGTCTGCGCAGCCGGGAGCTCGCCTGCTGCGGAGTAGGCCAGGAGAGCCTCAGCGTGCTCATCGTCGCTACGCGCGGTCAGGGTGTATCCAGCGCCGAAGTCATGGACGCCCCGTCCGGTGTAGGTCAGCGTCACGGTGACGATGCTTGTAGGGGGGAGCAGCACACAGCGTTGCGGTATGAATTCGCCACCAACCTGCAGTGCGAATCCTCTGTCGCTGTAGTTGTTCTGGATGTCCCACTGCAATCCGGACGGCTCGAAGCGAACGGAGTGGGGCTCGAAGTGCACGGGCTCCCAGGACGCCTCCAAGCCCGCGCTCGGCATGGAGCGCCACAGGCATGCCCACGCGCCGCGGTACGGCTCGGATGGTGGGGAGGGAACCTCGCCCTCTACCCGTGGGGCCTCGTTCATCGGGAACCCTTCACCGACCTCGGACGCTGCGCTCTCCAGCGTAAGGACGACGGGTTCGGCATCCTCGGTGTCGGCGAATGCGCTGAGTACCTGCCCGCCGACGAGTATCGCCTGAACGTACAGTGGACCCGCGAAGGCGTCTACAAGCGTTACAAGACCCATACGCGCCAGGGCGCGGACAGTATGCCTGGATTCCAGGTGGACGAGCTCGACCGGCACCACCGCACCACGCGGTGTGTCCGGGACGTCGACGTAGATGCTGAGGCTGTTCATGGCGTCACCGGTACATGCAAACGCTGTAGTGGCGGCAGCACCGACACGTTGAGCGCCGACGCCGGGTAGCGTCCGTTGTCGTACTTCGCGGCCAGCTGGTAGGCATAGTCGACCGGCACGTCTCTCTCTCGCCAGGGACCAACGGACGGCTGGCGGGAGCGCGTGAAATTGCACAGCTGGGAGCTGAGCTTCAGCGTCGCATATTGAGCGGTGTCCGGGGGGAGACAGTCGATCTGTACGGTGACACGGGGCGGGTTGCGAAGATGTGTCAGGTTCACCTCGCTCGCATCGCCACCCCATCTGAATTCCTGTCGACGGACCCCGGCTGGCGGGTCGTTCTCAAGCAGTACGTGAAGAGCATGGAGGAGACCTGTGTACGGAACGAACCAATGGTCGGTGTTGCCCTCCTCCTTCGCCCCGGCGCCGCGCAGCCCGCGTAGAAGGACCTGAGTGAAGTCAGTGACCTGGCCCGGGGAACCGAATGCCGATTTTCCCTGCGCCGCCGCACGCAGGATCGGCGCGTTGCGAGGAGTATTTCTTCCGCCGGAATACTTCTGTATGAGTGAGCTGCCCAGACCGTCATACGTATTGTTGAGCTCCCATGGCGTCTGTCGGCAGAACTGGGGAAACCAGTGGCGAGTGCCCTCAGCCAGTTGCACGGCCGCGGTATGTGGATCACACCACGCCGGGTTATGCCTCACCGCCCGGCCGGAGGTAGAACGGACAAGTCGAGCGTGCCCGTTGGCCTGTCACTGGGGTCTGCGAAGATGAGGAAGGCGGCCAACCCCACTAACGCTGGGGCAATCTCCTGATGCTGGGCCGCGCGCCGGGAGTCGCGTGTCTTGAATCCCGATCGGGCCCGACGCACAGGGCTTCGGCGTAGTCAACGGGCGTCCGTTTTGTGATCACTTGAGCCCGAGCAGGGCGAGCGGGCGGTCCGCGTTGCGGGCGTTGTGTCGCAGAGCGGCGGCGATGTTGGTAGCGCCGGCCAGCCGCAGGGTGCCGATGGCGAGGTTGCGCCTGGTGGCCATCGCCCGGGGCGCGTTGCCGGTTCGCAGCTGCGAGGCGTCTTCGGTGAACGTGGTGTCTCTGACGTGGTGCAGGGCCTCGATCTGCCAGTGATCACGGACCAGGGTCGCCAGCTGAGTGGGGTCGGCTTGCTCAGGGTGAGGCTGGTGACGGCGTAGGCGGTCTTGATAGTGGTCTTGCCGGTCTTACGGTCGGTGCGGCGGCGCTTGATCTGGACGGCCTGCCGGGCTCCGGGGAAGAGCAGGCTGTTGACCGTGGCCACCTTGATCCGTCGGATCTCCGCGCGTCCGTGGCCGGTGCCCCTCACGAGGCCCTGCAGCGGGATCTCTGTCCACGGAAGGGATTTGAGCTGCTTCCGGAGTTTCTTCTGATTGCCTTTCACGATCACGATGTAGTGGGCTTCGCGGCCGAGGAGGTAGTCGGCGTGCTCGCGTTGGGTGTGCATGGCGTCGCTGGTGACGACCACCCCGGCCAGGTCGGCCATGGTCTCCAGCAACGGCTGGAAGCAGGTGATTTCGTTCGTCTTTTCCTGCACGTCCAGCTGGGCCAGGACCAGGCCGGTGGTGTGGTCCAGGGCTGCGAGCAGGTGGATCTTGCGGCCGTTGGCCCTGGCCGCTCCTCGAAGGCTCTTGCCGTCGACCGCCAAGCCACGCAGCTGGCCCTCGGCTCGGTTGCGGCGGTCGGCGAGCCAGCGGCCGACCGCCAGGTCCAGTGCGTCGCCGTCGATCCGGGCCAGCAGTCGTCGAACCATCGTTTCCGCAGG
>NZ_JBIWCL010000010.1:0-178134 GCF_044761485.1 Streptomyces sp. NPDC097617
CTCTCCGTCTCACTCGCCGGACCCGCACCATCTGGCAGTGCTGACACGTCCCGGCTTCGTCAGGGCCGCTTGCCACCCTCCCCGGCACCTCCCGGGTCAGGCTGCCCCCAGCTTCACCGCCCTGCTGCGACAGGACAGCGGCGAAGGTCTCCCACCTCCACTCGATCAATCAGCGCCTCACGGCGCACCCGCCACAGGTGCCATCGGTCGCTGACCTGCACCGCATCGGGCAGGGCCCGGCGGATCGCCTCGGCGTAGCTAGCCGAGCCGTCCCGGCAGACGGTCTCGATGCCAGGGTGCTCGAGCAGCCAGGCTTCCAGACCGGCGGCCTCACGACCGGGCAGCACGTCGATGCGCTCGCCTGTTTCGGCGTCGATGATGATCGTGGCGTACCGGTGCCGGCGGCGCAGGGCGAAGTCGTCGACACGAACATGATCAGGGATCAAGATCCAGCGTGCCACCCCCAACCATGCACGAGCTCGTCAGGCGAAGGAGAACCAGTTGACGTTGACGAAGTCGGAGGGCTGGCCGCTGTCGAAGGTCAGATAGACGTCGTGGGTTCCGGTGGTGCGGCGGATGTCGGCGAGGACGGTGCGCCAGGCCTGCCAGCCGCCGGTATTGGCGACGGCGAAGCCACCGACCGGGGTGGCTGTGGGGCTGTCGAGGCGGACCTGGACCAAGCCGCTGACTCCGCCGGCGGCCCCGGAGGCGACTCGGGCGTCGAAGCGGGTGGCGCCGGTGGAGCCGAAGGCGACGGCCGAGAACTTGAGCCAGTCGCCGTTGGACAGATGGCCGACGTCGGATCCGCCGCCGCCGTCGGAGCAGGCCTCGACCTGTGCTCCGGATTGGGCATTGAACGCTTCGGCCGGGATGGTGGTGAAGGCGCTGACCCCGCCGTCCGGGGCGGTGGCGGTCGGCGTCGGGGCCGGTGTGCCGCCGCCGACCACACCGCCGATCGTGATGGTCCAGCGGCCGGGTGTGCCGGACTGCACCTTGCCCTCGAAGTCGACTCCGGCCGGGTGCACGTCGTCGTACGGGAAGGCGTACCCGAGATGGTCGGGGGTGGTGTTGTGCAGGATGCGGGAGTAGTGGTTGGTGCGTGGCCGGGTGTAGAAGGCGGCGGGCTTCTCCGAGGTCGGCTGGTGGGGGTTGTCCAGCAGGGTGGTGCGGTTGAAGGCGGCGGCGAGCCGTGCGCTGAGATTGCCCATCAGGTCGTTGCCCGTGGTGAAGGGCGCGTCGCTGCAGGAGAAGATCGAAAGGGTGGACGGCTTGGCGAAGCTGCCGACTCCGGGGAAGGCGAGGACGTCGCCGCTCACCCGGCCGGTGACGGTTCCCCAGGTGAACTGCGTCTCGATGAGCAGGTCGGTGAAGCGGTACTTGTTCCACACCTCGTCCACGTAGCCGTCGAAGTAGCCGCGGAACAAGTCGCTGTTGCCGCGGATCGCCAGGTTGGGGCTGAGTACGCGCAAGTCGCGGCCGCCCGCGGTGACGATCAGCCGGTTCCAGTCGCTGCCGTCGGCGGCGGACTGGGCCCGCAGCGCGGCGGCGACCCGGGACAGTCCGTCGGCGGGCAGCCCGCGCACCGTCTGGGTGCCCTGCCCGGTCTCCAGTTGGAAGGCGATCGGCAGCGAGACCATGTCGACGAACGTGATGTTGGCGTACAACTGGTCGCTGTTGAAGGTGAACTCGCAGAAGTCGTGAGCGACGTTCGCGTTGGGGTCGGTGGGGTTGCTCACCGACGGCAGGGCCAGACCGCCGCCGCGGTTCACCAGGAAGGTGAGCTTCGTGCCGACGGAGAAGTAGATACGGCCGCTGTCCAGGCGCGGCAGCGTCACCCTCCGCGCTCCGGCGCCGGACGCGTTGAGCGGGATGGCGCAGTCGACCCCGAGCGGGGTCTGATCGTTGGCCGGGGCCGGCGGGTGGTACAGGCTGGAGCCGTTGGCCTGGATGAAGGCCCAGGTGCCGCCGGCCGCGGGGTCACGGCCGAGCACATAGGCGTACACCGTGTTGTTGCCGGTGGTGTTCACCAGGTCCAGGGGGAGCGTGGCGGTGGTGGACGCGTTGGCGCTCATCTCGAGCCAGGCTGCCGCGGCGGGCACGGCCAGGGCCAGGCCCGCTGTCACGGCGAGGAGTTTTCTACGGGGCAGGGTTCGTTGGTGGCGAGCCGTCACGCCGGGGGTCCGTTCTTCGTGAGGTCGGGCGGGGGAGCGGTGGACGCAGGGACGGGGGAGAAGGGAGGGCGGCGGGGCTGGTGGGTCAGCCGACCGTCCACTTCTGGTTGGCGGCGCCGGTGCAGGTCCAGGTCTGCAACCGGGTGCCGTCGGCGGAGGAGTTGCCCTTGGCATCCAGGCACTTGCCCGCACCGGTGTTGGTGAGGTCACGGGCGGCGGTGTAGGTCCACTTCTGGGCGTTGGTGCCGTTGCAGGTGTAGAGCTGGACGACGGCGCCGTCGGCGGTGGAGCCTCCCGCGACGTCCAGGCACTTGCCGAGGGCGCGGACGGTGCCGTCGCCGCCGATGGTCCACTGCTGGGCCGCGCTGCTGGTGCAGTCGTGCAGCTGGATGGGGGTGTGGTCGGCGTCGGAGCCGCCGGCGACGTCGACGCACATGCCGCCGATGCCACGGATCGTGCGTGCGGCGGGGGCGCCGGCGGAGGAGGCGCGGACGTAGTCGACGGTCATCGTCTGCGGGAAGGACGTGGAGGCGTCCGGGCTGCCTGGCCAGTCCCCACCGACCGCCAGGTTGAGGATGATGAAGAACGGGTGGTCGAAGACCCACTTGTTGCCGCCGGTGTCGGCCGGCGTGAGGGTCTTGTACGTGGTGCCGTCCACCGACCAGACGAGGGAGTTCGGGCTCCATTCGACGGCGAACACGTGGAAGTCGTCGGCGAAGGCGCGGCCGCCGGGCAGGTTGTACGCGGCGCCGAGGCCGCCCGCTCCGGAGTAGCCGGGGCCGTGCACCGTACCGTGCACGGTGTTGGGTTCGCGGCCGATGTTCTCCATGATGTCGATCTCGCCGCTGTTGGGCCAGCCCACGCTGCCGAGGTCGTTGCCGAGCATCCAGAAGGCGGGCCAGATGCCCTGGCCGCGCGGAATTTTGATGCGGGCCTCGAAGCGGCCGTAAGCCTGGGTGAAGGTTTTGGCGGTGTTCAGCCGGGCCGAGGTGTATTGGCACTGCCCGTACCAGCAGCCGAGGCCGGCGTCGGCGTTCTTCCGCGCGGTGATGACGAGGTTGCCCTGGCCGTCGAGCGCGGCGTTCGAGGTGCTGTTGGTGTAGTACTGCAGCTCGTGGTTGCCGAAGCCCGAACCACCTGTCTCGAGCGTCCACTTGGCGGCGTCAGGAGCGCGGCCGGCCGCGCCGTCGAACTCGTCGGACCAGGTCTGCGCGACAACTGCGGCACCCGCGGGCGGGGCCACCGAACGGGTGAAGGACATGAGCACCGCCGCGACCAGGGCGGTGGTCACGAGGAGCACCACTCCGCCGAGAGAGCGGCGACGTGCGCGATGAGCAGCAGCCATGGGCATGGTTCCTTGTCTCGATGGGGGGAGGAGGAGGGGCAGGCCGGGCGAGCGGTGAAGAGTGACAGGAGGGGTACGAGAGCGCTCTCAAACATGACGCAATGTCACCCGAGGCAGTGAGTATTACGGAGGGGTAACTGTCATGGCAACGCCAGTCGTCACTCCTCGCACGCCTTCTGAGCTGGGGTTTTCTCTTGCGGCCTTCGGCTTAACGATCTCTTAAGGCTGGCTTGATGCAGAGAGGTGTGAATCGGAGCCTCAGGTGATCGCCGGCCGGACGGCCGCCGCGGGTACTCCGTGCGGGCGTCCGGACCGCGTGCTCCCGGCCACGCGCCCGGCCTCGGCCGACGGTTCCTCGTCCATGCGTTGGTGTTCGGCGCCGCGCAGCCCGTCGATCGCTGCACCGGCGTCGGTCCGCGGCACACCGGACAGGTCGACGAGCAGCGCCGCCGGCCCCGTGCGGGGAGCCGGGCGACAGGTCCTTCTGGGTGCTCGCGACCGGAAGGACCTGGTGCCGCGCCGACCTCAGGCGTGTGCAGCGTCAGGCGGTGTGCAGCGTCAGGCCGTAGCGGCCGAGGATCTCGTTGATCGGCTGGAACCACGTCTGGCCGCCGGACGAGCAGTTGCCCCAGCCGCCGGAGGTGACGCCCTGGGCCTGGTCCCCGCTGAGGAACGAGCCGCCGGAGTCGCCTCCCTCGGCGCACACGCTGGTCTTCGTCATCTGGTGGACGGCGCCCTGGCTGTAGTTGACGGTCTCGTTCTTGGCGAGGACGGTGCCGCAGCGCCAGTGCGTCGTGGACCCCGACCGGCAGATCGAGGCGCCCACGGGTGCCTCGGCGGAGCCGCGTACCAACTGGTCCGGGATGGTGCCCCAGCCGAGCACCACCGGTACGGTCCACCAGCCGCTGTGGATGCCGACGTACGCGTAGTCGTTGCCGGGGAACGAGGATCCCTGGAAGGTGCCCATCGCGGACCCGTCCCAGCCGCGCACGGCGGCCCCCGCCTGCCCGCAGTGCCCAGCCGTCACGAAGCCGCCGTACACGGAGAAGCCGATCGAACAGCGGACGTTGCCGGTGTAGTACGGGTCGCCGCCGACGGTGCCCGCGGCGTAGGTACGGGGCGCCTGCGCCGTCTCGGCGACGGTGACGGGGCCGTCGGCCCGGGCCCGGTCGACGAACGCCCGTACGGCGGGGGCTTCCCGCTCGGTACGTACGACCGTGACGACGACGCTGTTGGTCCGCGGGTCGACGTGCCAGCCGGCCACCCCGGCGGGGGCGCGCAGCGTGTCCAGGCGCGCTTTGGCGCGGTCCAGCGCGGCGGCGCTGTGTCGGACGAGACGGGTGTCGGCGCCCAGTGCCCGCGCCTCGGACTCCTTCGCGCGGTCGGTCACCGCGACGACGAGCCGGCCGGTGGAAGGCTCGTACCACGAGCCGCCGTACGCACCACCCGCGGCCTGCCGTGCGGCCTTCTCCACGGCCGCGGCGGCCTTTTCTGCGCTCAGCCGTTCCTCGGCCTGGGAAGCGGTGAGCCCGAGGTCCCGGCGCATCGCGTCGAGCAGTCCGGCCGAGGCGGACGGCGCTGCGGCGGACGATGCCGCGGCGGGCTCCGGAAGCGGGACGGCGCTCGCCGCGCCGGCGTGGGCGGCGCCCAGGCCGACGGTCAGGAGCAGGGCGGCGACGGCGGCGCGTAAGGGGGTGGTGTGTTTCACGAGACCTCCTGGTGGGGGATCGAACGCTTGAGAGCGCTCTCACAGAGTGTCGGGCGCTACGCTAGCCGACCCCATTTGTCAGGTCCATACCAAGTTCCGGTTCCGTCGCGGCGGGACCCGCGCGACCACTCGACACCGAGGACTACCCCCGGCACGTGCTGGCCGCCGACTTGGTGGGCGGGCTTGGTCGCACCGAGGCCGATGAGACGGTCCTGGGCGGCCTCGATGTCGCCGAAGGTGAGCTCGATAAACGAGCTCGTCCGCGGGTCGGTCGGGAGCCTCGAAGGATCGGCGTACAGACGACGCACGTCGTCGTTCCGTCACTGATCGTCGCCGCGGCCTCGCCGAAGGTCTGGGTGACCTCCCGGCCCAGGGCAGCGGCACAGGAGGCGGCGAACGCCTTCCCGTCGTGATCCCACATGGCCGCGTGCTTCACCATGCCCACGGCTGCCGTATCCGTGGTCTCCGTCATGGCGGTCACCGGGTCCGCATCTGGCTGACGCCGATGACGTACCCGTCCGGGTCGGTGAAGTAGGAGAGCTTGTCGCCAACAGCCGTCAGCTCCAGCTGTCGTGCCAACCGGTGCCGGCAAGGGCGGTCGGCGCTTGCCCGTCATCCAGCGGCGCTGGACGCCTCGCGCCGCCGCCGTGCTCGGGCCCGCCTTCATGACCGGCAGGAGCTGGACCGCAACTCGACGTACGTGTCCGACCCGTTCGCCGGGCAGTCGCTGGTCGACTTCACGGCGAAAGCGGTGGGTCTCGCGCGGCAGCTGCCACCGCGTCGTCAGCGCAAGGTCGTCGGTGCGCTCATGGTCCTCGTCGGCCGGTGGCGCATCGAACTGGCGGAGGACATCGGTCCGACGTGGCTGCGGAGCCGGGAAGCACTCGCTCGCCTCGCCGTGGCGGCAGTTGCTTTCCGAGGTCCGGTCAGGCGCCTCCGGGTGGGCGGGCGCCCCTCCACCGAGCCTCGCGGTGCTCCCAGCCGGCCAGCCTCGCATCCGGCCTCCGAGCCGGCTGATCGCCCCGCCCCCGCCCCGCCTAGCGGCTCGCCCCGCCCTCCGGGGCCTGGGCTCCGCCGCCCGTGCGGATCGCCGCCAGGGCGGCGGCGTGCAGGGCCGCCGGGGAGCCGTGGTGGGCCCGGGGGCCGCCCGTGAGCGTGTACCACTCGTCGGCGTCCTTGTACTGGACGTCGAACCGGAGCAGGCCCCCGTCCTCCTCCGTGCTGCGCAGCGTCAGCGGGCCGGTGATGACGCCGACCTCGTCCGTCATGGCGCCGCCCGGCCCGGCGAGCACCTCGTCCTGCCACCGGTGTCCCCGCGTCATGAGGCGCAGGTGTCCAGCATCGTGGTCAGCATCTTCTTCTCCGGTTCGGTCACGGTCAGTCCGTACGTGGATTTCACGGTGGTCCAGGCCCGCCCGTACTGGCACCAGCTCGCCTTGTCCGGCGGCTGCCACAGGTCGGGGCTCTGGTCGCCCTTGGAGCGGTTCGAGGCCGCGGTCACGGCCAGCAGCTGGGGGTGGGCCAGGTCGTTGGCGAAGGCCTTGCGCCGGGCGGAGTCCCAGCCGGCCGCGCCGGAGCGCCAGCCCTCGGCGAGCGGCACCATGTGGTCGATGTCCATCTTCCCGGCCTCCGTGACGACGGCCCCGTCGTAGAGGCTCTTCCAGTTGCCGGAGACGGCCTTGCACTCGGCGTCCTGGGTGACCTCGGCGCCGTCGCGCTTGAGCACGACCTCGCGG
Source organism: Streptomyces sp. NPDC097617 (assembly GCF_044761485.1). Lineage (NCBI taxonomy): Bacteria > Bacillati > Actinomycetota > Actinomycetes > Kitasatosporales > Streptomycetaceae > Streptomyces > Streptomyces sp. NPDC097617. The sequence goes on from NZ_JBIWCL010000010.1 coordinate 6,961, forward strand.
GTGTCGCACTTGTTGCCCTGCTGCGCCCAGTGCGTGAACTTGTCCCTGCTGTAGCCGGCCATCGTGCCGACCGGCGCCACCTTCAGCGCCGCAAGCTGGGTCCGCGCCACGGCGGCGCTGACCATACCGGGCAGTACGTCCCCGCCGGCCGGTTTGGCGTCGTCGCCCGGTGACTTGGGCGACTCCGGTGCCGCGGCGGACGGCGAGCCCGCGGGCGCGGACGCCTTGGCGTCCCCGCCGCCCGGTCCGACCGGATCGGAGCACCCGGCCGTGGTGGCCCCCAGCAGCAGCGCCACCAGTACCGCGCCGGACACATGTATCTGACGTCCCATAACCCCACCCCGAGCCGGTACCGCTTCGCGTGCTGTCCCGGAGACCCTACCCAGAACCGGACATTCAACCTACGGAGGGGCCTCGCATGGGCGTTGTCAGTGGCTCTCGCTAGTCTCCCGGCATACCGCAGCTCAGGGGGGTCGGCTCCCCCCTGTCAGGGCTGCGTGGAACTGGACGGGACAGGCGGAGGGGCACGGTCTGATGGCATGGCTGGCGGCGGGCGAGGGGTACGAGATCGCCCTGGTGGAGGGACGGGTGGCGGCGAGGTCCGCCACCGGGCGTACGGCGGGGAGGCAGTTGAAGACACTGCCCAAGGCGCTGAAGGACCATCCCGAGGTGGACCGGCTGCGCAGGCTGGCCGAATGGCTCGACCGGCACGAGGCGGCCTGCGCCGCACAGGTCGACAGCTGGATGGTGTCCTCGCTGCCGGTGCCGACGGAACTGCTCGCCCGGGTCTGGCCGGACGAGGCCTGGCAGAGGGCCCTGCGCGACGTGGCCGTCGTCGGCGACGACCCGGACGAGGTGGGCTTCCTGCGGGACGCCACCGCGTCCGGTGAGCTGAAGGTGGTCAACCTCGACGGCGAGACCGTACGGCTCTCCCCGCGCACGGTGACCCTGCCGCACCCGGTCCTGCTGCCCGACCTGGACGACGTACGGGAGTTCGCGGCCGAGCTGGGCATCGTGCAGGGCGTCGAGCAGATCCACCGGGCCACCTGGCGCAAGCCCGCCGAGATCGCCGCCACCGCCACCGAGGTCCGCGACTACGCGGGCGGGGCCTTCCCCACCCGCTTCAGCCTCGCCGCCCGGTCCACCAGCCTCGGCTACCGGGTCTCCGGCGGCTACGCCACCTGCAAGGTCCGCGACGGCGGGACGGCCGCCGAGGCCGCCGTCTGGATCGGCGAGCCGTACTACGAGGCCGAGACGACCACCGGCGCGCTGAGCTGGCACGACGATGACGGCCGGGCGGTACGCCTGACAGCGGTCGGACCGGTGGCCTGGTCCGAGGGAATGCGGATGGCCGCGGCGCTCTACGCCGGGCGCAAGATCGAGGAGGGCGGGGACGCGTGAGCACCAACCAGGAAGACACCGAGATGAACAAGGCCGAACTGCTGCTCAAGGCCGGTGCCGTACTGCCGCGGGACACCGAGGGCGCCGGTCCCGGCGCCGTCGCACTGACCGCGCGCTCCTACCGCCACCCCGGTCTCGGCGACGACCGCGTCGTCGTCCGCCTCGCCCCCGCCGAACTCGGCGCGGCCGAGGACCTCGCCGCCGGCTTCCTCGGACTCGTACGGGACGAGGGCGATGCGCCCGTCGTCGGACTGAGCAAGCGCCAGGCCCTCGGCTTCCCCGAATGGGTCCTGGTCCACCACCCCGAGGACGGGCACCACGCCCTCGCCGTCGTCCCCGAACTCGACCGGATCGCCCGGCAGGCCAAGACCAAGCCCAAGGCCGCCCTCGACGCCTGCCTCGAACTCGCCGGCCGCCTCGCCGCGTCCGTCCCGCACTTCCTGCCCCTCTTCCACGAGCAGGCCGCACGCCTCTTCCTCGCCGTCGAGAACACCACCTACGCCGCCCAGCTGTTCGGCCGGGCCCGCGCCGCCGAGGCCCAGCACGGGCTGGCCATCGACGAGGACCGCCTCGACGCCGTCTTCCTCGAATTCGCCCTCGTCGGCGCCCTGCCGGTCAAGGTGCTCACCGGCTACGGCAAGGCCCTGGCCGGCCGGGTCACCCCCGCCGAGGCCTATGAGCGCTTCCGCCGCCTGTGCGTACGCCGCACCGCCGGCGGGCTGCCGCCCTCCGCGCAGGCCGCCACCGAACTGCGCCGCCTCGCCCGCGCCGCGGGCCTGACCGGCACCGAGCCCGAGCAGGACTACCTCGCCGAACTGCTGCCCCTGCCCGCCACCCTGCGCGCCGCGCTCGGCTGGTGGAAGGCCCACCGCAGCGCGCTCGTCACGCTCGCCGGCCGCGTCCCCGCCGTCCGCGGCACGCTCCTCGGGCTGACGCCGCCCAGCGGCGACGGCGGCGCCTTCACCGCCCTGTGGCTGGAGATCCTGGAGGAGTCCGGTGCCTGCGCCGGCCTCCTCGACGCAGACCTGCCCGCCGAGCAGCGCTGCGCCGACGGCACGGCCGGCTGGCTGGAGCGCTTCCACGCAGCCCGCCACTCCGGCTGGGGCCGGCGCCACACCCTCCCGCTCCTCCTCGATCTCGTCGAGCGGTCCGGCGAGCAGCTGCGCGCCGAACTCGCCCGGCCCGAACGGGAAGGAGGCCTGCGGATCGGCGTCGAGGACACCGACCTCCTCGACCTGCTGCTCGCCCTGGACATCCCGGTCACCGACCCCGAGGCCGAGAGCGAGGACCGGCGGCACCGGCACGACCACCTGAACCTGTCCGAGTGGGCCGACGGCGACGAGCGCCGCGACCTGCTCGCCCTCGGCGCCGACGAGCGCTTCCACCCCGCCTTCCGCCGGGCGCTGAGCAACCTCGGCGACGGCAGCGCCGATGTCGTGCGGTGCGTCGCCGCCTCGCCCGGCGGCCGCCCGCTGCTGGCCACGTGGGTGCGCGATGTCGCCCTCGCCTCGACCGCCGCCGGCCTGCCCGGAGTCCCCGACGCCATCGCGCGCCTGGGATGGCTGCCCACCGAAGCCCTGGAACTCGCCCCCGAGGAGGTGGCCGCCGCCGCTGCGGCGGACCTCGCGGAAACCCTCGCCCGCACCCTGCGCGCCGGCCTCTTCGAGGAGCTGGCCTGGCCCTCCTGGGAGGAGGCCCTCGCCGAACTGGCCCCCGGTCGGGGCGGGGAGGCCCTGAACGTGGTGGAGGCCTACCCGTACCTGATCGTCGCCAACCAGACCCAGGTCCGCGTCATCGACGCCGAGTCCACCGTCCTCACGCACGACCTGCGGGTACCGACCGGGAATTCCTACAACCACAGCTTCCACTACGTCGACGGCGAACTGCTCGTCTTCTGGTCCTCCTGGAGCTCCAACGGGACGGAGGGATACTGGCACCACTCGCCCGGCACCGTCTTCACCCTGGACACCGACCGCGGCCACTGGTCGCTGCGCAGTGACCACATCTCCCTGCCGCTCGCCGGCGGCGGGCGCACCACCGGCGGCGGGGTCCTGCACCGCGGCGACACGAAACTGCCGGACGAGCGGCCCCTGCTGTCCGACGGCACCTCGTACTGGGTGTGGCAGCGCCGCGACCAGCAGAGCGACAGCGGCTGGCTGGAGTACGACCCCGCCGGCGGCATCTACGGACGGCGCTCCCTGCCCGCCTTCTTCGCCGACGCGCTGCGCGCCGACGCGGACACCGCCTCGCGCACCGGGCACCACACCTGGCTGAGGCCCGCGCCCACCGTGGCCGGCTCGGTCCTCGGCGAGCCCACCGACGGCCTGCTCGGCTGGTCGGCCGAACGCGTCCCGGGCAACGGCTGGCGGGGACGCGACACCGGCGGCCGCACCGCCTGCGTGCCCGAGGGCCGCGACGTCCCCGTCGCCGCCCTCGCCTTCCCCGGCGACGACCGGCCCCGCGCGCTGTCCCAGCACTGGAACGCGCTGAGCATCACCGACCCGGACGGCGTGGTCACCGCCCGCTCGCGCGACGGCCACCGCCGCCGCACCGCCTTCGGCACGGGCAGCGTGGACCTTCCGCCGCTGTCGCACTGGTACGCCCTGCGCCCCCGCGACGCCGAGGGCTCGGCCGCCCTTCGCGCCGCCGACCGGGAGACCGTGGCCGCACTGCTCAAGGCCGCCGCCGTGGCCGAGAAGGCCGCCGACCTGCCCGACCTGGTGAGCGCGGCCCTGCCCCGGATCACCGCCCCCGGGATCATCGGCGGCATCGTCGAGGTCCTCCGCTTCACCCTCACCCAGCAGAAGGCCCTGGACGCGATCGCCGCCCGGCTCCACCGGGACACCGCCCCCGTCGAGGAGCGCGAGAAGGGTCCCGGCGACCGGCTGATGGTCGACGCCCTCAGCGGGCTCATCAGCTCCAACTACTACCGCTACAGCGGCGAGAGCGACTCCGTCCACTACACGCTGACCGCGCTCGACGCCGCCCGCGCAACCACCGACGCCGCCCCGGCGCCGGGCCGGCTGCACTTCGACATGCCGGCGCTGCCCTACTGGTCCTTCACCTGGTCGCCGCTGCTGGACCAGCCCGCGGCCGTCGCGTACCGCGCCGTCACCGTCGCGCCCACCGACGAGCAGCGGGAAGGACTGCTCACCCTGCTCGGCACGGTCGACGCCCTCGGCCTGGCCTCGGCCGAAGGCTCCGCCGACCGCTGGCGCCGGGTTCTGCTCCGCCTCGACCGGGCGTACCTGCTCACCCCCGACGGCGAACGCAACGTCCATCACCGCAGCCTGCTGCCCCTGGGCGGCGGAGCCGTCCTCTCGCTGACCGAGCACAGCGAATCCCTGCCCGACGGCCACGAGTTCGGCGCCCTGCTGTACGACCCCACCGGCCGCTTCACCGTCCCCGGCCCCTACACCGTGCGGGGCGACGCCCCGCTCGGTGACCGCGACCGCGGGCCCGGCTGGCTGACCGCCCTCCTCGGCGCGGCCGCCGAGCACGGCCCCGCGCCCTTCCGCCCCGAAGCCGCGGAGGAGTTCGCCCGCCTCACCGGAGTCTCCGGCGCCCTCGCCCGCCTCCTGCTCGCCGGACTCCCCGGCATCGACAGCTACGAACGCAACTTCCTGGCCCCCGAACTGCGCACCGCCCTCGGGGTCAAGGCCGCCGACGCCGCCCACGCCCGCGATGAACTCAAGGGCCTCGACACCGAGTTGCGGCGCGCCCTCGTCGGGGCCCTGCTCCCCGCCGACCCGGCGAAGCTGTGGAGCGAGGGACCCGACGTCGCCGCCGCCGCGGAGCTCTGGAACCAGCGCATGGGCCGCCGCACCCCCGTACCCGACTGGCTGGCCACCGAAGCCGCGCGCGCCGTGGGCGGCACCTGGCCCGCCCACCGTGCCCTGTCCGCGCTGCTCGACCCGGCCGCCTCGCGCGAGCTGTCCGTCGACGTGGCCTGGACCGTGAAGGGCGACCACGTGGAGCCCAGCGAGCCGGTCGACCGGCCCTTCACCGCGTCCGTCCTGACCGGATCCCTGGCCATGGCGGCCTGGCTGGCCCACCGGCTGCCCGCGGGCGATCCCGTACGGGCGGCCCTGCCGCCCGCACTGACCGCCGTACGTCAGCGGCTCGCCGCGCCCGAACTGCTCCTCGAGATCGGGCACTACACCAGCCTGCCCGCCTTCCGCTCGGCGGCCGGTGCGCCGACCGAGACCGGCGAGGGCTTCGAGCGGTACGGCGCCGTCGTCATGGCCACCCACGACGACCAGCCCAAGCCCGCCCTGCGCCCGGCCCTGCTCGACTCCACCGGCTCCGACCCGTACCTGCCGGCGCTGCGCGGGGACGATCAGCGGCCCTCCGCCGCCGAGACGGCGCTGCGCACCGCCCACGACCCGCGCTTCGCGGCGCTGCTCGCCGACCCGGGCGCCCCGGCGGCCGGCGCGGTGGCCGCGGACGGCACCTGGTGGCCGCAGGACCCGGGCCGCTCCGTCCCGGAGCTGGTGGAGGCGGCGAGCGAGCGGCACGGCCTGGGCGCCGACGCGGCCACCCTCTACCTCATGCTGCTCGCCATGCCCGACTGCAACGACCGCAACACCGCGCGGTGGACCGGCTGGAAGCCGGCCAGGCTCAAGGCCGCCCGCGCCGAACTGGCCGCCACCGACCTGGTGGTCACGGCCGACCGCAGCCGGGCCGGGCGCTCGCTGTTCCTACCGGGTGGCTGGGCCGAGATGCCCTCCCCGACGCTGCCGGTGGAGCAGTGGAAGCTCCCGATGTACGGCCTGAGCGCCGGTGACCGGCCGTCGCTGGGCGTACTGGTCCCGGCCGAACCGGTTGCGGAGCTCTTCCGCCGGGCCTGGCAGCGCGTCGTGGACGGCGACGTGCCGCGCTTCGAGGAACTCAAGGTGAAGCGCACCCGCGCCCGCCGGCGCTGAACCGTCCGTTCCGGACCGCCCGGACCGCCCGGGCCGAACCGGCCGCCCGGACCGCCCGGACCGCCCGGGCCGAACCGGCCGCCCGGACCGCCCGGACCGCCCGGGCCGAACCGGCCGCCCGGGCCCCCGGAACTCCCGTACGGCGCGGCGCCCCTGTCCGCAGGGTGCGCCGCGCCCCCGCACCGACCTACCGCACACCTTTCAGAGGACCCCGATGACCGTCACCGAAGAGACCGCCCCCGCCGCCCGGCAGGTGCTGCCCGCCGAGGAACGCCACGCCGCCGAGCTCGCCTTCCTCGCCGCCCAGGACCCCGGCCCCCGCCCGCCCGGCTGGGCCCTGACCCCGCGCGCCGTCGTCACCTTCGTCTGCGGCAGCGACGGAGCCGGACTGGCCCTCCCGAAGCGCCGCGCCGGACTCCCGGCCAAGCTGGCCATCGCCCCCAAGTTCGTCGGCGAACGCGCCCTCGTGGAGCGCTGCGTCGTCACCCTGGCCGGCGAGCGCGGCCTGCTCCTCACCGGCGAGCCCGGAACCGCCAAGTCGATGCTGTCCGAGCTGCTCGCGGCCGCCGTCAGCGGCACCAGCGCCCTTACCGTGCAGGGCACGGCCGGGACCACCGAAGACGCCTTCCGCTACGGCTGGAACTACGCGCTGCTGCTCGCACAGGGCCCCAGCCCGCAGGCCCTGGTGGACTCCCCGGTGCTCTCCGCCATGCGCACCGGGCGCGTCGTCCGCGTCGAGGAGATCACCCGCTGCCTCCCCGAGGTGCAGGACGCGCTCGTGTCGATCCTGTCCGACCGGCGGATCACCGTGCCCGAACTGACCGCGACCGAGGACGCGGTGGTCTCCGCCACCCCGGGCTTCACCGTCATCGCCACCGCCAACCTGCGCGACCGCGGGGTCTCCGAGATGTCCGCCGCCCTCAAGCGGCGCTTCAACTTCGAGACGGTCGCCCCGATCGCCGACGCGGACGCGGAGGCCACGCTGATCCGCCGCCAGGCCGTCGCCGCCGTCCAGCGGGCCGGCGCCGCCTTCGGGGTCGACGACGCGGTGCTCGACGCCCTCGTCACCGTCTTCCGCGACCTGCGCTCCGGACGCTCCGCCGAGGGCTGGGACGTGGAGCGCCCGGGCACGGTCATGTCCACCGCCGAAGCCGTCCAGGTGGCGGCCTCGCTCGGGGTCGCCGCCGCGTACCTCCCGGGCGGGGACGTACTGGACCTGCTGCCCGGCCACCTGCTGGGCGTCGTACGCAAGGACGACCCGGCCGACCACGGCCGGCTGCTGGGGTACTGGGACGGCCCGGTCCGGCGCCGCGCCGAGGACGGTTCGCCGATGTGGCGCCGCCTCTGGGACCTGCGCGGGAGCCTGCGTTGACGCACACCGACCCGCGCACCGACCCGCGCACCGACCCGCGCACCGCGGTCGATGCGCTCGCCGCGGCCCGTGAGCCGTACCTCATCGGGGTACGCCACCACAGCCCCGCGCTGGCCGCGGTGGTACCGGCCCTGCTGGACGCCTCGGGCGCCGACCTGGTCTGCGTCGAACTCCCGGCGGAGTTCCAGTCCTGGCTGGAGCACCTCGCCGACCCGGAGACCGTCGCCCCGGTCGCCCTCGCGGGCACGGGGGAGGACGGCCGCCTGGCCTTCTATCCGTTCGCGGACTTCTCCCCGGAACTGGCCGCGATCCGCTGGGCCCGCCGCACCGGCGCGTCCGTCATCTGCTGCGACCTCCCCCTGGCAGACCGCGCCTGGACCCGCCCGACGGCGGCCCCGGCCCCGTCCCCCGGCGAGGGCCCCGGGCGGGATCCGGCCCCGGCGGGGGGTACGGACCCTGCCGCGGGCATGGCTGCGGACTTGGGCCAGGGGCCCGGGACGGGTTCGGACCAGGCCACGGACCCGGTTTCGGGCGCGGGCAAGGCCCAAGCCCCGGTCTCGGAGCAGGGCTCCGGGCCGGATTCGGCGGCGGACACCGGTTCGGACCTGACCCCGGCTCCGGCCCAGGGCGCTGGGGAGGGCTCGGACCCGAGGTGGGGGACGGACCCGGCCGGTGGAGTGGTTGCCGGGCCGCGGCCCGGCAGGTCCTTCGCGGACGGCCTCACCGCCGCTGGCACGGGGCGTGACGGCGACGACCTGTGGGACCGGGCCGTGGAAGTCCTCGCCCCCGGCTGCACCCCCGAAGCCGTACGGCGTGCGGCGCTCGGTGTCGGCTGGGCGCTGCGCGCGGACACGAGCGCCGTCCCGGCGACCGACCTGGCCCGTGAGGCTCATATGCGGAGTGTGATCGCAGGCGCGGTCGCCGCGGGCCACCGCGTGGCCGCGGTGATCGGCGCCTTCCACGCCCCGGTCCTCCCGGGCACGGTCGCCGACAGATTGTCGGTCGCTCACGTCTCCGGCCGGGGTTCTGGCTGCGCCCACGGATCCGACACCGACGCCGACTTCGGCTGCGGTCAGTGCTCCGGCTCCGGTGCCGATTCGGACTCCGCCCACGGATCCAGCGCCGACTCCGGCCACGGCTCTGGCGCCGCCCTCGGCTCCGACGCCGGTTCGGGAACCGGCAACGGATCCGGCTCCCACCTCGCAACCGGCGTCGCCACCGCCTTCGGGCCGACCGCGGTCGGGCCCGAGGGCGCCCCGGGGCCCCGGGACGGCGGAGGCGCCGCTTTCGGAGTGTCGGCCGCGGATTCGGCCCCGGCCGTCACCTCCTTCGTGCCGTACTCCTTCGACCTGCTCGACTCCCGCTCCGGGTACCCCGCCGGGATCCGGGACCCGCGCTGGCAGCAGGCCGTCCTGGAAGCCGGCGGCGACCCCGTCCGGGTCCGCGAAGCCGCCTCCGTCGCCCTTACCGGGCTCTGCCGGGAGCTGCGCCGCGCCGGGCACACCGCCGGCACCGGCGAAGCCGCCGAGACCCTGCGGCTCGCCTGCGACCTCGCCGCCCTGCGGGAGCTGCCCGCGCCCGGCCGCGGTGAACTCCTCGAAGCCATCACCACCGTCCTCGGCCAGGGCGAACCCCTCGGCCGGGGCCGGGCGCTGGCCCGCGCCCTCGAGGCCGTGCTCGTCGGCACCGCCCGCGGCCGGATCACCCCGCACGCCCCCCGCTCCGGCCTCGGCCCCTCCGTCGAGTCCGAGCTCGCCGCGCTGCGGCTGCCGGCCCCCGAGGACCCCGCGCCCCGCGAGATCCGCCTCGACCCGCTCCGCTCCGCCCTCGACGGCCGACGCGAGGTCCTGCTGCAACGGCTCCTCGTGTGCGGCGCCTCTTACGGCGAGCCCCTCACCGTCGCCGCCACCGGCGACGGCACCGCCCTCGGCACCAAGTGGCGGCTGTCCTGGACGCCTTCCGTGCCGGCCCGGCTCGACCTCGCCGGAGTGCGCGGCGTCACCGCGGAGCAGGCGGCCGCCGGAACGCTGCGCGAGACCGCCCGCCGGGCCGCCGCCGAGGGCGGGCCGACCCCGGCGCAGATCCTCGCCGGGCTGGCCGCCGCCGCGCGGTGCGATCTGCCCGAGCTGGTCGACGTACGCCTCCACGAGGCCGCCACCGCCCTGCCGCAGACCGCGACCCTGCCCGAACTGCTCGACGCCCTCGACCTCCTGGAGGCCCTGCACCGCGGCCACCTGCCCGGTACCTCGGCCGGCTCCCGGGCGGCATCCGCCGTCCTCGCCGGCGACCTCCTCGAGGCGGCCGTGCGCTGCCTGCCCGGCCTCGCCGGGAGCGAGGATCCCGCCGACGCGGCCGCCCTCGTGGCCCTCGCCGACCGGGCCGCGGTCCACCACCTGGGCCTGCGTACGGACGACGCCCTCGCCGACCTGGCCGCCACCGCATCCCCGATGATGCAGGGCGCGGCCCTGGCCGTACGGGTGCTGCTCGACCTCGACCCGGCCGCCGAGCTCGGCGGCCGCGCCGCCGGCTGGATCGACAGCGCGGGGACCGCCGACAGCCGGCGCGCCCTGACCCGGCGGCTCGGGGGGCTCCTCACCGCCGCCGGCCCGCTGCTGCAGTCCTCCCCGGCCGCGCTCACCCCGCTCCTCGACCGCGTGGAGCACCTCGTCGACCAGGACTTCCTCGACCGGCTCCCCGCCCTGCGCGGCGGCTTCGACGCCCTCTCGCCCGCCGCCCGCGACCGGTTGCTGGACACCGTCACCGAACGGCTGGGCGACCGCATCGACCTCGCGCTCGACGCGTCACCCGCCCTGCTCGCCCTCTGGGCCGCCGCCGACGCCGCCGGACTCGCCGCCCTCAAGGCCCTCCCACTGCCGGGAACACCACCGGAGCCGGACACACCGACACCGGATCCGACACCGAACCCGGCCTCCGAGACCCCCGACGCCCCGAGTGGGCGGGCCCCCCGGGCCGACAGCCCGCGGCTCGCCCCCTCCGACCGCTGGCGGCTGCTGCTCGGCCGCGAACGCGACCGGCTTCCCGCGGGCGCCCGCCGCTACGCCCAGGCACTGGACGAGCTGTACGGCGCCGGGCGCGGCGAAGGCTCCGCCGACCTCGACCTCGGCCAGGGCGGGGGACAGGGCGGCGGGCAGGAGGCCTCCTTCCCCACGGCCCGGGAGTGGTCGCAGGAACTGGAGGCGCTGTTCGGCGCGGACGTACGGGAGGAAGTGCTGGCGGGAGCGGCCGAAGCGGGCCGCACCGACGTTCTCACCCAGCTCGATCCGGCGGCCGTACGGCCCTCGGTGGAACTGCTGAGCTCCGTACTGTCCCTCGCCGGCGGGCTGCCGGAGGCCCGGCTCGCCCAACTGCGGCCCCTGGTCAGGAGGCTCGTCGACGAACTCGCCAAGGAGCTGGCCACCCGACTGAGGCCGGCCCTGTCGGGACTCGCGACCCCGCGGCCCACCCGCCGTCCCGGCGGCCGGCTCGACCTGGCCCGTACCCTGCGCGCCAACCTCGCGCACACCCGGCGCCGGGCCGACGGCAGCGTGGTCGTGGTCCCGGAGCGGCCCGTCTTCAGCACCCGGGCGAGCCGCGAGGCCGACTGGCGGCTGATCCTCGTCGTCGACGTCTCCGGCTCGATGGAGGCATCCGTCATCTGGTCGGCGTTGACCGCGGCCGTCCTGGGCGGCGTACCGACCCTGTCCACCCACTTCCTCGCCTTCTCCACGCAGGTCGCGGACCTCACCGACCGGGTCGACGACCCGCTCTCACTGCTGCTCGAGGTCCGCGTCGGGGGCGGCACGCACATCGCCGCCGGTCTCGCGCACGCCCGCTCCCTGATCACCGTGCCGAGCCGCACCCTGGTCGTCGTGGTCAGCGACTTCGAGGAGGGCGCGCCGATCGGCGGGCTCCTCGGCGAGGTCCGCGCACTGGCCGCCTCGGGCACCCATCTGCTGGGCTGCGCCGCGCTCGACGACGAGGGGACGCCCCGGTACTCGGTCCCGGTCGCGCGGCAGCTCGTGGCGGCCGGCATGCCCGTGGCCGCCCTCAGTCCCCTCGCCCTCGCCCGCTGGGTGGGCGACCGCCTCCGTGGAGAGTCCCGTTGAGCACCGAACTGCCGCCCGTCGCCCCCGAGGTGCTCGCCGAAGCCGTCGAGAACCTGACGGCCCGCCTGCGCAAGAAGCTGGACGCCGCCACCGAGGACTGCGCGGCGGGCGCCACCCACGAGGCTGACGGCACCGTCACCCTCCGCTTCGGTGAGGACGCCCTCGTCACCCTGCGCCCCGGTCCGGCGGGCACGATCACCACGGCGGAACAGGCCGTGTGCAGCTGCCTGCTGGCGCCCCGCTGCCTGCACCGGGCCGCCGCGCTGGGTGCGGCCCCGCTCGCCGACATCCCGCCGGAGCCGGTCGCGGCGGCCGAGCCGGCGACGCCCGTAGGGCCGGCCGGGTCCACCGCTCCGGCCGGATCCGCGGAGCCGGTCGGGTCCGTCAAGCCCGTCGGGTCCGTCAAGCCCGTCGATTCCGCCGAGCCAGTCGAGCCCGAACCGGTTCTCACCGCGGCCCAGCTGCGCGCCGCCGGCGCCCTGTGGCACGTGGCCGCCGAGGCCCTCGCCGCCGGAGTCACCGCCGGGGGAGCGGTGGTCCAGGCCGAGTTGCTGCGCGCCGCGCACAGTGCCCGCCTCGCCGGGCTGCCGCGCGCCGAAGCGGCCGCCCTGCGCGTCGTACGCGGCCTGCGCGCCGCCCGCGAGCACCGGGCCGGCCAGCGGCTCGGGGACCTCACCGGAGCCTTCCGTGAACTCCTGCACACCGCGGGGATGCTGGCCTCCGGCTCCGCCGACCCCACGCTGACCGGGGCCGCCCGCCGCGCCTACGCTCAGGGCGGCAGCCTCCAGGTGCACGGCCTGTGCCGGGAACCCGTGCTGTCCGCCACCGGGTACGGCGGCGTGGTCACCCACCTGCTCGCCCCCGACGGCACCCGCTTCTCGGTCTCCGACGTCCGCCCCGGCGGCCTGGCCCGCGCCCGCGGCGCCGGTTCCGCCTCCGTCGCCCTCGGCGGCGCCGTCCTCGACCATGCCGGCCTCGCCCGCGGGGGACTGCGTATCGTCGGCGCGACGGTCTCCCCGGAGGGCCGGCTCGGCGCCGGACGCGGGGTCAGGGCCACCCCGCTGCCCGGCATCGCCTGGACCGAGCCGCCCGCGGCGGCGCTCTTCGCCCGCCCGGCGGCCGAGGCCGTCGCCGAGCTGTCGGCCGACCCGGAAGGGTCCGAGACCGCGCTGCTCGGCTGCGACGTCACGGTCGTCGGCGCGGCCGGCGAACACCTCCTCGTCCGCGAGTCGCGCCCGGACGCGCCCCTACTCCGGTTGCTGCCCGCACATCCGCACCCGGAGCTGGCGCACACGGAGAACCTGCGCCGCATCGCCTCGTACCCGGGAGTCCAGCTGCGGGTGCTCGGCCGCCCCGACCTGGACCGCACCGCCACGCTCCGGCCGCTGGCAGTCGGCCCGGTGCCGGGGGCGCAGTACACGCTGCGGCTGCCCGACGCATGGCTGGGCCGGGCCGACCTCGGCTACGACCGCCTCCAGGGCGCGCACTTCCCGCAGGGGGCCGCCGCGCCCGTACCGCTCGACGCGGCCGAGGGCCCGGACCCGCTGGCCGACTCCCCGCTGTGGCGGGTGCGCCGCCTCCTGGAGACCGGGGTCGCGGGCGGCCGCCGCGCCCTCGCCGAGGCCGCACGGGGTACGTCGTCCCTGGCCGCAGCCTCGTACGGCCCGCTGCGCCGGGCCGGGTTCACCGCAGCCGCGGACCTGGCCGCGGGCCTGGCCGCCGAGGCCGACCGACGTCCCCGCGACGTCTTCGGCCGCCTGGCCGACCCCTCGCCGGACGGCTACGCCCGGGCCTGGCTGGCCGCGGCCACCCACCTGGCGGCGGCGGAACGCTCCCTGATCGCCGCATCCTGGGCCGCCGACCCGAGCGCAACACCCCCCGCGCCCCGCTGAGCCCGGCCCGGCCCGGCCCGGCCCGGCCAACAGCGTTGACCGCCGCGTTCGCCCGACGGTGCACGCAGCGCCAGCAGCGATCGCGCCTCGGTAGGGCCCGGCTGTGGGGGGACAAGGGTCACGCAGGTCCAAGTCCGGGCCAGTGCACATGCCTTGAACGTCGGAACACTGTGCGTCTCGGGATCCACCGAGGCCGGGGTGGCCAAGTGCGCCGCATTTCATTACCTGCATGAGGAGCCGGTTCCCCAACATGGGGCAGCCGGCTCCTTCTTGTGGTGGAGCCCGGCATGCAAATGGCGCCCTCACGGGTGGCCGGACCTGCATCCCTGATGAGAGAAGCGTCCCTGCGGATCAGCCTGAACGGCGGCGCGGACCCGGGTGTGACGACCGTCACGGTCGATGGGCCTTCAGAAGGGCTTCGGGCCTCGTTCTCCCCTGCGCGGGAGGGCAAGGAACGAGCTGGAGAAGGTAGATGACCACTGGGGCCAAGGTACCTGACGACGAGGAAGCGGCACGCGGGCGTGTGCGCGACCTTATTCACAAGGCGTTCAGCAGGAACGTCCTCGGGCACGATGCACGTGCCGAGTTCAGCAAGGAAGTGTCGGAGCGCTTCGACGCCCCTGCGGACGTCGCGCCGGTGCCGGCGCAGAAGAAGGCGCCCAGCGGGGCGGCCGTGGACGTCGGCGGCGCGGACAACGACACCGAGGGCAGCGGGTCGCCGTGTCGGCAGCGGCTCGAAGAGGTGCTCAGGCAGAAGCATCTGGTCGGCGACTTGCGGGAGTGGATGGTTCGCCACGCGAGGACCTACAGCATCTCGGAGGCCGGTACGGAGGACGTCGTCCAGGACGTCATGGAAAAGGCCGTCGGGTGCATCGAGCGGGGCCCTCTCGTTATCGAGGACGACCGTGAAGTCGCCAGGCGGCAGATGACGGCCTACCTCAAGCGGCTCATGCGGACCGCGGTGGCCGATCACTATCGCAAGGTAGGGCGCCGGTCGGCGGCGCTGGCCGGTTACAAGGCCAAGGTCGGTGTTCCGAAGGAGGCCAGTGCCGAGGAGGCGTTCATCGGGACGGCGGACGAGTCCATGGCGGTGTCGCTGACCGAGGGGTTCTCGACCTCGATGGACGAAGCGGTCGCGGAGGCCGAGCGTTTCGCGGCGGCCCTTCACGGCCTGGTCACGCCCAAGCAGATGATGGCCTTGATCATGCACAAGGCATTCGCGGTGCGGGCGGAAATCGTCGCCGAGATGATCGGCTCGACCAAGAACGGCGTCCGGATGGCGTGCGTTGCCGCCGGGGCCAAGCTGAGCGTGGCCCCGGCGAAGCGGACCTTCTTGATGCGGCTGGGGCGCGCGGACGCGGAGTGAGGTGACGGCTTGCTTCCAGGGTCCGTCATCGGCATGCCGACGGCGTCGATGGCGGGCCCGAGTGGGAAGCCGACACCAGCGCGTCACCATCACTGACGCAGGGGCTTTCCGGGACAAGGAGAAGGAGCGTATGAGCGACCACAAGCCGAGTTCCGGTGCAGCGATCCGGAACATGATCCAAGGCATCGTTGAGGTACTGCTGGCCCTGATCGGTGTCGTACGGCACCGCACCGACCGAATGATCACCATCGCGTACGAGGTGGTGTTCGTCGCGTGGAACCTTCTGAAGGGGCCCCAGCGCCGTTCTGTCGTTCGGCATGACGAGCAGAGCGCAGCAGCGCAGCCTCGAATGGGGGGCATCGCGGGATGACGGAGATACCCAACTGACCTGTCCGCACGACACGGAGGAGTAGCGACTGAACGGTAACGTCCATGCCCCCGACCTTCGGCACACGAAGAGATTGCCACCTCGACCGCAACCGTCGTGATCTGAAACACAGGACCGGGCCCTTCATCGAAGGGCCCGGTCCCGTTTTCAGGGGTGACTTCAGCAATCACCCGCTGCTTGTCATCCCGTACGAGGTACGAACTCGCGCGGGTGACGCTCAGGCAGCGCCCATGAAGGGGCCCCCTGACCATGACCAGCATGCACCAGCGGCACGACGATGGCGAGCAGTACCAGCGGGACGACCTCGCCGACGCCAGGACCGAACTCGCCGCGACCCGCGACCGGGCGCGCCGGGCGCTCGAGGAGGTCCGTCGCATCAAGCGTGAGCGGCGCGCCGAGGCGATTGCCCGCCTGACGAAGATCGCCGCCCCGGTGACGCGCGGCGGCCTGATGGTCGCCGGGACGGCTTCGATCATCGGCGCCGGTACCCAGCTGGTCGCGGGCGACGCCGACGGCGCGGCCGACTGGCTGAGCGCGGGAGTCGGCTGCTGGGCGCTCGCGATCCTGCGCCGCTAGCCGCGATCACCGCGCTGCGGCCCCCGGACCGTCCGCTGCCCGGGGGCCGCAGCGCTTTGCGTGCCCCAGGGCGTACGCCCCTTGCCCCCACCGGCTACCGCCGGATCAGCCAGGTCCGCAGCACAGCGATGTCCGCCGCGGTCAGGCCGCGGCCCGGATCGACCCGGTGCAGGAGCGCGCGATCCGGGTGCCGGGCGGCCACCCAGGCGCGGTCGGCGGCGCGGATCTCGTCGTCGACCCAGATGAAGGGCCGCCCGGCGGCGTGGTCGAGGAGGGCGGGGGTCTTCCAGTGGATCCCGCCCCGTCCGTCCTTGTCGGAGGGCTCCGGCCAGGCCACCACGGGCAGCTCGGGCAGGCCGAGTCGGGGTGCGATGTGCTCGTTGGCCTTCGCCATCCAGGTCGTGGCCCACACCGGCTCGCAGGGCAGCGCCGCCAGCAGCTGACCGAGCGTGGGATCGATCCGGGCGAGCAGGGGATTGGCGTCGTCGGCCGGCGGGTACGGGCCGGCGCCGAAGGGGATCAAGGGGCCGTCGACGTCCAGGTAGAGCAAGGGGCGGATCGCGGAACCGGGCATGAGACCAGCGTAGTCCTCCCGGGCATGGACGATGATCTTGGTGCGGTGGGCGTGATCGAACGGTTGTGGCGGTATCCGATCAAGTCGACCGGCGGCGAACGGCTCTGCGGTGCGGAGGTCGACGAGCGCGGCCTCGTGGGCGACCGGCTGTACGCCGTGCGCGACGCGGAGGGCAGGTTCGGCTCCGGCAAGAACACCCGGCGCTTGCGCCGGATGGACGGCCTGCTCCACCTGAGCTCCCGCTACCCCCGGCACACCCCCGGCCCGGGTCTGCCCGAGTTGCTCGACCCGCACGGGAACGTGGTGGCCGACCCCACGGCGTACCTGCGTGCCTTCCTCGGCCGCGACGACGTCGAGCTGGCCCGCGAGGGGGAGGTCTCGCACTTCGACCAACTGCCGCTCAGCATCCTCACCACGGCCACCCTCGACTGGATGCGCCATGAGGTACCGGGCGTGCCGGTCGACGAGCGGCGGTTCCGGCCGAACCTCCTCGTGCGTACCCCGCCCGGCACGCCGCCGTTCGTCGAGGACCGGTGGATCGGCCGCGAGGCCCGGCTGGGGGACACCCTGCGGATCGAGTTCCTGCGCGCCAGCGAGCGGTGCGTGATGACCAATCAGGCCCAGCAGGACCTGCCGCACTCGCCGCTGATCCTGAGGGCGATCGCCGCGGGGCACGACAACCGCCTCGACATGCTCGCCAGGATCGTCACCCCCGGTACGACCCGGGTCGGGGACGTCCTCGAACTCGCCCGAGGGTCCGACCGGCCACGAGGTGGAACCCCGGACGGCTCGATCGCCTCTTGAGGGGCGAGGGGGATGTACATGACCAAGACAGCACGGTCCGTGACCGGTCGGGTGATGGTGGCGGGGCTCCTGTGCGCCGCCCTGGCGGCGTGCGGGACCACACGGGCGGGGCAGCAAAGCGCACCGCCCGCAGGCGTACCCACGCTCGCCCCGGCCGACTGCGATCTCGACGTGACGACGGACGAGGGCTCGGGCGGCAACGCCGGTCCGCCGACGGACCAGGAGACCGGCGGGTACGCCGGCCCTCCGACCGATGAGGAGACCGGTGCGTATGCCGGTCCGCCGACCGATGAGCAGACGGGCGCGTACGCCGGTCCTCCGACGGACGAGGGGACGGGTGCGTACGCCGGTCCCCCGACCGATGAGGAGACCGGTGCCTACGTGGGCCCGCCGACCGACGGCGAGATGGGCAACGGCGGTGGCCCCTGCGGTCCGGCGGACTGGTTCAACATGACCCGGGACTTCACGGCCTACTTCATCAAGCACCGCGAGACGTCCGAGAACGGGTACACGCCCCCCGAGGTGATCCGGGAGGCTCGCGTCCGCAAGATGCGCAAGGTCGGCGAGGCGCGGATCACCTTCACCACCAGGGAGGTGGGCAAGGGCCGCGCCGAAGCCGCCCGCAGGATCGCCGCGCAGTTCGCCGCCTGGCGGCACGAGGTCTACGGGGACACGGGCACCGTCACGCTTCTGATGCCGGACGACGGGGAGATCATCACCGAGTCCTGGTGAGCCCGGGCCCGGGCCACCGCGCGTCCCAGAGCGCGCAGTGGTGCTCGGCCCGCGCGTCCACCGTACGGATCCCCTCCGCCCCCGGCGCCAGCGACAGCACCGACCCCGCGCTCCGGTCGCGCGGCCACCCGGGGGCACCCGCCGCCGCCGGAACGCCGGTGCGGGCGAAAGCGGTCCAGTAGTCCGCCATCCGGTCCGCGAGCTGTCGCTGCGGCCCGGTCAGCGGCGCGATCGTACGTGCCGAGTTCGGGGAGCAGGGACCGCGGTGGCGCCGTGGTGGAGCATGATCCGCTCTGCACGATCGCCCGGTGGAACAGGCCCGCCGAGGCCGGCGAGGTCAGGTGCGCGCACACGCTGAGGGCGCCCGCCGATTCACCGAAGACGGTGACGTTGCCCGGGTCCGCGCCGAAGCCCGGCGCGTTCGCCCGCACCCAGCGCAGCGCCGCCCGCTGGTCGGCGAGGGCGAAATCGGGGGCCCCGCCGAGCTCCGGATGGCCGAACAGGCCGAAGACGCCGAGGCGGTAGTTCATGGTGACGACCACGGCGTCACCCCGTAGGGCGAGCCGGTCGGGCCGGTAGGCGTCGCCCGCGCCGCTGAAGAAGCCGCCGCCGTGGAACCAGACCATGACGGGCCGCGGCCGGCCCCCGGCGGCGCGTCCCGCCGGAGCGGTGACATTGAGGTACAGGCAGTCCTCGGAGCCGGTCGGGCCGCCCGGGCGCGGCCCCCAGCAGCAGCAACGCCGCGGGCAGCAGGAGCGCGCAGCGGCGGCGGAGCTGCCGAAAGCGAAGGTGGGACACGGTCGACGCCCTTTCCCCCGGGGTCGGGTGGAAGGAGAGACCCCCGTTTGCCCGCCCCGAATGGCGCAGTGAGCGAAAGTGGCACTCAATGTAACAAAGCGTGCGCTTCCCATGACGCACGATGACCGGCGTGCGATTGCGTAGACCCGCGCGTCGGCGAACGGAGCTTTCCATGAATGACCCCATCACCCTCGCGGCGAACCAGCACGAAGACCGCCGGGGGACCCCCGATCCCATCGCCCCGGACGAGCCGGCCACGCCGCCCCTGCGGACCCTGCTGGAGACGGCGGCCACCTGCCGTCCGGTCGAGGAGGTCACCGCACTCGTGAGCCTCCTCAAGGAGGGCGGCCCGCTGCCCGACGCAGGGCACGACGCGCTGCGCACGGCCGCGGTGACGCGGCCCGTGCAGGACGTGCGACGCATGGTCGCCCTGCTGGGCGAGTCGCCGCAGGAGGTGGCGGAGGCGGACCTCACGCTGCGCGCCGCCGCCGTCGGACGGTCCGTCGAGGACGTCGCCCTGCTCGTGAGCATCCTCGGCAAGGAGGACGCGGCCCTGGCCGAGCGGCAGCCGGGCGCCGAGTCGGCCGGACCGGTGTCCCCGAAGGCCGCCGCGGACCCCGAGGCGCCCGAACAGTCCCGCGAGGAGCCGTACGTGCCCCCGTACGCGGTGCTGTACGACGCCCCGCACCAGAAGCCGCCCCGGCGCACCGCCGCCGTCGACCCGCCCGCCGCCGCGGCCTCCCGCGGCCGGGCGCTGCGGCACGTCCTGCGCTGGCCGGTGGCGGTCGCCCTGCTGGTGAGCGGCGCCCTGCACCTGCCGAACGACCTGACGGCCCTGCAGTCCGCGGCCCCCGTCGACTGCCTGCCCCTCCTCGTCACCGTGCTCTGCCTGGTGAGCGGCGCACTGGTCGCGCTCCGGGACACCGCCGCGGTGTGGCGGGCGGGCGCGGCCACGGCGCTCGCCGTCGTCGCCCTGCACGTGCTCGGCGGGTCGCTGCGGTACGACCCGCTGGAGGGTGCGGTGGGCGGCACCCTGGCCTGGGCCGGTGCCACCGTCATGCTGTGCGCGGCCGGCGGTGCAGTCCTGGCCGGCCTGGCCCTGAGGAACCACCGGGAGAGCTCGGCCTGACCGGCCGCCCGCAGCACCGGACCGGCACCCCGCGCCCCGTGCGCGGGGTGCCGGTCCGTGCGCGCTCGGGTGCGCTCACGCGAGCAGGTTCACCGCCCGCGTGAACACCCGGGGCAGCCGGGCGGCCACCGGGACGATCCGCGGGGCCAGCCGCGGCTGCTGACGGGCCCACAGCAGCGACGCGGTGAGGGTGCGATAGCTGCGCGTCAGGTCCCGCCAGGCCTGCTCGTAGGCCTGCGGACGCCCCGCCCGTACGCACCGCACCAGCTCGCCCGCCGCCGTCACGGCCAGGGTGAGGCCCTCACCGGTCAGGGCGTCCACGTACCCGGCCGCGTCCCCCACGAACAGCACCCGCCCCGCGACCCGTACGCGGGCCCCCTGGCGCAGTGGCCCGGCCCCGCGCACCGGAGGCGGTGGCCCCGAACCCGCCGCCGCGGCCAGGCGCGCCGACAGCCGCGGGAAGCGGGCCAGTTGTTCGTCGAAGGGTGCCTGGTCGCAGGTCAGTACGGCGACGCCGATCCGGTCGGGCGCCAGCGGGGTGACGTAGGCCTCGCACCGCGCCGACCAGTGCACCTCGACGAGGTCGCTCCACGGCTCGACCGTGTAGTGGCGGCGCAGCCCGTAGCGGGCCCGGCGGCGGGGCGCGAGCGGCGCCGACAGCCCGAGCCCGCGCCGGACGGGGGAGTGCAGGCCGTCCGCCGCGACGAGGTAGCGGGCCGTCAGCCCGGCCGCGCTGACCCGGTGGACGTCCTGGCGCACCTGGTCGACGCGCCCGGGGAGCACCCGTACGCCGAGCCGCTCGGCGCGTTCGGCCAGCGCGGCCTGGAGCTCCGTACGTCGGGCGCCGATACCCGGGCCGGACCGGAAGAGCCCCTCCGCGCGACGGCCGGTCAGGCCGTCGACGTAGCGGATGCCGTGGAAGGGCTGCCCGGCCACGGAGACCCCCAGGTCACGGAGGTGGCGTACGCCCCCCGGCATCAGCCCCTCCCCGCAGGCCTTGTCGATGGGAGTGGGCCTCGGTTCGACGACGACCACCTCCAGACCGGCGAGAGCGCCGTGGATGGCGGTGGCCAGCCCGGCCGGACCGCCTCCCGCGATCAGCAGGTCGATCATGAGGCGGCACCGGCCGAGTGGACGGAATCGGGTGCCCGCAACCGGCCGCCGTCGGTCAGGGCGGCGTCCTCGCAGCCGATCCGTACCCGCAGCAGCATCAGATTGAGCACGGTGAAGCCGAGCGCGGTCAGCCACGCGCTGTGCACCAGCGGCAGCGCGATGCCTTCCGCGACGACCGCGACATAGTTCGGGTGGCGCAGCAGCCGGTACGGTCCCGCCTCCACCAGCGGCAGCCCGGGAACGACGAGCACCCGGGTGTTCCAGCGCCGGCCCAGGGTGGCGATGCACCACCAGCGCAGGCCCTGGGCGGCCAGGGCGACGGTGAGGGCCGACCAGCCGAGCAGCGGGACGAACGGCCGCCCGGCCGCCCAGGGTTCCACCGCGCAGCCCACCAGCAGCGCGGTGTGCAGGGCGACCATGGCCGGGTAGTGGCCGCGCCCGTACTCCCGGCCGCCGCGGGCCAGGCTCCACGCGGTGTGGCGGCGGGCCGTGATCAGTTCGCCTAGCCGCTCGGCGACGACGAGTCCGATGAGCAGCAGGTACAGGGTCATCGAGGTCATGGAGAGCACCGGGGTCACCAGCGCAGGAGGGCGAGTTCGGAGGCGAAGCCCGGACCGAAGGCGAGCATCAGCCCGACCGATCCGGGTGGGGGCGGTCCCGCGCTGCGGACACCGTCCAGGATGTGCAGGACCGAGGCGGAGGAGAGGTTCCCGACGGCCGCGAGCGAACGCCGGCTCGCGGCGAACGCCGACTCCGGCAGCCCGAGCGCGTCCGAGAGCGCGTCGAGGATCTTCGGGCCACCCGGATGGCAGATCCACGCGCCGACGTCCGAGGGCTTGAGGTCGTGCGCGGCCAGGAAGGACTCGACCTCCTCGGCCACGTGCAGCCTGACCAGGTCGGGG
Source organism: Streptomyces sp. NPDC097617 (assembly GCF_044761485.1). Lineage (NCBI taxonomy): Bacteria > Bacillati > Actinomycetota > Actinomycetes > Kitasatosporales > Streptomycetaceae > Streptomyces > Streptomyces sp. NPDC097617. The sequence goes on from NZ_JBIWCL010000010.1 coordinate 29,039, forward strand.
AGTTCGCGGCCGAGCACCATGCGCATCCCCCAGTGCCCGATGTCCCAGCCCAGCAGGTGCTCGGTGCCCGGGTACAGGCGGCTGCGGGCGGCCACCACCTCGGGTCCGGTGCCGGAGGTGTACAGGGGATGGTCGCGGCCGACCGCCACCAGGGCGCCCGCTCCGTCGCCGAACAGGGCCCCGGCCACCAGGTTCGCCATCGAGGCGTCCGTGGACTGGAGGGTGAGCGAGCAGAGTTCGGTGGACAGCAGGAGGGCCGCATGGCCGGGGTGCCCCGTCAGATGGTCGTGTACGTGGCCCACGCCGGCGGCGCCGGCCGCGCAGCCCAGGCCGAAGAGCGGCACCCGCCGCACATCGGGGCGCAGGCCCACGCGACCGGCGAGGCGGGCCTCCAGTGAGGGCGTCGCGAGCCCGGTCACCGTGGTGGACATGACCAGGTCGAGCTGCCCGGCCGTCAGGCCGGCGTCGGAGAGGGCGAGTTCGAGGGCCCGGGCGCCGAGCTCAAGAGCCGTCTCGATGAAGAGGGCGTTCGTCGCACCGAAGTCGTTCCCCGGGCCGTACCGCTCCAGCGGGAGCGCGAGATACCGGCTGTCCACGCGCACCGAGCGGTGGACGCGGCGCAGCAGGGCGGTGTCGGAGCCCGGTGGCAGGAAGCGGGCGAGCGCCTCCGTGATCTCGGACTGGAGGTGGCGATGGGGCGGGAACACGCTGCGCACTGCCAGAACACGTGTCATTCGTTCACCATAGAAAACAACTGACACATCGTTATGAATCAGGCGAACCGGGCGCGGCGCCGCATAGCGTGTCGCCGTGCCCGCGCGAACCACGCAGACCCATCCGACCGCCACCGGGACCACCGGGAGTGCGGCGCCCGGTCCCACCCGCACGGGCGGCTTGCCGGCCGCCTGTCACCCGCTGCCCGCGGCGGCCGTGACCGTCTTCGCCGCCGCCCTGACGGCCGCCGCGGGGCACGGCCCGGCGGGGGCCGCCCTCACCGTGGGCGCGGTGGCCGCCGGACAGCTGTCGGTGGGCTGGTGCAACGACCGGGCCGACCTGCGGCGCGACCTGGCCACGGGCCGACGGGACAAACCGCTGGTCGCCGGCACGGTCTCGGCCGCAGCTGTGACCTGGGCGGCGGCCCTGGCACTGCTGCTCTGCGTCCCGCTCTCGCTGGCCTGCGGGCTGCTCGCCGGCGCCGTGCACCTCGTCGGCGTGGCGGCCGCCTGGGCGTACAACCTCCGGCTCAAGCGCACGGCCGCCTCCTGGCTCCCGTACGCCCTGGCCTTCGGCCTGCTGCCCGCCTTCGTCACCCTCGGCCTGCCCGGCGCCCCCTGGCCGCCCCCGTGGCTGACGGCGGCCGCGGCCCTTCTGGGCGCGGGCGCGCACTTCGCCAACGTACTGCCCGACATCGAGGACGACCTGGCCACGGGGGTGGTGGGGCTGCCACAGCGGCTCGGCGCACGGGCCTCGGCCGCGATCGCCGGGCTGCTCGTCCTCGGCTCGACCGCCACCTTGGTCGTGGGACCACCGGGGCGGGTCTCGGCGTACGGCTGGACACTGCTGGCCGTGACCGCGACGGCGCTGCTCCTGGCGGCCCGCCGGCCCGCCGGAAAGCTCCCGTTCCTGACCGCGATGGCGGTGGCCGGAGCCGACGTGATCCTGCTGGTCGTGGAACTGCGCCCCTGAACCGCCACGGCGACACCGGCCACGGGATCCCGGTGGCCCTGGTTCGCGGGGACCGGCTTCCGGCGAACCGGCGTCCCCCGGAGGCTCCCCGTGAACCGGCTACGCCTGCGGGGCCTGCCGGGTGCGGGTCCAGGTCAGCAGCTGGTCCGCCGGCCAGGTGTTGATCACGCGCCCGGTCGGGACCTCGCACTCCACGGCCCGTTCGCACCCGACGATCTGCCAGTCCAGCTGGCCCGGGGCGTGCGCGTCCGTGTCGATCGCGAAGAAGGTCCCGGCCGCGACGGCCAGCCGCAGCAGCCGCCGGGGCGGGTCCAGCCGCTCGGGACGGCTGTTGATCTCCACGGCGGTACCGCTGTGCGCGCAGGCGGCGAAGACCGCCTCGGCGTCGAACTGCGACTCCGGCCGGGTCCGCCCGGTGACCAGCCGCCCCGTGCAGTGGCCCAGGACGTCCATCAGCGGGTTGCTCACGGCCGCCAGCAGCCGCCGGGTCATCGCCGGCGCGCCCATCCGCAGCTTCGAGTGCACGGAGCCGACGACCAGGTCGAGCCGCTCCAGCAGCTCCGGTTCCTGGTCCAGGGACCCGTCGTCGAGGATGTCGCACTCGATTCCGGTCAGCAGCCGAAACGGCGCCCATGCGCCGTTGAGCTCGGCCACCACCCCCAGCTGCTCGCGCAGCCGCTCCGGGGAGAGTCCGCGGGCGACGGTCAGCCGCGGCGAGTGGTCGGTCAGTACGGCCCACTCGTGGCCCAGTGCGGCCGCGGCCCGGCCCATCGCCTCGATCGGGCTGCCGCCGTCGGACCAGTCCGAGTGCACGTGGCAGTCCCCGCGCAGCGCCGCCCGCAGGGCGGTGGCGGCGGGCGTGGCCGGCGGGCCCTCGGGGAGTGCGGCGATCTCGTCCTCCAACGCCTGCAGGTAATCCGGCACGGCGCCGCCGAGCGCTTCGCGTACGACCTGGGCCGTCTTCGGGCCGATGCCCTTCACGGATTCCAGGGAGCCGGCCGCGATCCGCTCGGCCACCTCGCCCTCGCCCATCCGCGTGACGGCGGCCGCCGCGGACCGGAACGCCTTGACCCGGTAGGTGGGGGCCTGTGCGCGCTCCAGCAGGAAGGCGATCCGGTCCAGCGCCGCAACCGGGTCCATCGCGCACCTCCTGCCTCCAGCATCCCGGACCCAGTGTCCGGCGCGGGCGGCGGCTACGCCTCTTCGGCCTCGCGGGGCACCGCGGCGTCGAGGGCGGCGGTGAGGCGGTTCAGGCGGGCCTGGAGGTCGAGGACCTCGCCGAGCTCGAAGCCGGTGGCGGCCGCGATCCGCCGGGGCACCTCCACCGCGCGGGCGCGCAGCGCGGCGCCCTCCTCGGTCAGGTGGGCGTGCACGGACCGCTCGTCCTCGGTGCTGCGCTCGCGGCGGACCAGTCCGGCCGCCTCCAGCCGCTTGAGCAGCGGGGACAGCGTGCCGGAGTCCAGCCGCAGGTGCCGGCCGATCTCCTTGACCGGCATCTCGCCGTGTTCCCAGAGCACCAGCATCACCAGGTACTGGGGGTAGGTGAGCCCCAGGTCCTTGAGGACGACCCGGTAGAGGCCTCCGAAGGCGCGGCTCGCGGCGTTCAGCGCGAAGCAGATCTGGCCGTCGAGGCGCAGGAAGTCCTGGTCGGGATGGGTCGCGGTGGGCTGCTCGGTCATGACGCCCAGTGTACCCGGGGTGGACTTGTGAGGCATTGAATTGTGCACAACTGAATTGCGTGCTCTAATAGTGGAGCGCGGCCGACCACCGGCCGCCACCACGGTTCATTTCTGCGAGAGGACCTCTCATGGACGCGCTCTACACCGCTGTCGCCACCGCCAACGGCCGCGAGGGCCGCACCGTCAGCTCCGACGGCCAGATCGACCTCGCCCTCGCGATGCCGCCGGCGCTCGGCGGCAATGGGCAGGGCACCAACCCCGAGCAGCTCTTCGCGGCCGGCTACGCGGCCTGCTTCGCCAGCGCGCTCGGCCTGGTCGGCCGCCAGGCCAAGGCCGACACCAGCGAGGTCTCGGTCACCGCCGAGGTCTCCATCGGCAAGGACGGCGCCGGCTTCGGCCTGGCCGTCACCCTGCGCGTCGAGCTCCCGGAGTCCCTGGCCGGCGAGACGGGCGCCCTGCTGGTCAAGCAGGCTCACGAGGTCTGCCCGTACTCCCGCGCCACCCGCGGCAACATCGACGTGGACCTCGTGGTCGAGTAGAACCTCGTGATCGAGTGAAGATGCCGGACTCCCGGCGGGCGGCCACCATGGAGGAGAACCATGGAGGGGCATCCACTCCGCCGGGGGACCGCACGCCAGGAGGCGCCAGTGGCGCACACCTACGCAACGGACGTACTGGTCGCCGGCGCGGGCCCGGTCGGGCTGACCGCCGCGGCGGAGCTGCGCCGGCAGGGTGTCTCCTGCCGGATCGTCGACCGGCTGCCCGCCAGACTGCCGTTCGCGAAGGCCGTGGGCATCCAGCCGCGCACCTTCGAGGTCTGGGACCGCATGGGGCTGGCCCGCGCCGCCCTGGAGGCGGCCGTTCCGATGCGGGGCCAGTTCCTGTACGTCAATGGAGCCGAGCAGCCCCGTATCGACCTCTCCGTGCCACCCGAAGTCCCGTACGGTTTCGCGGCGCTGCCGCAGTACGAGACCGAGCGCATCCTCGACGACCATCTGGGCCGCTTCGGCACCGCGGTCGAACGCGGCACCGAGCTGGTGTCGTTCAGCCAGGACGCCGACGGGGTGACCTGCCGGCTCCGCACCGCTTCGGGGGCGGAGGAAGAGGTACGGACCCGCTTCCTGATGGGCTGCGACGGCGCCCACAGCATCGTCCGCAAGGGACTGGGCCTCAGCTTCGAGGGCGGGGCTTTCGCCGAGGAGTACATGCTCGCCGACGTGCGCGTCGAGTGGGACCTGCCGCACGGGTACGCCGTGCGCGCCATGCACGTCGGCGGCGACGGAGCGGTCGACGACGTGCTGGTCTGCATCCCCCTGCCCGGCCGGGGCCGGTACCGCATGTCGATGATGGTGCCGCCCGAACTGTCCGCCGCAGGACGGCCCGAGTCCGCCTCCGACGGCGTCACGCACGGCCTGCAGAGCGGCCGGGGTCCCGAACTGGCCGACATCCAGACCGTCCTGGACCGGCTCTCCCCGAAGCCCACCACCGCCTTCGACGTCCGCTGGACGTCGGTCTTCCGTATCAGCCACCGGATCGTGGACCGCTACGGCGACGGCCGGGTCTTCGTCGCCGGGGACGCGGCCCACATCCACCCGCCCACCGGCGCCCAGGGCATGAACACCGGCATCCAGGACGCCTGGAATCTGGCCTGGAAGATCGCCCTCGCCGTCGAGGACGGCGCCGCCCACCCGGGCCTGCTCGCCAGCTACGACGCCGAACGGCGGCCCGTCGGCGAGGAGGTCGTCGGCCGCACGGTACGGCACGCCGTCGAGGGCATGGACAAGGACCCGGACGACCCGGCGACGCTGATGCTGCGCGAGGCCCAGCTCCTCGTCGGCTACCGGGGAAGCCCCGTCGTGGACCCGGTCGGCCGAGGCCGGGGCCCGCGGCCGGGGGACCGGGCGCCCGACTGCGAAGGCCTCACCGGAGCCATCGCCGCCTACCCGATGCGCCTCTACGACGTCCTGCGCGAGCGGGAGCACGTCCTGCTGCTGTACGGAGCCGGGTCCGGCCTCGACGCACTCGTGCGCACCGCACGGGACTCCTCCGGCGGCCGGCTGGAGGTCTGCGTGGTGCTCGCGCCCCACACGGAGGCGGACGCGGACGCGGGCATCGAGGCCGACGCGGCCCTGCTTGCGGCGTACGTGGACAGCCGGGGCGAGTTCGCCCGCCTCTACGCGGCCGAGGAGCCGACCGCCTTCGTGATCCGCCCGGACGGATACCTCGGCGCCCGGATCGCCCCGCCCGACCCGCGGTCGCTCGCCGCCCACCTCGCGGCCGTCTTCGCCACCGGCGCCCCCGCGGGCACCCGGGACTGATCCATCAGCCGCGGGCCGCCTCCCGGCGCTGCCGCTTGCCCAGCGGAGCCAGCGACATGTCCTGGGCCTGCGACTTCAGCTGCTTGAACCCGTAACCGCGCTCGGTCAGCCAGCTCTCCGCAGCCAGCTCCGCGCGGGCCGTCGCGTCGAGGACGTCCTCCTCGGCCTCACCCGAGTCCAGGAAGCGGAAGGTGAAGAAGGGGCGGGCCGCCAGGTCGTACGAGAGGTGCCCTTCGGCGGTGAACTCCGCGCGCAGCATGTCGTGCTCGGGTGCGGCGGCGAGGAGCTCGGCGCGCTGGTCGTCGGCCAGCCCGTCGAAGGAGCCGCGGACGGTGATGCGGAAGGTACGGGTAGCGCTCATCCCCGGAGCCTAGATGCGCGGTCCGCCCCATGCACCCGGATATACGCCGGTCCGCCCGCCGCCGGTCCGCCCACCGCTCAACGCCCACCGCCCGTCGCCCCCGGCACCCCGGCAGCCGCCCGGCGCGGGCCCGGGTGGACCGCGTGCGCACAGCGCCCGCACCCCCCGAAAGACCGCCCCGGCAGCCCGTTTTGGATTGCCGGACGATCCTCAATACGATCCGGCGATGATCACTAGAAAACGGCTTGCGGTCAGGGCGTGCGGCCTGCTCGCCGCCCTGGCCGTCGGGCTCTTCCCGGCGAGCGCCACCGCCGCCGACGAACCGACGGCGAAGGAACCCCCCAAGGTCGACCTCGTCCTCGACGTCAGCGGCTCCATGCGGGCCAACGACATCGACGGACAGTCCCGCATGGCCGCGGCCAAGCAGGCGTTCAACGAGGTCATCGACGCGGTCCCCGCCGAGGTGCGCCTCGGTATACGGACCCTGGGGGCCAACTACGCGGGGGAGGACCGGGCGGTCGGCTGCAAGGACACCAAGCAGCTCTACCCGGTCGGCCCGCTCGACCGGACCGAGGCGAAGACCGCCGTGGCGACCCTGGCCCCCACCGGCTGGACGCCGATCGGACCGGCCCTGCTCGGAGCGGCCCAGGACCTCGAGGGCGGCAACGCCACCAAGCGGATCGTGCTCATCACGGACGGCGAGGACACCTGCGCCCCGCTCGACCCCTGCGAAGTGGCACGCGACATCGCCGCCAAGGGCATCCACCTGGTCATCGACACCCTCGGCCTGGTCCCGGACGCCAAGACCCGGGCCCAGCTGACCTGCATCGCCGAGGCCACCGGCGGTACCTACACCTCCGTGCAGCACAAGGCGGACCTCTCCAGCAGAGTGAAACAACTCGTCGACCGGGCCGCGGACCCGGTCGTCAACCCGGTGGCCACCGAGGGCGCGAAGCAGTGCGCGGGCGCCCCGCAGCTGAAGGCCGGCCTCTACAGCGACCGCGAGACCTTCGGTGAGCACCGCTGGTACCGGGTCGACGTCCTCCCCGGCCAGGAACTGCGCGCCTCGGTCAGCATCGGCGCCGACCGCGCCGTCAACAACGACTACGGCGTCCTGCTGCGCGCCACCACCGTCCACGGGCGCGAGATCGTACGCGGCTCGGAGGCCGGTGACGGGCGGACCGACGTCCTCTCCACCGGCCTGCGCTACCCGAAGGCCGAGATCGACGGCGCGGACTCGGACGACAAGCCCGCGCCCGAGACCGTCTGCCTCCAGGTCAGCAACTCCTTCTCCGCTCCCGCCTCCGTCAAGACGGCCCCGGGCATGCCCGTCGAGCTGACCATCGACCTGGTGGACGGCCCCGACGAGGCCTCCGACGTCGCGGCCTTCGGCCTCGGGCGGGGTTGGTGGCTGCTGGCCGTGCTGGCGCTCGCCGGGCTGCTGGCCGGTCTGGTGTGGGGATGGATCTCCCGCTGGCGCATCTCCGTCTGGAGGACCAACTGATGCGTAGAGTAGGCACACTGACCGCGTCCCTGCTGGCCGCGGCCGCCGCCCTCACGGTGGCGGGCACGGCCGTGGGCACGGCCGTCGCGGACACGCCCGCGCCGAGCGCCACCGCCACCGCGAGCCCGGGTGGGGCCAAGGCCGAATCCGCTCCGACCGAGGCGGGCACCAGCTTCCGTACCGCCGCGGCCTTCCGCCCCGGCCAGAAGGCCACCGCCGGCGCGTCCAGCGGCGACTACCTCTACTGGGTGCTGCCGATCGACGCGCAGCAGCGCGCCACGGTGAAGGCCGCCGTCACCCTGCCCGAATCGAAGGCCCGGCACGGTGCCTCGACCTGGCAGCTCGACGTGTACGACGGGCTGCGCCGCCGGCAGGCGTGCACCTACGGCACGCAGACCGCGGCCGCGGCCAAGGACGCCGCCACGGTCGAACTGTCCTGCACCCTGCGCACCGTACGGGCCGGCGCCGACCAGTGGGCCAACGACCCGCTGCCGGCAGCTACTACGTACGCGTGACGGTCGTCGACCTGCCGGAAGAGGACCTGGGCCTCCCGGTGCGTGCCGCCGTCGAGGCCGAGGTGAAGGAGACCGGCGGCATCCAGGCCGTGGACGCCTCCCTCTCCACCCCGCTCGTCGCGGGCACCGTGACGGCCACCCTGCGCGAGCCGGAGGACGGCTGGTCCGGCGGCTGGTGGTCGGACCGCTGGATCTGGACCGCCGCCGGCGGCGTGCTCGCGGCCCTCGCGGGCGTTTTCGGGTACACCCTGACGCGAGGCTCCGGCCGCCCGCCCCGGGCCTGAACGAAAGGGGAGGCCGCGACCTCATGGCCGCGACCTCCCCGCACCCGTGCGTGACTCAGCGGCCGCAGGTCTGCGGCGTCAGGTCAACGGCGTCGGTTCAGCGGCCGCGGGTCAGCCGGGTCCCGAACGAGGGCTCGGCCAAGGCCCCCTTGACCGCGACGGGCACGCTCTTGGCCCCCTCCCCGCTGCCGACCGTCAGCACGGCCACCTCGGCACCGGCCTTCGCGGTGTGCGGCAGAGGCCCGGCACCGGATCCGCCGCCGACCGCGAGGGACAGCTTCAGCTGCTGGCCCGGCACGCCGATCACGTTCAGGTCCTTGGTCGCCACCAGCGGCGTACGGCCGCCGAGCCCGTCGTTCACGTGCCCGACAACATCGCCCTTACGGATCACCGGGATCGACGCGAGCGCCGTCCGTACCGCCTCGATGATCGTCTTGCTGTTCGCCAGCACCAGCTTCAGGCTGTTCCCGGCGTCCTCGTCCGGCCCGTCCACCCGCTGGTCCATCAACGCGCCGACGATCAACGGCGTCTCGTCACCGATCGACTTGTACGCCGCCCACACCAGGGTTCCGCCGGCGGGCGTGCTGGAACCGGTCTTGATGCCGCGGATGCTGAGACCCTGGGCGGTGAGCAGGGTGTTGTTGTTCTCGAGGCGCTGGGGCAGCCCCTTGATGGTGGCGTTCGGGAGCGCGACGATCGACCGGAACGTCTCGTCCTTCATGACGGCCTCGGCGAGCTTCAGCTGATCGGCGGCTGTGCTGACGGTGCCCGCGTCCAGACCGCTGGGGTCCGTGTACGTGGTGTTGTTCATCCCGAGCTCCTTGGCGGCGGCGTTCATCTTCGCGACGAACGCGGCCTCGGAGTCGGTGCCGGAGTCCCAGCGCGCCAGCAGGCGGGCGACGTTGTTGCCCGAGGGGATCATGAGCATTTTGAGCATGTCCTGCTGGCTGAACTTCGTACCGGCGGTCAGCCCGGAGATGCGGGACTCGTGCTCGGAGGTTCCGTCCGCGACGGCCTTCGCGTCGATCGTGATGTCGGGACCGGGCTCCGTCTTGCGCAGCGGGTGGTCCTTGAGGAGCACGTAGGCCGTCATCACCTTGGCCACGCTGGCCGTCGGGACCGGCTTCTGCTCGCCGAAGGTGCCGACGTCGCCGGAGCCGGAGACGCGGACGGCGCCCTGGCCCTTGGCGGGCCAGGGGACGGAGAACTGCCCGTCCAGGGTGCGGTCGGTCGCGGAGGCGACGAGCTGCGGGGCGGGCAGGGGGCGCAACAGCTGGGCGCCGGCGCCCGCGCCCACGAGGAGGAGCAGGATCGGCGTCCATATCTTGACGCGGCGCACCGCGGTCCGGCGCGGGGTCTCCGGCGGGGCGGGGGTGTTGGTGAGGTCGGCCAGCAGGTCCAGCGGTCCGGCGGGGGCCGCAGGCGGCGCGGCGACCGTGGCGGCGGCGGCCGCCGGCGGCGCGGGCGTGTTGAGGTCCTTGAGCGCGACGAACTGACTCGTCCGCTCGGCATCCGGCTCCGGCTTCCGTGCCCAGGAGGGCCCCTTGGGCGGGCCAACCACGGGCCGGCCGAGAACCTGCGTCTCATCGCTCCGAGCCCCGCCCCCACCATGGGACGCGGTCCGGTCCTCACCCTTGGCGTCGTCCTTGGCCGTCGCCTCGTTCTTGCCGCCGGGCCGGACCGCGGCCTTGGCTTCGTCCTTGGCGTCGGTAGGTTCTCCGCCTCGGAGTTCGGCCTCGGGCCGACGCGGGTCGGTGGTGCCGAGCCGGGGGTCGGTCTTGGTGTCGCCCTTGGCCTTCGCCTCGTTCTCAGCGTCGGCGCCTGCTCCGACCGGGAGTTCGGCCTCCGGCCCGGCGTCGGCCTCGGCCTCGCTCGCGGGGCGCTTATCGGCGTCGCTGCCTGCTTCGGACCGGAGTTCGGCCTCCGGCTCGGCGCCCGGAGCGGCTTTCGCCGGTTCGCGCTCGGCGTGGGAGGGCTCCTCGCCCTCGGGTTCGTCTTCGCCGCTGGGCTCCGCCTCGGTCTCGCGAGCGGGCTCGACCTCGGGAACGGCTGCGTCGTTGCGCCCCTCCAGGGGCTTCTCCTTGGTGTCGGCGCGCGGCTCGTCCTCGAGCTCCGGCTTGGCCTCGCCGGCCTCCGCTTGCGGCTCGCGCGTGTCCTCGGCCTCCGTCACGGGCTCGTCCTCAGCGCCGTCCCCCGCCTCGGGTCCGGCTTCGGCCGCGTCCTCGGCCCCCGTCTCGGCCTTGGACCGGGCTTCGGTTCCGGCCTCGGGCGCGGCTTCGTCGCCGGAATCGGCCTCCGCGTCGGCCTCAGGGGGCGCGACCGCGTCCCTCGGCTCGGTCGGAGCCTTTTCGGGGTCCGTCTTCTGGACGGTGGTCTCCGTCTTGATCTCCGGGTCGTCCGAGGAACCGCCCGCCACCGTTACCGCCTTCATCCCAGCCCCGCCTTGCTGCTCACACCGTGCCGATACGTGCGGCGGGGCCCCCACGGGGCTCCGCCGCACTGGTAGATGCCCCGGACCCCCTACCCGTTCCGCGCGCGGGATCTTGTGACCGTTCGGTCATATTCGCTGAGTACGCCTACTCATGACCTCGCCCACCCCACCGGCCGACCATGGGCCACACCGCACCACACCACCCGAACGGGGCCCGTCCATGCTGAGCCGAATCGCCTCCGCCCTCGTACCCGCCTTCGGGCGGCTGACCGTCACCGCCGACCCCGGGGTGCGGCCCCACCCCGGCGCCATCCTGGTCGCCAACCACACCTCCCTCGCCGACCCGGCCGTCGTGGTCGCCGCCCTGCGCCGGTACGGGATCGAGCCGGTCATCCTGGCCACCAGCGGCCTGTGGCGCGTACCGCTGCTCGGCCCGGCGCTGCGCCGCGAGGGGCATATCGCCGTCCACCGCGGTACCGCCCGCGCGGCCGACTCCCTCGACGCCGCGGCCGTCGCCCTCGCCTCGGGTCGCAGCGTCCTGCTCTACGGCGAAGGCCGGCTGCCCGTACGGCGCGACGCGGGGGAGTCGGCCCCGGGCCCGTTCCGCAGCGGCCTGGCCCGGCTCGCCGCCGCAACGGGAGCCCCCGTGGTGCCCGTCGGGCAGGCGGGTGCCCGGCGGCTCTGCTCCGGGAGCGGCGCCAAACAGCTCGCCGGAGTAGTCACCGCCCCGTTGCGCAGGCCCAGCATCCACGTCCACATCGGCTCGCCGCTGCATCTGCCCGACCGGGTGCCGGAGGCGACGGACCGGGCCCGCGAGGCGGTCACGGCCGCTTGGCGGACCGCCGCGTCCGCCCTCGGGGAGGCGGGTGCGGGCACGGCCTGAGGCATGTACCGCAGCCGATCGGCCCCTCGGAACGTGTCGCCGAGCCCGACACCGGTCACGGCGTGCGACCGTCTCCGCATGACTGAAGGCTCGGCACCTCACATGTCCCAGGCACGGATCACCGTCCGGGGGGTGCAACCCGCAACCCCGCCCTTCCGCATCGTGGAGGTCGACGGCGAGTTCGTCGGCAGGGCGATGTCGATGACGGACGTGCTGCTGATCGCCGCGGAGGCGGGGATCACGATCCACGATCTCGACGACCTGGACGTGGTCCACTGGGTCGGCGGCGGCAAGTTCACCTGGACCACCGGCTGACACAGCACTACTGGGTGGTGCTGTGGCCGAGGATGACGTGGGCCGCGATCTCGTGGTCGGTGTCCGTGTCGATGAAGGACACCACCACCGGGCTGCTGCCCCTGGGCCCGCCGACCGTCGCGCGCAGCCGGTAGCGCTCGACGCGGACGGCCTCGCGGGCGAGCGGGCTGCCGCCGGTGAACAGGGACAGCGGTTTGACGTCGTTGGCGACGCGGAAGTCGGCCGGGCGCCAGGTGCCCGCGGCCGGGTCGAGGCGCTCCAGCAGGAACCCCGGCCCGCTGCCCTGCTGGTCGCCGGCTTCGCCGACCGGCATCTCCATCTGGAAGGCGACCAGGACGTGCCGGTATGCGGCGGAATTGCCGTTCCGCAGGGTGACGGTGAACTCCTGCGGGACACCGCCCCGTACCAGGGCCAGCCGGCCGCCCCGGGTGTCGACCGCGACGGACAGCCGCGTCGGGGCGGGCGGTGGCGTCGCGGCCGGTGTCGTAGCGGACGGGGACGCAGGGGCCGACGGCGGTACGGAGGCGGGCATCGAGGCGGATGACGAGGCCGAGGCCGAGGCCGAGGCCGAAGCCGAAGCCGAAGCCGAAACGGTCGGGGAGGCGGACGGGGAAAGGGAGGCCGCGGCCGATCGCTTGCCCGCCTCGTCCCCGCACCCGGTGGTACCCGCCAGCAGGACGGCGGTCACGGCGGCCGCGCTCAGGGCCCTGCGGGGGCCTCGGGATGCGGGCATGGGATCGGTCCTCCGGGGGGTCGGCTTCGGCAGGAAGCTAGCAAGGCTGCGCTCCCGCGGCGAGGTCGATCACGCTTCGGCGCGGCGACGGTTCGGTCACGGCGCCCGCGGACTCCGTCAGACCAGCAGGGTCGCCTCCAGGACGGTGACCGCGCGTCCGGTGAGGCGGACCCTGTCTCCCAGGACCGCAGCCCGTACCAGGCCGGGTCGGGCCGATGCCTGGAGCCCGGTGAGGGCGTCGGTGCGGCCCAGTCGCGCCGCCCAGTAGGGGGCCAGCGCGGTGTGGGCGCTCCCGGTGACCGGATCCTCGGGGATGCCCCGTGCCGGGGCGAAGAACCGGGAGACGAAGTCGTACGTGGTCCCGGCACCGGCGGCCGCCGCGGTGACGATGACCCCGCGCAGTTCCTCGCGCCGGCTGAGGGCGGCGATCGCCGCGAGGTCGGGCCGCAGATCCCGTACCGTCGCCTCGTCGGGCAGTACGGCGAGCAGATCGCCCAGGGCGCCCGTACGGAAGGTGGCCTCGGGCAGGACCCCCAGGGCATCGGCGAGGCCCGCCGGTACCGGAACCTCCGTCCCCGGGGCGGCCGGGAAGTCCAGGGTGATCTCCCCACCGCTCCCGTCCGCCCCGCCGCTCCCGCCCTCCTCGACCCATGCCGTGAGCGGACCACTGGTCCGGCTCAGGAACCGCACCGGTCCGTCCGTCAGCAGCCCCTCCCGGTGCAGCGTGTGCACCGTGGCCAAGGTGGCATGGCCGCACAGATTGGCCTCGACGAGCGGGGTGAACCAGCGGATCTCCCAGTCGGCCTCGCCCCCGGCCGGCAGCGGCAGGGCGAAAGCCGTCTCGGGATGGTTCAGCTCGGCGGCGATCTGCCCGAGCCACAGGTCGTCCGGCCAGGGGCCGGCCGGGAGCAAGCAGACACCGGCGGGGTTTCCGGCGAAGGGGCGGCTGGTGAAGGCGTCTACGATCTGGATGCGCATGCGCCGAACGTATCGATGCCAATCACCCGCACGACAAGGCCAATTCCAGGTCAGTGGCCTGGGCTCATCTCAGTGGAGCGGCTGGAGCGGCTTCTCGAAACCGAAGGTGGTCACGGCCATCCGCTCGCGGAAGTAGAAGCGGTGCGCGTCGGTCCGCTGGGTGCCGGATTCCAGGGTGAGGGCGGTGCAGCCCGCCGCTGCGGCGTGCTGCTCCAGGTGGGCGAGGAGAGCATGGCCCACCCCGGTGGACCGGGCGGCGGCCGCGGTGACCAGATCGTCGACGTAGAGCGAGCGGACACTGGACGTGTTGACGACGATCCGCCAGCCCGCCGCGCCCACGCACCCCCCGTCCGCGTCGTACGCGGCGGTGAAGCGCAGCCCCTGGCCGTGCGCCTCGGCGAGGATCCTGAGGAAGAGCTCCCCGGTGAGGTGGGGACGGAGTTCGAGCAGTACGGGGAGCAGGTCGGCGGTGAGCCGTGCGTCGCCGGGCTCCAGGTCGATGATCTTCATGCGACGAGCGTACTGAGGGGCGGGGGAGATCCCTCGGGTGAAACCGTCGCACTTCATTGCGGCCGATGTGTCGAAAGGGGAAGGACGGCTCCGACGTCCCATGCGAAAGGCTCCCGATTCCGACCCCGGAGCCGCAGCGCAGAACAGAAGGAGTGGCACCTCATGAAGTACATGCTGATGGTTCTCGGCAAGCGGTCCGACTACGACGCCATGGGCGGCGCGACGAGCAGCGCCAGCCCCGGATGGTCCGAAGCGGACCTCAAGGCGATGTTCGACTACATGGGCGCCCTCAACGACGACCTCGCCGAGTCGGGCGAGTGGGTCGACGGGCAAGGCCTGGCCGACCCCCGCCACGCCCGCCTGGTCACCGCGGCCGCCGACGGCAGCCCCGTGATCTCCGACGGACCGTACGGGGAGGCCAAGGAGGTGCTCGCCGGGTACTGGATCGTCGACGTCGCGGACTTCGACCGTGCCGCCGAGATCGCCGCCCGCGCCTATCTCTGCCCCGTCCCGCAGGGCGCACCGAACTACCCGGTCGTCGTCCACCCCGTCGACAGCCGCTCGGGGACCGAGATGTGATGACCGCGCCCGAACCCGCCCCCGCGGGCGAGGACCTGCGCCGGCTGGCGCCGCAGGTCCTCGGCGCGCTCGTGCGCCGCTACGGACACTTCGACGCCGCCGAGGACGCCGTGCAGGAGGCCCTGCTCGCCGCCGCCCGGCAGTGGCCCGAGGAGGGTCGTCCGGCCAATCCGCGCGGCTGGTTGATCCGTGTCGCCTCCCGACGGCTCATGGACCAGTTGCGCAGCGAGGAAGCGCGCAGGCGCCGCGAGGAGACGGCCGCGGCGCTGACACCGCGCGACGAGTTCACGGCACCGCCACCGGGGGAGGACCGCGCCCCGGCCGAGGACGACACGCTCGCCCTGCTGTTCCTCTGCTGCCGGGCCGAACTGGCCCCCGCGGGGCGGATCGCCCTCACCCTGCGTGCCGTCGGCGGTCTCACCACCGCCGAGATCGCCCGTGCCCTGCTGGTGCCCGAGGCCACGATGGCGCAGCGGATCAGCCGGGCGAAGCGGCGCATCAAGGCCTCGGATGCGCCGTTCGGCACCGCGCCCGGCCCGGAGCGGGCCCGGGATCGCGCCGAGCGGCTCGCCGACGTGCTCCACGTGCTGTACCTGATCTTCAACGAGGGCTACACCGCCACCTCGGGCCAGGACCTCCAGCGCGCGGACCTCGCCACCGAGGCGATCAGGCTCACCCGCGCCGTCCACGCCCTGCTCCCGGCCGACGGCGAGGTGTCCGGTCTGCTCTCCCTGATGCTGCTGACCGACGCCCGCCGAGCCGCCCGCTCCGCACCCGACGGGAGCCTGGTCCCGCTCGCCGAGCAGGACCGTACACGCTGGGACCGCGCCGCGATCACCGAGGGCGTCGCCCTGGTCAGCGACGCCCTCACACACACCCCGCTCGGCCCCTACCAGTTGCGCGCCGCGATCGCGGCCGTGCACGACGAGGCGGCGAGCGACGAGGACACCGACTGGACGGAGATCCTCGCCCTCTACGAGCTGCTGATCCGCCTGGTCCCCGGCCCCGTGGAGCGCCTCGGGCACGCCGTCGCGGTGGCCATGGTGCACGGGCCGCGGCGGGCCCTGGCCCTGCTCGCGGTCCTGGACGAGGACGAGCGCCTGGCCGGGCACCACCGCCTGGAGGCCGTACGGGCCCACCTGTTGGAGATGGCCGGTGACCGGCCCGCCGCGCGCGCCGCGTACGCGCAGGCCGCCGGTCTCAGCCTCAGCCTTCCGGAGCGCCGCTACCTCCTGTTCCGGGCCGCCCGTATCGCGCCACGAGCGGCCCCTGCCCCCGGCCCCGGCCCCGGCGACGGCCCGGCCACGGACCCGGTCCGGCCGTCCGCATGACGGACATGGTCATCCGTTGTCGGACCTGCCGCCTACTCTTGATCACGTGAGCCCGACCCCTGACGATCACCCGGCCCCCGAACGTTCCCTCGCCGAGATCAACGCGGACATCCGCTGTCTCTTCGCCCGCGCCGAAGGGCGCCTCTCCGACGCGGAGCGGATCCGCCACGCCGCCCTGCTGGGCGAGTGGGCCTCGGCGATACGCGCGTCGGTGGTACCGGCCGCCTAGCCCGGCCGGCCGCCGGCCGCGGCCGTCCTGCCAGTCCCGTTTCGCCCGTCCCGTCCCGTCCCGCTCCGCCCGCCCGTCCCGTTCCTGCCCGTCCGGGCCCGGTCGTGTCGGACCGATGAATTTCGCGGCCGACGGCAGTCTTCCCTACGAGCATCCGCACGTACGAGAAGGTGGACCATGAGCGACCTGCACAGCCTCCTGGAAACCCATGTCGGTGCCGGGTCACTGGCCGGAGCGGTGGCCCTGGTGGCCCACGGCGAACAGGTGGAGGTCGCGGCCGCCGGCTCCCTCGACACGGCCGGCACCGCACCCATGGCCCGCGACTCGCTCTTCCGGGTGGCCTCCGTCACCAAGCCCGTGACCGCCGCGGCCACCATGATGCTCGTCGAGGACGGTCTGCTCGCGCTCGACGTCCCCGTGGCCCGCTGGCTGCCGGAAATCGCCGAGCCGAAAGTCGTCCGTACGGCGTCCGCACCGCTCGACGATGTCGTACCCGCCGACCGCCCGATCACCGTCGCCGACCTCCTCACTTTCCGTGCCGGGTACGGTTTCCCCGCCGACTTCTCGCTGCCCGCCGTGGCCCCGCTGTTCGCGGAGCTCAAGCAGGGGCCGCCCCGGCCCCAGGACGTGGCCGCGCCGGACGCGTGGATGGCCGCCCTCGGGCGGATCCCGCTCCTGCACCGGCCCGGAGAGGCATGGCTCTACAACACCTGCTCCGACATCCTCGGGGTGCTGGTCGCCCGAGCGACCGGACAGCCCTTCCAGGACGTCCTCGCCGAGCGCGTCTTCGAGCCGCTCGGCATGCGGGACACCGCGTTCGCCGTCCCGCCGGGCCGGCTCCACCGCTTCGCGAGCTACTACCGGGCCGCGCCCGACGGCGCGGACCTGGAGCTCGTCGACGCGCCCGACGGCCAGTGGAGCACCCTCCCCGCCTTCCCCTCCGGCGCGGGCGGGCTGGTCTCCACCGTGGATGACCTGTACGCCTTCAACCGGATGCTGCTCGCGGGGGGTTCGTACGGCGGCCGGCGGCTGCTCTCCGCGGACTCGGTACGGCGGATGACCACCGATCACCTCACCGCGCCGCAGCGCGAGGCGGGAACCCTGTTCCTGGAGGGGCAGGGCTGGGGCTACGGCGGCTCCGTCGACGTGGCCCGACTCGACCCGTGGAACGTTCCCGGCCGGTACGGCTGGATCGGCGGCACCGGCACCGCCGCCCACATCGTCCCCGCCACCGGGACGGTCACCCTGCTCCTCACGCAGCGGGAGATGAGCGGCCCGGCCGCGCCCGAGGTGATGCGGGAGTTCTGGAGCTACGCGGCCGCGCGCCACTGACCCCTACGTCTGCCCGCCCGGGGCGCGGCCCGCCCGCTCCCGCAGCCGGCGCTTGTCCGGCTTGCCCCGAGCGGTCAGCGGGATCGCGCGCTCCCAGAACACCGCGGTCGGCCGGTGCGCCGGGGCCAGGTCCTTCTCCACCAGGTCGCAGGCCTCGGCGGCCGCCTCGTCGCCCGGCGCGCAGCCCGCCACCGGCACCAGGAAGGCACACACCTCCTCGCCGGTGAGGTCGCTGTGCCGGCCCACCACCACGGCCTGCGCGACTGCGGGATGCCGGGCGAGCGCGGCCTCCACGGGCACGCAGTAGACGTTGTCCCCGTCGACCATGACCATGTCGTGGACCCGGTCGTCCAGGTACAGGTAGCCGTCCGCACCGAAGTGCCCGACGTCCCCCGTCCGCAGCCAGCCGTCGCGCAGCACCCCGGCCGTCAGCCGGGGCCGGCCCCAGTACCCGGTCATCATCGCCGCCGACCGCATCCACACCTCGCCCGTGCGGCCGCATGCCACCGCCGTACCCCGCTCGTCGCGCACTTCGACCTCCACCCCCGCGACGGGCCGCCCCACCGACGCCAGCAGCTCCGGCCGCCCGTCCACCGCCGCTTCGTGGTCCTCCGGGGTGAGGCGGCAGATCACCGCCGCCTCGTTCGTGCCGTAGCCCTGCCGCCACCGGCCGCCCCAGCGGGTCACCGCCTCCCGCAGCCGTTCGGGGTGGACGGGCGAATCGCCGTAGGAGACCGCCGCCAGCCCGGGTACCGCGTGCGAGGTCGCCGGATCGTCCAGCAGCCGGTACACCATCGACGTCGTCAGGTACGTGGCCACCGGAGCCAGCCGCCGGCAGGCCGCCGCGAACTCCCCGGGTTCGAAGGGCCCGAGGATCTCCACCCGGCCCCCGGCCCGCCACTGCTCCAGGCACCGCCCGCCGGAGCGCTGCGCCAGTGAGGTGACCGACAGGTACACCGACTCCGCCCGGGCCGCGGGCCGTACGGAGTTCCGCGCGGCCATCGCACCGAAGGTGGACGCCACTCCCTTCGGCCGCCCCGTGGTCCCGCCCGTGTACGTCACCCGCGCCACGTCGTCCTCGCGGGCCGTTACGGCCACATCCCCGGGCCCGAGGTCGGCGGCCCGGCGGAGCAGCAGGTCCAGGCCGAGCCGGGTCGTCCCGGTGTCGGGCACCGGCACATCGTGCACGACCAGGTCCGGACGGCAGTCCCGCAGGATGAACTCCAGCCCGTACAGGGCCGGTCCGGCGAGTACCTGGGTCAGCCGGGCGCCCAGCAGGTGCGCGGCGATCCGTACCAGTAGCACCTCCGGCCGGTTCGAGCCCGCGACACAGGCCAGTCCCGAGCCGCGTCCGATCCCCGCCTCGGACAGCACCCCGGCCAGCCGGCGGGCCCTGTCCAGGACCTCCTGGAACTCCAGGACGACCGGACCGGCCCCGAGCGCGGGCCGGGCCGCGTACCGCTCCAACGCCCCTACCAGGCAAGTGACATACTGCGCGGCCACCATGTGCGACTGCCTCTCCGCGCCGCTGCGGGACACCGGCATCATGGACCCCATGACGAACGAATCCCGTGCTCGTTCCTTCAGCTCCGCGGCCGCACGCTACGCCGCCCACCGCCCCGCGTACCCGCCCGCGCTCTTCGACACGCTGGCGGAGATGGCGGGCTTCGCGCTGGCCGGGGCACGGGTCGCCGACGTCGGTGCGGGAACGGGGATCGCCACCGCCCTCCTGGAGGCCCGCGGGGCCCGGGTGGTCGGGGTGGAGCCCGGAGAGGGCATGGCGCAGGAGTTCCGCCGCCGCAACCCCCACACCCCGCTGGTCCGTGCGGACGGCAACAGGCTGCCGCTGGCCTCCGGCTGCCTGGACCTGCTGACGTACGCCCAGTCCTGGCACTGGACCGACCCGGCGCACGCCGTCCCCGAGGCCCTGCGCGTGCTGCGCCCCGGCGGGGCGCTGGCGGTCTGGCAGAACGACCCGGACGTCGGGGTCGGCTGGATCGCGGACCAGCAGAAACGGATCGAGGAGAGGTTCGGCCCGGGCTGGTACATCAACGAGCGCGCCCTCTCGCAGGAAGGGCTGCGCTTCACCGACCGCCGCCTGCCGTGGTCGCGTCGCGTCCCGGTCGACACGCACCTGGCCAAGCTGTCCACGCACTCTCTCTTCCTCATCGGCGAGCCCGGCACGGACGCGTTCCTGGAGGACGAACGCGCCCTGCTCATGCGCCGGTTCCCGGACGGGTGGGTGGAGGAGCACTACGTCGTCGAGCTGAGCGTGGCTGTTCGAGGCCTCGAGACGAGGTAGGGGCTGTTCGGGTGAAACAGCGCAACCTGCGATCGCCCCGGCCGTTGATCAAGGTGCTTATCACCGTGCACTCGTGCGACAAGAAGGACCACTGATGATCAAGAAGTTCATGGCCACCGCCGCCGCCACCGCGTCGATCGTCGGCGCGGGCGCGGCCATGGCCGCCCCGGCCATGGCCATCGGCAACGACAACGGGGTCAACACCGTCAACGGCAACGGTGCGGTCCAGGCTTACGGCAACCAGAAGACCCACGGTGACATGAGCCCGCAGCTCGGCCTGGTCCAGGGCACCCTGAACAAGCCCTGCATCGGCCTGCCCGCGAAGGTCAACGCCCAGTCGATCCTTGCCCTGATCAACGTCGGTGTCCAGGACATCAACGTCCTGTCCAACCCGCAGAACCAGCAGTGCACCGAGAACTCCACCCAGGCCAAGGGCGACGAGCCGCTCTCGCACATCCTGGACAACATCCCGGTCCTGTCGGGCAACGTCTCGGCCGGCAGCTGACGCAGTCCCCTCCTGCGAGCCGGGGCCTCCGACGCCTGCGCGAGTGCCCACGGGGCCCCGGCTTGTTCCACCCGGATCCGCGGTTCCACGGATCCACCGGCGCGCGGCGGCCCGAGCGGCCGCCGAAGTGGGCACCGACCGCCGTACGCCGCAGAGCCTCCCGCCCGACCGGGCCGGGGGCTCTGTGCGTGGTCCTTCCGGTCCTGTCAAGACACGAATGTTCGAGCCATGACGCACAGTGGTTCGATCATGCCCACTTGAACCTCCTGCTTCACCCGGCCGGGGTGAGGCCCACCAGGCCCCCGGGCCCAGGAGGCGAGTGGCGATGAACGCGGAATTCGCAGAAGTGGACCGCTGGGCGGCCTCCGGGTGCATGGACGGGGCGCTGGACGGGATCCACCTGGCCCGCACCGTCACGGAAGAGGTGCGGCGCACCGGGAAGCACTTCCTTCCGCAGCCCCTCCTTCAGCGGCTCGGTGACATCCACAACCGTCACGCCGTGGACCGCCGGCCCTACCTCGAGGCCTTCCTCGACTGCATGCTCGACAAGCACGAGGACCGCTACTGGAACCGGACCTACCTCTCCCTGCCGCTGCTGGAGCTGCTCCTGGACGGGGCGGGCGACGCGCAGGAGGCGCCGGACCCGAACCGGATGGCCACGCTGCTCATAGCCGACGTCATTCGCTTCGAGGTCCGGGCGGAGGCCCTGTCGCGGGAATCCGCGGAAGCCGGTGAATCCGGGAATTCCGGCGAATCCGGTGCGTCCGGTGAATCCGTGGACACGGACCCGCCGGATCCGGTGACCCTGCGCAAGCGGCTGCGCCACGCCCTGCGATTCGTGGCCCACGACCTCGGAGGACCGGACACCGACGACCTGCTGTCGGGGGCGGCCCACGTGTCGTGGTCCCGCTGGGTGGACATGGCCGGCAGGCTTCCCCGGCCCACCGCCACGGAGTCCGCCCACTGGTTCGACATGACGGTGCAGCCTGTGTACGTGCTGCACGACGAGTACTTCTTCATCAGGGCCCTCCAGGCCCACGAAATGATCTTCACGGCGATCGCGGCGGACGTACGGGCGGCGATCGGGGCGCTGCGCGAGGGCCGTCTGGGGGCGGCGGCCGACCAGGTGGATCGCGCGGCCGGTCTCTTCGACCGGGCCTCGGCGCTGTTCCGGATGGTCGCCACCATGCGGCCCGGGCACTTCTCCGCCTTCCGGCAGTTCACCCAGGGCGCCAGCGCCATCCAGTCGGAACAGTACAAGCGCTTCGAGATCCTGTGCGGCCTTCCGACCGCCCCGCGGCTGCGGTCGGAAGCCTTCACCCATGTCCCCTCCGTACGGGCCGAGGCCGAAGGTGAGGGCCATGACACGGTGGTCCGGGCCTATCTCGACCTCCGCCGCTCGGCCCGGTTCGACGAGGCGGAATGGAACCGCTTCCGCACCGCGCTCGGCGGGCTCGAGGAGCGGCACCAGCGCTGGAAGTCCACCCACCGGAGCCTGGCCGCGCGCATGCTCGGCGACGCCCACGGGTCGGGGTACACGGCGGGTGTGCCCTACCTGGCCGAGTGCCTGGACAACCGGCTCTTCCGGCAGCTCGGCGAGCAGCGCGGCGCGGGCTGCCCGGTGGGCGCGGCCGATCCGGACGAGTGCGCCTGAGGAATGGTCAGAAGGGGCGCGTCGGGAGGTACTTGCCGTCGAGGGTGATGACGGCCCGCTCGCCGCCCTCGGGGTCGGCGACCTTCCGGACGTCCAGCGTGAAGTTGATCGCGCTGATGATGCCGTCCCCGAATAGGTCGGCCCCCTCGGCCAGGGCGGTCATCGCACCGCAGGCGGAGTGCCCGCACACGACGACGTCGGTGACGCCGAGGACGGCGACGGCGTATTCGATACTGGCCGCCACCCCGTCCACGCCGGGCGCGTGGGCGGGGACGAGATTTCCCGCGGTGCGGACGACGAACAGCTCGCCCGGCTCGCTCTGGGTGATCAGTTCCGGCACCACGCGGGCGTCCGAACACCCGATGAACAGGGTTGTCGGCCGGTGCACCTCGGCCAGATGTGCGAAGAGCTCCGCCTTGGCCGGAAACACCTCGCGCTGGAAACGTGCGACGCCGTCCGCGAGTTCGCGCGGGGTGGGCAGGGTCTTCATGGTCATGGCCACTCCCTCCTGGGATGCGCCCCGTACGGGGCTTGACGTGTTCCACCATGCATGACCTGCATCTATTGTGTCCAAGACGCAATATCCATGTCTGTCATCGATGCTATCTATAGTGGTGCCCATGGCTCTGGAACTGCGTCACCTGCGCTATCTGATCGCCGTTGCCGAACACGGCAGCTTCACCCGCGCCGCCGAAGAGCTGCGGATCTCCCAGCCCACCCTGTCCCAGCAGGTGAAGCAGCTCGAACGCACCGTCGGCGTCCAGCTGTTGGACCGCACGGGGCGCGCCGTCCGGCTCACCGACGCCGGTGCGACGTACGTCCATTACGCGCGCGGCGCCCTACGGGACCTCGCCGCAGCCGAGCGCGCCGTCATGGACCTGGCCGACCTCTCCCGCGGCCACCTGCGCCTCGCACTGACCCCCACGTTCACGGCGTACCTCGTCGGCCCGCTCGTCGCAGGGCTGCACACCGCGCATCCCGGCATCACGCTGGAGGTCCGGGAAATGCCGCAGGACCGGATCGAAGGCGGCCTGCTCGCCGACGACCACGACCTCGGCCTCGCCTTCGAGGGGCCCCACCTGCCGGGAATCGCGGCGACCCCGCTGTTCACCGAGCCCCTCGGCCTGGTCGCCGCGACCGACGCGGACCTCGGCCCGCTGCCCGTACGGGACCTCGCGACGCGCCGACTCGCCCTGCTCAGCGGGGACTTCGCCACCCGCGAGCACGTCGACGCCTACCTCGCCGCGCATGGCGTCCGGCCGCACATCGCGGTCGAGGCGAATTCCGTGCACGCCCTCACCGAGATCGTCCGGCGCACCTCGCTGGTCACCGTCCTGCCCGACGCCGTCACGCATGACCATCCTTACCTGCGCCCCGTACCGCTGGACCCCGCCCTCCCGTCCCGCACGGTCACGCTGCTACGCCGGGAGAGTGCGTACGAGAGCGCCGCGGCCCGTGCCTTCACCGAGCTCACCGCCCGCCTGGTCCGGGACCGCGGCTACCGCCCCCCGCTGCGCGCGTACGCGCAGGGGGAGGCGGCCGGGGCCGATCACTTGCCGGGGCACTCCTTCCAGGCCATGTGATAGATGGTGTTGATGCTGCCGTCCGTGGAGTCCATCGTCATGTAGCTGGTGGACGAGGGGGACGAGGTCCCTCTGGCGACGCGCAGCTCGGTGTTGATGTTGAAGTTCCGCTGCACCCCGCACGGCGCCCAGACCAGCTGCGCCCAGTCGGTCACGTCGGTGGCCTGCCAGTTGTCCTCCTGCGGCCCGCTGAAGCTGTGGGTGCGCGCGGCGGTGTCCGGTGACCCCTGGAAGTAGTACGAGGCCTTCTCGGATGCCTTCGCGCCCGGCGCGAGCGAGGCGTAGCCGCGGTAGTCGGCGCTGGCGATCGCGTAGGTGAATCCGTGGGGCACGTGCACGATCAGGCTGAGCTGGCAGTTCTTGCGCCCCGCGGTGGGCGGGGCGCCGCCGCCGACCTGGGCGAGGTACTGGCTGTAGGTCACGGTGAAGGCGGTGTTGTCCTGGGACACGGCGACCTGCGCGGTGTCCTTGGGGCACCCGGACCCGTTGACCGTGGCGACCTCGATCACGATCCGGTCGGGCGGCGGGTCCACGATGGTGGAGGGGGTGGTGTGCGTGGGGAGGGTGGCGGTGAGCAGGGCGCCGATCGCGCCGCTCACGAGGAATCCACCGGACATGTTTCTCCGATCCACTGCTTCGGTACCGGGCGGCGCGCAGGCGGGGGTGCCCGCGTGCCGGAGGGTGGGGGGTGCGGCCGGCCAGAGCGGGGCCGGGTCGTCACAGACCGGTGTGCAGGGTGGAACGGGGCAGGCCCAGGAAGGGGAATCTGGGCATGTCCCTGACAATGCCCGGTCGGTGAAGACCGGGTGCCCGAATCGTAGGAACCCGGAGCGGTCCGGACCAGGGCGATGTCCGGCCAATCGCTCCGGCCGGCCCGGACCGGCCGGATCCCGACGACCGGCCGGGGACCGAAGAGCGGAATCAGGCCGTGGTCGGCCGGGCCAGCCGCTCGACGAGGTCCATGAACTCCGCGGGATGGAACGGCTTCGCGAGACACTCGTTCACGCCGGCCTCCAGCGCGCGGACCGTGCACTCCGGCTCCGCGGGCGGCAGGGCGAGGATGGGCACCCGCCCGTGATCGGGGTTCCGGCGGATCTCCTCGAACAGCGCCACCTCGTCCAGGCCCGGTCCGGTGCGCTCACAGATCACCAGGGCGATCGGACCGGCGCTGCCCAGCAGGGAGACGGTGTCCCGCCCGCTCCCGCCGTCGACCACGGCGAACCCCCGGGCCACGAGGAGGCGCTCCAGCAGCCCCCGCAGGGTGGTCTCCTTCGCCACGAGGAGGATCCTGCTCGGGGTGTCGCCGTTCATGTCGTGCCTCTTCATCCGTGTGGGGGGTCCCGCAGAGCCTACGAGGCGGGGCGTGTGCACGCCCGCTCCGGGGCACCTCATCCGGTAGCGTCGGCCCATGAGCACAGAGCCGCAGAGCTTCGAGATCCTGCTGGTGCCCGGACACATCGAGAACCTGCGCGGCCAGTCCGCGGCGGAGCGGGCCTTGCGGTCGGCCGTGGTCGAGGCGACCGGGGAGACGGGTGCCACGGGGTACCCCCGCTACCGCGGGCAGGGCGTGGAGGCCGACATCGACCCGAGCACACGCACGGTCGAGGCGCTCCTCGTCGACGGCGCGGAGCTGGACTACGCACTGGTCGCCATGATCGCTCCCGAGCGGGGTGGCGGCGGCCGCTGAGCAGGGGGCGTCCGGGGGAGACCCGGAGGATCCGGCCGTCCTCGATGTTGGCCGGGAGCGGGCCAGCGCTGCCGCGGGCGCGCGTCATAGCGTCGTCCTCGTCGGGAAGCCGCGAAAGACTCGCATCGAGGAGACCGCGATGGCCAAGTCCGTTCCCCAGAGTATGAGTTCGCGTACGGCCGTACAGCAGGCCCTGGACCGGGCGGTGAGCGGGGGCGAGGGCGGCGGCCTCCCCGGCGCGGCCGCCGAGGTCCTGGACAGCCGGGGCCGGTGGTTCGGCGCCGCGGGGGTGGCAGACACCACGACCCGCCGCGAGCGGGTGCCGGAGGAGGAGTTCCGTATCGGCAGCACCACCAAGACGTTCACGGCCGCCGTCCTCCTCCAACTGGCGGCCGAGGGCGGGCTCACGCTGGACGACACCGTCGAGCAGTGGCTGCCCGGACTGCTCCGGGGCAACGGCAACGACCCGGACCGGATCACCCTGCGGCACCTGCTCGGCATGACCGGCGGAGTCTTCAACTACGCGGTGGACGAGCAACTGGCGTCCCAGCACTTCGGGTCCGCCTTCCTGGAGCACCGCTACGACCGCTACCGCCCCGAGCGGCTGGTGGAGGTCGCCCAGTCGCACGCCCCCGACTTCGCGCCGGGCGAGGGCTGGACCTACAGCAACACCGGATACATCCTGGCCGGTCTCGTCATCGAGAAGGCGACCGGCCGCAGCTTCGCCGACGAGGTCGAGCAGCGCATCGCCCGCCCGCTCGGGCTGAGCGGAACCTATGTGCCGGGCGACGAGGAGCACGCGCTGCGTGGCCCCCACACCCGCCTCTACAGCAGGAACAACCTGCCCGAACCGGATGCCGAGATCCACGACGTGACCGAGCTGAACACCACCTTCGCGTGGGCGGCCGGCGGCATGGTCTCGACGACCCGGGACCTCAACCGGTTCTTCGCCGAGCTGCTCGGCGGCCGGCTGCTGCCGCCCGCCGAACAGCGCGAGATGTTCGCCGTCCGTCCCACCCCCGAGGGCAAGTGGATCCCCCACACCGCTTACGGCCTGGGCATCTCCTCGATCGACGTGTCCCCGGGCGTGACGGTCTGGGGCATGGGCGGGGCCTTCCACGGCTCCTTCTGCTACACCTACGGCAGCCGGGACGGGGGGCACATCGTCTCCCAGAGCATCAACGCCGACTGGAACAACCCGATCGAGGTCTTCACCGAGGTCCTCAGGGCGGAGTTCGCACCGGACGCAACGGACGCACCCGCCTGACGCGGACTCACCTTCCCCGGACGGGAGTCCGGTGACCGGAAGCGACGGGCCCGGCCCGGTCCCCCGTGGTGCGGGGACCGGGCCGGGCCTGTTTCGGGGAGGTGTCAGATGGAGGTCAGCTCACCTGGAGGGTGACGTCGTCCACGACGAAGGAGGTCTGGAGGGACTGGTCCTCCGTCCCGTTGAACTTCAGGGTGACGCTCTGGCCGGCGAACTGCGAGAGGTCGTAGGACTTCTCCACGTAGCCGGAGTTCGCGTTCAGGTTCGACAGGGTCTCCAGCGTCTGGCCGCCCACCGAGACGGTGAAGCGGTCGTAGACGACGCTCTCGTCCTCGTCCGTGTCGATGTGGAGGAAGAAGCCGAGCCGGTACGTGGAGCAGCCCGACGGGATGGCCAGCGCCTGGGAGGCGCTGTCCGTGTGGGTGGACCCGTACCCGTTCAGCCAGGCCTTGTAGCTGCCGCCGTGCGGGGTCTGCCCGGACTGGTTGGTGATGACGCCCGCGGTCGCGGTCCACGGGGTGGCGCCGCTCTCGAAGCCGCCGTTGACCACCAGCTGGCGCGGGGTGCAGGTGCCGCCGCCGGTGACGGTGAGCGTGTAGGTGGTGGTGTGGCTGACGGTCCCGGAGCCGGTGATCGTCAGGGTGTAGGTGCCGGGCGCGGTGCTCGCGCCGACCTGGACGGACAGCGCCGAGGAGCTGCCGGACTGGACGGACGTCGGGTTGAGCGTCGCGGTCACCCCGGCCGGCGCGCCGGAGACGGAGAGGGCGACGGTCTGGGCGGCGCCGCTCACGGTCGTGGTGCCCACCGTCGCGGAGGCGGAACCGCCGGGTGCCGCACTGCCCGCGGACGGGCTGACGCCGATGGAGAAGTCCTGCGCGGGCGTCTCACCGCCGACCGCCTGCTTCCAGACGGCGTAGGCCACACCGTCGGCGCTGCGGTTCAGCACCGTGGCGTTGATGTTGTTCGTGGTGTCGCAGGAGCTGTGGTAGCAGGGATCGTAGGCGGCGTTCGCGGTGCCGCCCCACTTCGTGGCCTGCGCCGAGGTCTTACGGGCGCTGGCGCCGGCCGCGTAGCCGGAGGTGGGGATGCCGGCCTGCTGGAAGGAGTAGTCGTCGCTGCGGCCCTGGCCCTCGGTGTTCTCCTCGGGCGCCAGGTTCAGCGAGGTCCAGTACGCCTTGAGCGGGGTGGCGGTGGCGGAGTTGACGTTGTTGATGAAGTAGCCGCCGTTGGTCGAGCCGACCATGTCGAAGTTGTAGTAGCCCTTGATGGCGCTGCGCTGCGCGCTGCTCAGCTGGTTGACGTAGAAGCGGGAGCCGTTGAGGCCCTGTTCCTCGTCGGTCCACCAGGCGAAGCGCACGTGCTTGGTCATCGTCGGGTTCTTCTCGGCCAGGACGAGGGCGTTCTCCAGCAGGGTCGCGGAGCCCGAGCCGTTGTCGTTGATGCCGGGGCCGGCCGAGACGCTGTCGAGGTGGGCGCCGAACATGACGGTCTGGTCGGCGGGGCCGCCCGGCCAGTCGGCGATCAGGTTGTTCGACGGGTAGGTGCAGGAGGAGCAGTTCTGCTCGGTGACCGTGTAACCGGCCGCCTGCAGCTTGCCCTTCACATAGGCCAGCGACTGGGTGTATCCGGCGCTGCCCGCACGGCGGTTGCCGCCGCTTTGGCCCGCTATGGTGTTGAACTGGGTCAGGTGCGCCTGCACGTTGGCGACGTTGATGTCCGGCGGGTCGTTGCCGGGCTGGGTACCGCCCACGTTGAGCGAGTAGTCGACCGTGTGGGAGAGGGTCGTGCCCTGGCCCTTGACGACGACGGTGGAGGCACCCGGCGCCGCGTTGGCGGTGGCGGTCAGGGTCAGTACCGAGGACTGGCCGGACTGCACGGTGGCCGGGTTGAAGGAGGCGCTCACTCCGGCCGGCAGCCCGGACGCGGTCAGCGTCACCGACTGGGCGGTACCGGTGGTGACCGCGGTGCCGACGGTGGTGGTGACGGAAGCGCCCTGCTGGACGGTCCCCGAGGACGGGTTCAGTGACATCGAGAAGTCGTTGTTCTGCCCGCTCGGGGTGCAGGTCGGGTCGGCGGTCTGGGCGGGCACGCTGATGCCGTCCCAGGCGGCCTTGGTCTTGTTGAAGAGGTCACAGGTGGTGTCCAGCGACTTGGCGGAAGTCAGCGTCGCCGTACGGTACTTCTTGTAGGACATGCTGCTGGTCTTGAGCAGCATGCCGCCGTAGAAGATCTTGCCGGCGTTCTGCACGCCCGCACCGGTCAGCGTGGTTCCGTTGCAGGTGCTGCTGTTGGGCTTGCCGCCGCCCGGGCTGGTGCCCTCGGCCAGCAGGTAGAACCAGTGGTTCAGGGGACCGGCGGCCGCGTGCACCTCGGTGCCGGGTATCGCGGAGCTGTAGCAGGCCGGGTCGTTGTTGACGGCCGGCGGGTTGTACATGTTCCGGATCGGTCCCCGGCCCTGGAGGTTGATGACCTCGCCGACCGTGTAGTCCGGAGTGTCGTACGGAGCGGGCTCGTTGGCGAAGGCCTCGGTCAGTGCGCCGAAGATGTCGCCGGTGCCCTCGCCGAGCCCGGACTCCTGGCCACTGGTGCCACCCGGAGTGTTGGAGTCGATGGCGTGCCCGTACTCGTGGGCCACCACGTCGATGCCGGAGATCCACTCATTGGCGCTGTTGCGTCCGATGGTGACCGAGCTGCCGTCCCAGTAGGCGTTGAGGTCGCTCAGACCCACCTTGGCGGGGAAGCTGCGGCCGTTGCCGCTGACGCCGTTGCGCCCCAGCCACTGGGAGAGCATGTCCCACTGCTTCTGCGCCGCGAACATCAGGTCGACGCAGCCGGTCTCCTTGCTCGTGGGGTTACCGGTGCCCCAGGAGTCGGAGGACTTCGTGAAGACCGTGCCCGTGCTGTAGTCCGCACAGCTGAGGCCGGTACGGTTCGGGTCGCGCAGCGTGTACGTGGAGCCCGAGTTGGTGGTGTCGATGGTGATCGGGCCCGGCCCGTTCCACTTGCTGTTGCCGGTACCCGCGACCACCTCGTCGTAGCTGTCGACGAAGGCGCCGGTCCGCGCGTCCACGAAGACGTGGAGCCTGCTGGGAGCGGTCTTCGTACGGCCGCTGAGCACGGTCTCCCAGGCCAGCACCGGCTTGTCGTCCTTGAGGCGGACGACGAGCCGGCTGGTCTCGACCTTGTCGACCGAGACCAGCTTGGCCCGCGAGGTGGTCTCGGCGTCCTTCGCGGAGACCGACGCCCTGGTGGAGACATCGATGCGCACGGAGGAGGCGGACTGGAGCGCACGTACCTTGCCGGTGCCGTCCGCGAGGACGACCGCGTCGCCGCCGACGACCGGCAGGCCGCGGTAGCTGCGCTCGTACGAGACGGAGTACAGGTCCTTCACCCAGGGGGTGACCAGGCGTCGTTCGTACTGTTCCTGGGCGGAGTTGACCAGGGAGTCGAGGCCGCTGTCGACGGCCTGGTCGGCGGCCGCGACCGCACGTGCCGCCGGTGTGTCCTTCTGGGACGGGGAGGGCTGCGCCTGCTGCGCAGCCGATGCCGTCCCGGCCAGGGCGCCGGCGAGGCTCGCGGTCAGCGCCATCGCTGCCACGGCCGCCGTCCATCTGCTGGGATGCAACGTCCACTCCGATCGTGGGGGGTGGGGGGTGGGGATGAGTGCTCGTTCGCGGCCGAGTATGAGCGTGAACATGACGAGATTGGGACATCCCGGCAGGCATAAGGTCCGCGTTATGGTGCGGCGGCGGCCCGACTCGTACGCTGCCCGGATGCAGCTGGAGTTGAGGCATCTGCAAGCCGTCTGCCGGATAGCGGAGGCGGGCAGCCTGGGGGGCGCGGCGCGGCGGCTCGGGGTGTCCCAGCCCGCACTCTCCGCCCAGCTGCGCCGCATCGAACGGGTCACCGGGGGCGAGCTGTTCTTCAGGGGACGCAGCGGGGTGGAACCCACGGCACTGGGCCAGTTCGTGCTGGCCAAGGCGCGTCGCGTGCTCAGCGAGATGGACGCGCTGGGCGCGGAGGCGCGCACCATAGCGGCCGGCAGCCCGCTGCGGCTGGGCTGCATCATGCTCGTGCTGCTCGACGGCCTCCTCGCCCAGACCGACCTGTCCATGTCGGGCCGGGAGATCGCCGTGGACCTGGAGGACTCCGTCACCGTGCTCGCGCGGATGCTCGGCGCCGGGCGCTACGACGCCATCGTGTACGGGGAGGTCAACGACCACGAGGTCCCGCTGCCGGAAGGGACCCTGGCCAGGACGCTGATCCCGAAGGAGCCGTTCTGCATCCGGCTGTCCGCGGGACATCCCCTCGCGGATCTGGACCGCATAGAACTGGCCGACCTGGCCGGGGAGTCGTGGATGACCCTGGTGGAGGACGACGACGGCGGCCCCGAGGCGCTCGTCGCGGCCTGCGCGAAGGCCGGATTCAGCCCCTCACTGCGCTACCGGATCACCGACCGCAAGATGCAGCACGACCTGATCGCCGCGGGGCGCGCGGTCGCGCTCACCCAGCCGACGGCCCCGCCGGGGGAGGGGACGGTGATGCGCCCGCTCGTCGGCACCCCGATCATGGGCCGCATCCGCCTCGCCTGGAGCCGTGCGGCGCTCTCCGCCGGGCAGGCGGAACTGCTCTTCCGGGCCGCGGCCCGCGCCTACCTGGCCAATGTGGACAACAACCCCTTCCACAAGGAGTGGTGGGACTCCCACCCGGAGGTGCATCCGGTCCTGGACTGACCGCCGGAGCACGTCGCGGTACGGACTGCGGCCTGCGGATTGATGGGCAGATGGACCGACGGATGGGTCGGGGTAACGGGGAAACGGGGGATCAGCCGCGGCGGTGGGCCGTCAGCAGCAGGTACTCCCACTCCATGACCCCGTCCACGGTGTGCTCGGCGGCGAGCGCGTCGAGCGCCGCGTCCAGCTCGGCGACCCGCTCCGGATCGTCGCCGACGGCGCGGTAGACGGCGACGGTGGGCCCGTAGCAGGCCTTGAAGAATTCCCGGAAGTCCGTGGGCCGCGTGAAGCGGTCCACGCGAACCGTCCGGCGGCGGGCCTCCACGTCGGTCACCGCCTCACCCAGCAGCTCGTGCGCATGTTCCTCGTCGCCCCACAGCGGGGGCGGCTGGGCGCCGGGCGGCGGCGGGGGAGCGTAGGGCTTCATCGCGGCGAACAGCTTGCCCACGAACCCCTGCGGGGTCCAGTTGATCAGCCCGACCGTGCCGCCCGAACGGCAGACGCGCAGCATCTCCGCGGCGGCGGGCCCGTGGTGCGGGGCGAACATGATGCCGACGCAGGACATCACCACGTCGAACTCGCCGTCCACGAAGGGCAGGTGCTCGGCGTCCGCCTCCCGCCACTCCAGGCGGGCGTCCCGTACCGCGGCCAGGTGCCGGCCGATCTCCAGCAGCTCGGGGGTGAGGTCGGACGCGATCACGTCGGCCCCGGCGAGGGCGGCCGGAATGGCGGCGTTGCCCGAGCCCGCCGCGATGTCGAGCACCCGGTCGCCGCGCTGGACGCCGCACTCCTTCACGAGCACGGCACCCAGATCCGGAATGACGTGGGAAGCCACCGACTGGTAATCACCCAGTGCCCACATCGCGCGGTGCCGGGCCTTCAGGGTGCGGTCCGCCTGGGCCGCGTCGCTCGCCTCGGTCATGACCGCCGTCCTCCAGGGCTCGGGGCAGCCCCTTGTCCGAGCATAGGGACGTTTCGTGATCCCGGCCCGTCGGCGGAGTCAGTCGCGCCCCGCCGGGCCGCCGAAGTCACGCGCGAAGCCCTCGCGGAAACCGGGCCGGTCCAGGGCCCGCTCGAAGGCGCGTGCGGCGCGTGCGCGTGCGCCCTCGTTCTCCTGGGTGGTGGCGAGTTCGGCGAGGTACGCGCGCAGGCTCAGTCCGCGGTCCGCGGCGAGCGCGGCGAGGCGGTCGTGCACATCGGTGTCGACCTCGACGGTGGTGGTGTCGGCCATGCTCCGAGTATGCGCGCCCGGTGACCGGGCGGGGGCCCGTTCGGCGCAGGCGCGCTGCCTGCGGGGAACGTCAGTTCTTCCCCATCAGGGAGTTCCCGGGCGCCAGGACCTCGGCGATGCGCCCGGCGATGGTCTGCGCCGTGTTGTCCTCGGGGGCCTTGGGCCCCACGGTGGTCGAGACCGCGATGGCGAGGTGCTCGCTCGGAAGGTAGGCCTGGATCGCCGCGTATCCCGCGAACGAGGGGTTCGACTGGATCCAGCCGTTCTGGACGATCACGCCGTAGCCGAAGTGCCGGGCCGGAAGCTGACGGAAGCAGTCCTTGGCCGGACAGCCGGGGGTGTTGCCGCCGAGGCCCACGGTGCCGGGGTCGAGCTGGACCTTGAAGCTCTGCGGCGAGAGGAGCTCACCCGTACCCACGGCCTCGGCCGATCGGGCCAGGTCGCAGATGTGGGTGGTCAGGACCGCGCCGGGAGCGGTGGTCCAGGAGGGATTCCAGAAGGTGGACTCCTCGTACTTGCCGCGCTCCGCGTCGAAGGAGTGCAGGACGGGCTCCTCGATCTGGGGCGTGAAGCTGTTGACCGTGTTGTCCAGCCCGGCGGGCCCCGTGATCTGCTGCTTCATCACCTCGGCCAGCGGCTTGCCGGAGATCTTCTCCAGGGCCTGCCCGAGGAGTACGAAGTTCGCGTGCGAGTAGCTCCAGCTCGTCCCGGGCTCGTACCAGAGGGGATGGTCGGCGGAGATGCCCACCAGCTCGTCGGGTGTCCACTGCCGGAACGGGTCGGCGTACAGGGCCGCGAGGAACTTCGAGTCCGGCACGTAGTCGCGCAGGCCCGAGGTGGAGGCGCCGAGCATCCGCAGGGTGATCTCGTCGGCGTGCGGTGCGTCGGGGAGCCAGCGAGAGATCGGGTCGTCGAGGCCGGCCTTGCCGTCCTCGACCAGTTGCAGCATGGCGATGCCCATGTAGACGATGGCCACCGAACCGGCCCGGAAGTGCATGTCCGCCGTGGCCGGGACCCCCGTCATGGACTCGCCGAGTGCGCCCGTGACGACTTCCTGGCCGCCCCGCGTGACCCGCAGGACGACGGCGTTCAGGTCCAGTTCCTTCTGCGCCGCCTTGGCGATGTCCATGATCTTCGCGGCCTCGCCGCCCGAGGGTTCGGGGGACGCCACGCACGACGCCGGCGCCG
This sequence comes from Streptomyces sp. NPDC097617, assembly GCF_044761485.1. Classification (NCBI taxonomy): domain Bacteria; kingdom Bacillati; phylum Actinomycetota; class Actinomycetes; order Kitasatosporales; family Streptomycetaceae; genus Streptomyces; species Streptomyces sp. NPDC097617. The sequence continues at coordinate 62,857 of NZ_JBIWCL010000010.1, forward strand.
ACCCCGCGCCGGTCGCCGCCCAGGCGCCGCCGGCCGGCAGGGCCGTGGCGAGCAGCGCGGTGGCGCACAGCACCGCCGTCCGGGCGCGGCCCGGGTGCGCGGTCATGACTGCGGTCATGGCGACCTCCTGCCGCGAAGAGCCCCTCGGGACAAGGCCCACCCTTCGATGGAACGCCCACTGTGGGGGATGGGCCAGTCGGTGGAGCGTAGGCGCGGGTACCGGGAGCCCGGGGACGAGCTAGCCGGCCCAGCGGCCCGAGAGGAAGGTGATGGCGACCACCGCGGAGAGCGGACCCGCGACGTACAGGTAGGCGGACTGGATCCGGGGGCGCCGCATGCTCCAGGACGCCAGGCCGATCCACAGCGGCCACCACAGCAGGGTGGAGCGGGGTACGGAGGTGTACCAGTACGAGGTGCCCAGGGCCCACAGGGTGAGGCCGATGTACAGGGCCTCGGGCCAGCGGCGGGCCCGGACCAGCAGGACCAGGAGTACGAGGCCGATGACCATGGCCAGGAGCTCGGCCTGCCACATGAACGCGTAACCGGTGGCCTGGGTGTGCCCGAAGGCGGCCTCCCAGGTGTTCGCCCAGGCCTCCCACGGCGCATGGAAGTCCCGGTACCAGCCACGTTCCTGGGAGTGCTTCCAGGCCATCCAGTCCCCGGTCCGCGTCTGCAGGAACCAGCTGTAAAGGGCCGGGGCGAGAGCGGGCAGGAGCAGCCACGGGGCCGCGCGCCAGGCGCGCAGACCGCGGGCGGTGAGGACGAAGTGGAGGGCCAGCGCGGCCGCGAGGAACAGCCCCGTGATGCGCACGGAGCAGGCGAGACAGGCGAGTATCGCGGCTGTCGGCCAGTTCTGGCGCTGCGCCGCCAGCCAGGCGGGCAGGGCCAGGGCGAGGAACAGCGCCTCGGTGTAGCCCGCGGCGAGGAACACGGCGCACGGCGACAGGAGCAGGAACGCCACCGCACGGCGGCCCGTCTCGAGGTCGGCCAGGTGATGGCGGGCGATGCGGGCGAGAGCCAGGACGGCTACGCCTCCGGAGACGAACGAGATCAGCGCCCCGGCCGCGGCCCAGTCGGGGACGACGGTGTGGACGGCGCGCAGGGCGAGGGGGAAGCCGGGCAGGAACGCCTCCCGGTTGTCCCAGCCGGCCGTCCAGGGTCCGGCCTGGGTGGGGAAGTAGCCCTCCTCGGCTATGTGGAGGTAGTGCCACCAGTCCCACTGCTGCCACGACGAGAGCGGCGAGGCGGGCCGGCGGCTCTCGCCGTCGCGGGGGAAGAGCCACCCCACGGCGCCGGCGGTGGCCCAGATGCCTACGCGGGTCAGCACGTACAGCCACAGCACCTCGCGGTCGCCCGGGCCCAGCCGCAGGAACGCCGGGAGGGTGCGGCGAGGGCGGCGACCGGTGTCGGGCGCGGGCGGCCAGGTGGTGGGCGAGGCGGGAGCTTCGGCGGGCCGGCGGGGGGTGGAAACGGGCATATCGGGATCTCCTGGCCGTCTGAAGGCGTGCGGGGTCGCCGGCCCTGGTTCGGGTCGGTGTCCGCGGGCGGTGTGCTGCGGGGAGAGGGGAGAGGGGAGAGGAGGAGGTGCCGTGGGGCTACTGGGTGTGCTGCGGGGGAGTGAGGGACATGGAGCTGCTCGGGTTCACGGTCCCGGTGCGATTGCCCGCCGGCGCCGTGGTGTTGCGCGGCGGCGTCCTGCTGGGCGGCGGCGACCCGAGGTCGGGCGATGTCGGAGTGCTGCTGGACGAGGGCGACATGGAGGTGAGCGGCGTGGTCGTGTTGCTGGCAGGGGGCGGTGCGGAAGTCGGGGACGGCGCCGCGGGGGAGGGGGTGGTCGCGGGGAGGGTCGGGGCCGAGTCCCCCGGGAGGAACGCCGACAGGGCCGCGCCGGACCCGGCGAGGACGAGGAAGCAGCCGGCGGCGATGCTGACGATCCGGCGGCGACGGTGCCGCTCGCCGCGCCGCTCGATGACGGCTACGGGCGGGGACGTGGTCGCGGACTGTCCGGCGTCGGCCGCCTCCCGGAAGAGGGAGCGCAGCGGGTCGTGGGACTCAGGCATCGGGCGCCTCCTCAATGCGGGGGTCCTGCAGATGGCGGGAGAGTGTGACCCGGCCCCGGGAGAGGTGGGTTTTGACCGTGCTCGCGGACAGCGAGGTCTCGGCGGCGATCTGTTCGACTGTCAGATCGCACAGGTAGTGCAGCGCCATGGTCCGGCGCTGCTTCAGGGGCAGCTGCCGCAGGGCCTCGACGAGTGCCACCGCCTCAGGACCCGGCCCCTCCACATGGCCGGCGGCGGCGGTGCGCTGCCAGGCGTCGGCGGTGCGCCGCCGCCCGCGCCAGCGGCTCACGGCGAGCCGCCACGCGACGGTGCGGATCCACGCCTCGGGTCGCCCGTCGCGGTCCAGCTCACGTCGGCGGCCCCACCCTCTGACGAAGGCCTCCTGCACCACGTCCTGTGCCTCGTGGTGATCGCCGAGCATCACGTAGAGCTGTCCTGTGAGTCGTCCTGCCGCTTGCGCGTAGAACTCCTCGAACTCCTCGATGGTCAAAGAATCGCTCCTGAATCCATGTGTCCCTCTCACCGGGCATACGCCCGCCGCACCGCATCCGGTCGACATCGGACGACAGATCACCGTGTGAGTGCCGTCACACGGCCGGTGGGGTACTCATCGTCGCGGCGGCCGCGACGGGGAAGGGCGGCGGCGCCACGGGCCACCGGGTGACGCGGTTCCGGTCCCGGGCGGCTGTGGCACCGGGCGGTTGCGTCGTCGCGTCGTCGTGTCGTCGCGTCGTGGGGTCCGGGATGCCGGCCGGCGGTCGGTGGGCCGGGCACAGCAGAAGGGCCCGGATCCATGAGGATCCGGGCCCTTCCGAGTGGTAGCGGGGACAGGATTTGAACCTGCGACCTCTGGGTTATGAGCCCAGCGAGCTACCGAGCTGCTCCACCCCGCGTCGGTAGACCTCACCCTACGGCATCCCGGGGGCTGTACTCGACGCATTTGCCGGCGGCCGCGCCCGGAGTGTGGGTGAAAGGGCTGAATCTCGCCTCCAAGGCGAGATCATTCCCCCTGGTGACAGTGCGTGCAGGCGTGTACCTTCACGGGTAGCTGTCGTGGTTCCAAGTGCCTTGCCCGTGCCCTTTGGTGTGGGCAGTTTTGCTGTGTTGTGCCGTAGGACCAGGGCGATCACCTCCGTCTTCCACGCCGTGTGGAAGACGTACGTCAACGGGAAGGCATGAACATGGCTACGGGAACTGTGAAGTGGTTCAACTCGGAGAAGGGCTTCGGCTTCATCGCCCAGGACGGCGGCGGCCCGGACGTCTTCGCCCACTACTCGGCGATCAACGCGTCGGGCTACCGTGAGCTCCAGGAGGGTCAGGCCGTGACCTTCGACATCACGCAGGGCCAGAAGGGCCCGCAGGCGGAGAACATCACCCCCGCCTGATTCCCGGACGACGGCCCGGCCTGACCGCCGGGCTCCGGAGAACCGTTTCACTGCCCCGTCATCGAACGGGTCGTGGAAAAGCTCAGGGCCGCGCGGCGACTGCCGCGCGGCCCTGAGCCGTTCCTGCACGGTGCGACGGATGCCGGCGGACGCGGTCCGGATGCGCGCGGCCGGGGTCCGGCCGGCGGTCACCCGGGCGAAGGGGCTCTGACGCCCCGCATCCCCCACACCCGGACCGCGGCCCCGATCGCGGCGAGGACGACGGTCGCGATCCCGGACGCCGCCAGTACCTGCCGGGGCCCGAGGAGCGCGATCAGCGGCCCGCCGAGCGCGGTGCCCACCGGCCCGGCGGTGAGCAGGGCGGCGCTGCGGGCGGCCAGGACAGTGGTCAGCCAGGCGGCCGGGGTGCGCTCCTGGAAGAGGGTGTAGGACAGCGCCGTGAAGGGCCCGTAGATCAGGCCGCCGAGGGTGAAGCAGGCCAGGGTGACGGGCGCGGACGCGCCGAGGCCGAAAGGTACGAGGGTCAGCCCCCAGCCCGCGACGATCCCCAGGGTGACCGGCCAGAGCGGGAACCGCCGCAGGGCCCCGGCGGCCAGCCCGCCCAGCACCGCGCCCGCCCCGAAGAGCGCCCAGTACAGCCCCAGCAGGCCCGCGCCGGCGTGCAGGTCGTCGGTGACGTGCAACGGGAGGGCAACCTCCGCCGGTCCGTAGAGGAAGTTGAAGAACCAGGTCAGGGCGAGGACTCCGAGGAGTTCGGGCTGCTTGCGCAACCGATGCAGCCCGGCGGCCGACCGGCCCGCCCCGACCGGCCCCGCCGCGTCCTGCGCCTCTTCCCTTTCCTTCTCCTTCTTCTTGCCGCCCGTTCCGGTCGAGGCGCCCCGCAGCCGCCCGGCCCGGACGGCGAGCACGGCGAACGACAGCGCGTCGAGGCCGATCAGCCAGGCGGGACTGATCACCGCCGCCAGGAACCCGGCGAGGGCGGGGCCGACAACGATGGAGGCCGAGGCGCTGGAACTGACCAGCGCGTTGGCTGCCAACCGCTGGTCGGGCGGAACTATCTGCGCGATCAGGGAGTACCTGCCCGCGTTGCCCCAGGCGTGCAGGACGGACGAACCCGCCAGCAGGGCCACGTACAGCACCGGGTGGAGCGCCCCCGCGGCCCAGGCCAGCGGCACACACCCCAGGAGCACCGCGCGGATCCGGCTGTCGGCCACCAGCAGGCGGCCGGCCGGGAGCCGGCGCAGCCATCGCCCGAGGAGCAGGGCGCCGGCGGCTCCCGGAAGCGCGTACGCGGCGAGCGCGGCCCCCAGGAGCATCCCGGACTGCCCCGGAGGCGCGATCTCGATGGCCAGCCATGCCACCGCGACCATGCTCATCCCGTCACCGACGTCGGAGGCCGCCAGTGCGGGCAGCAGCCGCCGGAAGTCGGCGTGGGCGAACAGCGGTCGATAGGTCTGGGGCAGGAGGCGAGTTGTCTGTGCGGGAGTCACCGGGTCAGACTCTTGGTTCAAGCGCACTTGAGGTCAAGGGGGAGTGACGGGTGCGACAGCTCGGAATCGGCGAACTCGCGCGGCAGGTAGGGATGAGACCCTCGGCGCTGCGCTACTACGAGAGCGTCGGCCTGCTGCCCGCCGCCGAACGGGCCGCAGGCCGCCGCGTCTACCCGGCCGGCGTCGTGCGGCGGATCGCGCTGATCAAGATGGCCCAGCGGGCCGGTTTCACCCTCGCCGAGATCCGCCGCCTGCTCGACTCCGATGCCGAGCGCGGCGCCACCCGGCAGTGGCGGGCCCTCGCCGAGAGCAAGCTGCCCGAGTTGGACCGGTTCATCGAGCAGACGCGGCTCCTGCGGGACGCCGTTGCCGACTGCCTGGCCTGCGGCTGCATGAACTTCGAGAAGTGCGAGCTGCTCGCCGCCGACGGCCCCGGGTCCTGACCGGCGGGGCGGGGCGGGGAGGTGAGGGGCCCCGTGGACTTCGCCGCAGTACGAACGGGCCAGGACCGCGCCGAGGTGGCCCGGGTCCTTCCGGAGCGGCAGCTGCGGTACGTACCGGACGCCGTCCGGGCGCTGCCCGTACCCGACGGCACCGTGTGCGAGTACTACCGTTCGAACGGCAACCTCCTGGACCAGGCCGACGTCTACCGGCTCTGCTACGAGGGCTCCCGCCTGGCGGCCAAGGACGTGCTGCCGGGCTGACCGATCGGAGAGCCCCGGTGGATGAGGCATGATCGGGGGATGTCTGATCGCATCATCGCCGCCTGTGACGGAGCGGCCAAAGGTAATCCCGGACCCGCCGGCTGGGGTTGGGTCATCGCCGACTCCCAGGGACGCCCCGAGCGCTGGGAGGCCGGTCCGCTGGGACGGGCCACCAACAACGTCGGGGAGCTGACCGCGCTCCAGCGGCTGTTGGAGGCGGTGGGTCCGGGGACGCCCGTCGAGGTGCGGATGGACTCCCAGTACGCCATGAAGGCCGTGACCCAGTGGCTCCCGGGCTGGAAGCGCAACGGGTGGAGGACCGCCTCCGGCCAGCCGGTCGCCAACCGTGAACTCGTCGAGGCGATCGACCGGCTGCTGGCCGACCGCGACGTCACCTTCCAGTACGTTCCCGCGCACCGCGAGGACGGCGACCACCTGAACGCGATCGCCGACCAGGCCGCCAGCGACGCCGCCGTGAGCCAGGCGGCGGCCGGTACGGCCCTCGGCAGTCCGGACCTGCCGGTACCGGCTCCGGCCGCGGCCTCGCCCGCGCGCCGCAAGGCGGCCGCGCCGAAGAAGCGTACGTCCGCAGGTACGGCCACCGGCGGCGGATCGCGGGCCATCAAGGCGAAGTTCCCCGGCAGCTGCGCCTGCGGGAAGCCCTACGCCGCCGGGGAGTTGATCACCAAGAACGGCAGCCGCTGGGGTCACCAGGCCTGCGGTTCCCTAGGGTCGGTGGACGCGTAGGTACTCCACCTCGTAGGACATCTGGGACACGGCCGCATCGGGCGCCGGGTGGTAGCGCCCGGCGCACACCGACAGGTTGACGATGAGGTACGCCCGCCAGTTGCGCCCGACTCCCCGGCGGTCGGCGAAGACCCGGGTGCCGTTGACCCACCACACGACCGAGCGTGTGCCGAATTCGACCTTGAGGTCCACCCATCCGCCGGGGGTGATGGACGAGTCGCGGTGGTAGCGCGAGCCGCCCCTGACGTGGTTGGAGAGTTCGAGGAGGTCGGCGTTGTCGGGGTGGTACTCGAAGACGTCGATCTCGTTCCCGCCGTCCCGCCAGGTCCAGATCGCCGGCCAGGCCCCGAGCTCGGCGGGCAGCCGTACCCGGGACTCCAGCACGTCGCCGGTGCGGACCATGAACCCCTCGTTGCTGCCCTCGGTGGTCAGCAGTCCCGCGTTCCACTTGCCGTCCGGGCGGCGGGTGGCCCGGAACGTGCCGGTGCGGCTGTAGGAGGGGTCGGCCACCAGATGGTCGAGTTTGTTGTCACCGGGGTTGGTGGGGCCGCCGTTCGGATACGCCCAGGACCGGCCCGCGACCCACTGCGTGGTCGATGCGAAGTCCGCGGTGAAGACGGGAGCCCGGGCGGCCGTCGGCGCGGCGCGGTCGGGCGCGCCGGTGAAGCGTCCTGTGAGTCCTCGGAACCAAGTGAGAACCTGAGTGAGCACGACGGCTCCTTCCCCTGAGTGAACGCCCCCGGAGCATGCCCGGCCGCGGTGCAGTACATACCGGTGGACCGGTTTGTCTTTCGTCGAGTCCGGCATGTAATAATCACTAAGCGGATAAGACGCTTACATGTGAGGGTCGGGTCCGCGGGAATCGCCCAGGTCCGGGCTTTCGAATCGAAGAGCTGAGCGAGGGGTTGCACCCGTATGTGGAAGTGTGAACGTGTCATCGGCGCCGACCTGGACGTCGAGGAGGTCATCGGTGTCTACCGTGCGTCCACCCTCGCCGAGCGCCGCCCCGTCGCCGATGTGGAGCGCTTCGCCCGGATGCTGGCCGGGGCCAACCTCGTCGTGGTCGCCCGGGCCGAGGGCGGCCGCCTCATCGGCATCGCCCGGTCGATCACCGACGGCGCCTACTCCACTTACGTCGGCGATCTCGCCGTCGACGCGGCCTACCAGGGCAAGGGCGTGGGGCGCGACCTGATCCGCCTCACGCGGGAAGCCGCGCCCGAGGCGAAGCTGGTCCTGCTCGCCGCGCCGGCCGCGGTCGACTACTACCCGCACGTCGGTTTCACCCGCCACGAGTCCGCCTGGACCCTCGACCGCCTAAAGTAGTGCGACGGGGTGTCAACTTCCCTTTTCCATAAGCCAGTTATCCGCCCGCACGGCGGGGTACCATCCGTGCCGTGGGGGGACTGGTAGATCGCAGCAGAGGGAACGCCGTCCTGCGCGCGTGCGGTTGCGCGCTGGCGGGCCTGTTCCTCATCGCCGGATGCACGGCCGACGGCACGCCGAAGGGCGGCGCGGCGAGCAGCCCCCCGGGCACGCCCTCGGGTACGGGCAGCCCCGGCGCGAGCCCCCCGGCCGCCGAGCCCAGTGGCTCCACCCTGCTCCCGATGCCCGCGCTCGACGAGTCCAAGCAGCCGAGGACGGTCGCCGAGGCCCGCGACCTGCTCGGCCGGATCATCATCGCCGAGCAGGCCCTCGGGCCCGAGGTCGTGCGCAGCACCCCGTTCGAGAGCGATCCGAGCCGCTGGCCCGTGCTCGACGAGGGCTGCGTCTGGCAGACCGCGGGCCTGCCGGCCGACGTGCTCGCCACGAGCACCCGCTACTTCCACATCCCGGCCGGGGACGGCCGCGGCCGGGTGCGGATCAGCGCCACGGTCACCGTCCACCACAACCGCGAGGAATCCGGCTGGGAGACCGCCCGCTCGATGGAAGAGGTGCTGAGGTGCCCGCGCCAGAGACTCCGTGAGGGCGAGGAGCTCAAGAACCTCTGGGGCGGCTCCTTCTACCTCGGCGAGCAGATGAATGGCTGGACCGAGGACGCCTTCACCGAAACCGGTGAGTACGTCGGCGCACAGGACGGCGGGCCCTACCGCTACACCTGGTCCCAGGCCCAGTACGGACCCGTCACGGTGGCCATCGCCGCCAGGGGCGCGGAGGGCATCACCGAGGAGGCCGTCAGCGCCTTCGTGGTCCAGGGCACCAGCCGGATGATGTTGCACGCCAAGCAGGAGCTCGGAAAGGCGGCGGGCTGATGGAGCCGCTCCACCCCTCGGACCCCTCCCGGATCGGCGGCCACCGGCTCCTCGGGCGGCTCGGCGCGGGCGGCATGGGCGTCGTCTACCTCGGCCGCACCGAGGACGGCGCGCTCGCCGCCGTCAAGGTGATCCGCGAGGAGTACGCCGAAGAGGCCGACTTCCGGGCCCGCTTCCGGCGCGAGGCCGAGATCGCCGCGCAAGTGGACAGCCCGTGGGCCGTCCGGATCACCGGCGCCGACCCGGACGCCCCCGAACCGTGGCTCGCCACCTCCTTCGTCGCCGGACCCTCGCTCGCCGAGGCCGTCGCGGCCCACGGTCCGCTCCCGCTGCGCGCCGTACGGATCCTCGGCAAGGCCATGGCCAGGGCCCTCGGGGTGATGCACGAGCAGGGCCTCGTACACCGCGACGTCAAACCCGGGAACGTCCTCCTCGGCATGGACCGGCCCCGGCTCATCGACTTCGGGATCGCCCGCGGTGGTGAGCACACCGCCTTGACCTCGGCGGACGCCGTACTGGGCACCCCCGGGTTCCTCCCGCCCGAACAGGCCGAGGGGCGCCCCGTCGAACCGGCCGGCGATGTCTTCTCGCTCGGCTGCCTCCTCGCCTACGCCGCCACCGGCCGGCTGCCCTTCGGGACCGGCACCGTGGACGCGGTGCTCTACCGCACGGTCCACGACGAGCCCGACTTCGGCCCGGAGATCCTCGCCGACCCCGACCTCACCGCACTGCTGCGCACGTGCCTCGCCAAACACCCCGACATCCGCCCCACCGCGCGCGAGCTGGACGGTGCCCTCACCGAGGACACCCCCGGGGAGGGCACCGACTGGCTGCCCGACCCGGTCGTCGCCACCATCGCCGAACGCGCCGCCGCGCTGCTCGCCCTGCCGGGCATCGACGAGACCGTGGCCGACCCGGACGCCGCCCCCGCGCCCGGTGCCGCCGGGCCCAGCCGCAGGCGGTTCCTCGCCCTCACCTCCGGCGGCGCCGTCCTCGCCGCCGGTGGCGGCCTGGCCGCTTGGCTGGCCCTGCGCGACCGGGACCGGCCCAAGTCCCCGAACGGGGACGCCCCGCGACAGTGGACGATCGGTGTGCACGCCGACCTCTCCGGCCCGCAGAAGGCCGCCGGACAGGCCCAGGAACGCGGGGTGCGCCTCGCCGTCGCCGCCTTCAACTCCCACAAGGACAAGCCCTTCACCCTCACCGTGGCCAGCGCGGACGATGCCGGGAAGGCCGACCGCTCGGCGGCCGCGGCCACCGAACTCATCGCCGACCGCGATCTGTTCGCGGTGATCGGCCCCACCGGCAACGAGTCCGTCATCCCCTGCCTCGAACTCTACGGCGAGGCCTCCGTCCCGCTGGTGACCGTATCCGCCCTGGCGACCACCTTCAGCATCACCGACCGGCGCAGCTTCTTCCAGAGCTGCCCGATCTCCTCGGCCCAGGCCGCCGTGGTCAATCTGCAGCTCGCCGGAAAGCAAGGCGTCCGCAGGATGGGCATCCTCAGCGACCGCGGCGGCGACACCGACACCTGGCAGGCCTCCCTGCTGGTCGGCCGCACCATCAACTACTTCTCACCCGAGGCCACCTTCTACGGACGGGTCGTCCCGCGCGGAGTGCAGGACCTGGCCCCGGTGGTCACCGACATGCTCGCGCACGGCGTCGACGGACTCTTCTATACAGGCACCCCGGCCGGCGGGGCCAAGGTCGCCGGGCTGCTGGCCGCCGCCGGCTTCAAGGGCCCCCGGGCGGCCGACTACACCATCGCCGGCCCCGAGTTCCTCGCCGCCGCCGGCCAGGCGGCCGAGGGCTGGCAGTTCTTCACGCCGTACACCGGCCCGGAAGCCCCCGAGGTCGCGGAGATCACCCGCGCGCACCGGACGGCCTACGGATCGGCCCCCGACATCTGGACCGCCGAGGCCTACGACGCCACCCGCCTGGTCATCGACCGGCTGGTCACCGCGGCGGCCGGCGGCGCACGCCCGTCCCGCGCCGGGCTGCTGACCGCCCTTCCTCAGGGCACCTTCCGCGGCCTGACCAAGGAGTACACCTTCGACGAGCGGCGCCAGGTCAAGGGCAACATCTACTTCAGGCACAAGGTGGAGGGCGGCCGGTTGCGCTACGTCGGCCCGGCCAACCAGCCCGCAGCGGGATAGCCCCGCATGCGCCCCCTCACCTCTGCCGATCCGGCCGCGATCGGCGGCAACCGGCTGCTGGGACGCCTCGGTTCGGGCGGCATGGGCACCGTGTACCTCGCCCGGTCCGCCGCGGGCACCCTGGTCGCGGTCAAGGTCATCCGCGCCGACCACGCCGCGAACCCGGACTTCCGCGCCCGGTTCCGGCGCGAGGTGGAAGCCGCCGGGCAGCTCACCGGGCGCTGGGTGGTCCCGGTCGTCGCCGCCGACCCGCAGGCGCGGGAGCCCTGGCTGGCCACCCCCTTCGTCCCCGGCCCCTCCCTGGCCGAGGCCGTGGGCGGGTACGGACCGCTGCCCGCGCGGGCGGTACGGACCCTCGGCGTGCGGCTCGCCGAGGCGCTGACGCAGGTGCACGCCGCCGGGCTGGTCCACCGCGACGTCAAACCCGGCAACATCCTGCTCGCCCCGGACGGCCCCCGCCTGATCGACTTCGGGATCGCCCGCGCCGAGGGCGCGGCCACCCTGACGGCAGTGGACGCCGTCCTCGGCACCCCGGGATACCTGGCACCGGAGCAGGCCCGGACGGACGGCGCCGCGGCCGGCGCCCCGAGCGACGTGTTCTCCCTCGGCTGCGTCCTGGCGTACGCGGCGACCGGGCGCGGGCCCTTCGGCGGTGGGCACGCCGCCGCCGTGGTGTACCGCACCGTGCACGACGAGCCCGAACTCGATGGTCTGCCGACGGAGTTGCTCGCCCCGGTGCTGGCCTGCCTGGCGAAGGACCCGGCGGCCCGGCCGACCCCGGAGCAGCTGCGCACCGTACTCGGCGCGGACCTGCCCGGCGGCCCGGACAGCGAGGACTGGCTGCCGCCCCCGCTGCCCCGCCTCATCGCCGAACGCTCCACCAGGGCCCTGGACCTGCCCGTACCGGAGCCGACCCGGATCGACAGGCCGCCGGAGGCTGCTGCCGTACGGGGCATCACGCGCAGGCGGCTGCTCGCGGCCGGCGCGGGCCTGGCGGCCGTCGGCGCCCCGGTCGCCTGGTTCACCACCCGCGGGCGGGGCCGCGGCACCTCCGCGTCCCCGGCCCGCGAACTCGCCACCCTCACCCTCGCCCTGCAGGGCGATCTGACCGGGCCCGGCAAGGAGACGGGCCAGGCGCACGAGCACGGGATGAAGCTGGCCGTGGACCGGCACAACAGCCGGGCGGACGCCGCGTTCCGGCTGGCCCTGCGCGTCGCCGACGACGGCGGGGACGCCGCGCGCGCCGCGCAGGTGGTCAAGGAACTGGCCGCCGACCCCGCGGTGGTCGCGCTCATCGGCCCGACCTGGGACGCGGCCTTGCCCGAGCTGGCCCCTGCCTGCCAAGCGGCCGATCTCGCCCTGCTGCTGGTGTCCGCCGACAGCGCCGAGGGCGCCACCTCTCAGCCGGCCTGGCGAACGGTGGTCGCCACCCGCCCGGCGGCTGACCAGCTCGCCCTCCCGGTGATCGACTACTTCAGCCGTATCCGGCCCGTCCGGCGCACGGGCCTGGTGGAGGACGCCGAGGGTGGCGAGCCCGCCTATCCGCTGGTGCGGACCCTCCAGCAGACCGCGCCCTCGAACGGCACGGTCAGCGTCCACCGGATCCCGGTGGGCGGCTCCGACTTCGCCGGCGTCGCCCGCGCGCTGAACGAGGCGGGGGCCGAGGCCGTCGTCTACGCGGGCACCTCACCGCAGCGGGCGGCCCGGATGGCCCGCGCCCTGACGGAGGCCGGCTTCCTGGGACCGAGGATGGGCATCCAGCACGCCATGGAACCGGCCTTCCTCACGGCCGCCGGTCCCGACGCCGACGGCTGGCTGTTCAGCGCCCTGTTCACCGACCCGGCGGCCGTTCCCGCGGCCGCCGAGTTCGTCGCCGCCCACCGCGCCGCGTACGGGCAGCCGCCCGCCCGCTGGGCCACCGAGGCCTACGACGCCGTGGGGCTGGTGGCCGAAGCCCTGACCGGCCTGGAGGCGGACGGGCGGGACCGCGCGGGCCTGACCCGCCGGATCTTCCGTACGGCCCACCAGGGCCTGGCCAAGCCGCTGTCCTTCGACTCGAACACCCACGTGCTGACCAGGGTCGGCACCGCCCACCTGTACCAGGTCGCCTCCGGCGCGTTCCGGTACCTGGGCCGCTACACGGACGTGAAGCCGGCGTCCGCGCAGTGACTATTCGAACCGCGAGGTGTCGCCCGCTCCGCGGCGCACGATCTCGACGTCACCACCGGAGAAGTCGATGACGGTGGTCGGCTCGGTGCCGCAGTCACCTGAGTCCAGGACGGCGTCCACCTGGTGGTCGAGGCGCTCCTTGATCTCCCAGCCCTGCGTCAGCGGCTCGGCCTCGTCGGGCAGCAGCAGGGTGCTGGAGAGCAGCGGCTCGCCGAGCTCGGCGAGCAGCGCCTGGGTGACGACGTGGTCAGGAATCCGGACCCCGACCGTCTTCTTCTTCGGGTGCAGCAGCTGGCGCGGCACCTCCGACGTCGCGGGGAGGATGAACGTGTAACTGCCGGGCGTCGCCGCCTTGATGGCACGGAACACGTCATTATCGATCTGGACGAACTGACCCAGCTGCGCGAAGTTCTGGCACACCAGGGTGAAGTGGTGGCGGTCGTCCAGGTTCCTGATGGAGCGGATCCGGTTGATGCCGTCGCGGTTGCCGAGCTGGCAGCCCAGCGCGAAGCAGGAGTCCGTCGGGTACGCGACGAGCTTCCCGCCGCGGATCATGTCGACCACGCTGTCGATGGTGCGCCGCTGGGGATTCTCGGGGTGAACGTCGAAGTATTTCGCCATCCGCCGAGCCTACGCGCTCGGGCCCCCTGCGCCGGTACGGCCGCTCCCACCGCCCGCCCGCCAGCCGACGGGCGGGCGGGAGCGAGGGTGGACTTTCGGCAGTGCCGCGCGCTCGGGGAGTTCCGTAGGGTCGCGTGCGTGAGATCAGTGATCATCAAGACCCGGGTGCCGGAACCGGTCGTGTCCTCGGGGCTGTTCGCCGCAGCGCTCGCCGCCGCCGTCGGTGCAAGCGCGGCCGGCGCGTGGTGGGGTGTCGCGGCGGCGGTCTGCGCCTTTCTCGCCGGCCGCGGGCCGGGCCCCGGCCGGGGCGCCGCGGTGGCCCTGGCCGTTGTGCTCGCGGCCGCCGTACCGGCCGTGGCCCTGGTGCCCGTGTGGCTGGGGTGGTCGAGCCGGTTCGTGCTGATGCTGTTCGCGGCGGTGATGCTTCCGTGGTTCGTGGGCCGGTTCCTGCGCCAGTACCGGGAACTGGTGCGCGCCGGGTGGGAGCGGGCCGCCCGGCTGGAGCGGGAGCAGCGACTGCTCGCCGAACAGGCCCGCCTGCGCGAACGGACCAGGATCGCTCAGGACATGCACGACCTCCTCGGCCACGACCTCAACCTCATCGCCCTGTCGGCGGGAGCCCTGAAACTGGCCCCAAGCCTTCCCGAGGCCCACCGCGCGGCCGCCCAGGACATCCGGGCCAGGGCGGGAGCCGCGGTGGAGCGGCTCGGAGAGGTGATCGGCGTCCTGCGCGAGCCCTCGGACCCTGACCCGGCGCCGAACCCCGGCTCCGACTCCGGCCCGGCCCCCGGGCTGGAGGGGATCGAGAGCCTGGTCGACCGGGCCGCCTCGGCGGGACTCGACGTCCGGCTGCGCGTGGCGGGCGGACCGGAGGCCGCCGAGCTGCCGCGGGCCGTCGACCGGGCCCTGCACCGCGTGGTCCAGGAGGCACTGACGAACGTGGCCAAGCACGCGGCCACGCACCGCGCCACCGTCGCCGTCCGCCACACGGAGGGACGGACCGAGGTCGCCGTGACGAGCTGCCCGGTCGAACCAGGACCCGCGGACCCGGGCCCCGCACCGGCCCCGGCCCGGGCACCGGTCGGGTCACTGGGCCTCATCGGCCTCGACGAGCGGGTCCGACTGGTCGGCGGGTCCTTCGCCGCCGGCCCCGAGGGCGACGGATTCGCCGTCCGCGCCACGCTCCCGCACCGTCCCGACGCAGCCCCGGCGCGCCCCGCCGCCGCACTCCCCGCGGAGCACCGCAGCGCCCGCCGCCGACTGCGCCGAACCGCCGCCGCGGCCCTGCTGGTGCCGTTGTGCACCGCGGCCGTCCTCATCGTCGGGGTGCGGACCTGGGACACCGTCACCGCGCGGCAGTCCGTACTGGCCCCGCAGGACCACGCCCGGCTGCGCCTCGGACAGCCCCGCGAAGAGGTGGCGCCGTACCTGCCGCAGCGGCAGTCCACCCGCCGGCCGGCCGTTCCGGCACCCGAACCACGGGACGCCGCCTGCGAGTTCTACGTACAGACCGCCGACCCCTTCGACGACCGCTCGGGGGACCTCTACCGCCTCTGCTTCAGGGCCGGCCGCCTCGTCTCCACCGACACCTTCACCGGGAGGGAAGTCCGATGATCCGGATCCTGATCGCCGACGACGAGCCGATGATCCGCGCGGGCGTCCGCGCCGTCCTCGCCACCGACCCCGGCATCACCGTCGTCGCCGAGGCCGCCGACGGCCACGAGGCAGTACGGCTCGTGCAGAGCCACCGTCCGGACGTGGCCGTCCTGGACATCCGGATGCCGGGGACGGACGGCATCGAGGCCGCCGCCGAGATACGAAGGACCGTACCGGCGACGGGAGTCGTGATGCTGACGACCTTCGGCGAGGACGCGTACATCCTGCGCGCGCTCGGCGAGGGAGCCACCGGCTTCCTGATCAAGTCCGGCGAGCCGGAGGAACTGGTGGCAGGTGTGCGGGCCGTCGCCGACGGGGCCGCCTACCTGTCACCGAAGGTCGCGGCCCGGGTCGTCGCCCATCTCGCGGCCGACGGCGCGGGCGCCCGGGCGGCCCGCCGCTCCGCGGCCCGCGCCCGCGTCGACGCCCTGACCGACCGCGAACGGGACGTGCTCGGCCTCCTCGGCGGCGGGCTGTCCAACGCTCGGATCGCGCGCCGCCTGCACGTGGCCGAAGGGACGGTGAAGGCGCACGTCAGCTCGATCCTCGCGCGCCTCGGCGTCGACAACCGGGCCGCGGCGGCGGTGGTCGCGCACGAGGCCGGCGCGGCGTCCGCCGAGGAGCGCTGACAGCGGTCGCCGGGCGACGGGCAGGAGGAGGATCCGTACGGTCACCACGGTGGCCGCGCCGAGCGCCGCGCCCGCGAGGACGTCGTGCGGATAGTGCACGCCCACCAGCACGCGCAGCAGGGCGGCGGCCGCGCCCACCGGCAGGGCGACGGCGGCGAGCCGGGGCCGTACGAGCGTCACCCCGACCGCGAGCGCGACGGCGAGGGTGGCGTGATGGCTCGGGAACGACCAGTCGCCCGCGGCGGGGCACGGCGCGATCGCCGGCGCCCCGGCCAGGGCCCGGCACGGCCGTTCCTCGTCCACGAGGAGTTTCAGTGCTTCGCTGAGCGCGTAGGCGACCACGGTCCCGGCCCCCGCCAGGGTCACGCCGGCCAGGCCCGTCGCGTCACGGCGTCGCAGGGCGCTCCATCCCGCCCAGGCCAGCAGCAGGCCCAGGAGCAGCAGGGTGCCCTCGCTCGCCGCCTCCAGCACCTGCCCGGCCCGGGCCGGCCAGTCGTCCGCCACGTTCCGGGTCAACGACCGGTAGACCGTCGCGGAAGCGCCCTCCGTGACCCGTACCGGCTCGTTCGTGCCCAGTGCGCCGCCGGGCGACGCCAGGACGAGCGCCGCGGCGCCCGCCCCGGCCGTCGCCCCGGCGAGCGCCGCCCGCCGTCCCCATCCGTATCGCGCTTTCGATTTCATGGGGCCCGACCGTAGGAAGCGGGGGGCCCACGCGCCCCGGCCGAATGGCTGCCCCGGACCCCGACGAAGGTCGGGGTTGCGGGTTCCCCCCAGCCGTGCACGGCGGTACCGGGACCGGCGCTCGGGACGCTGTCGGGCGGGTTCGGGGGCACGATGAGAGGTAGCCGTGCGCCTGCGCCCGCCCCGGGGCGGGCGAGGGCGGGCGGCGGTCGGGCCGACGATGCCGGAAGGAGCGTCGCCGATGAGTGCGATCGACGGGTCGGGGACGGGCGGGATCAGGCCCGGCATGACCGGGGTCACCCCGCCGAGCGGGCTGCTCGACGTACTGAACGTCGCGGCGGTCGTACTCGACGCCGAAGGGCGGGTCGCCCTGTGGAGCCCGCAGGCCGAGCAGCTGTTCGGATGGACGGCGGCGGAGGCACTCGGCCGCCCCGCCGCCGGGCTGCTGGCCGCCAAGGAGCACGTGGGCCTGGTCACGGAACTGTTCGCGCGCGTCATGGGCGGGGCGGGGGACTGGGCGGGGGCCTTCCCGGTCCGGCGCAGGGACGGCACCACGCGCCTGGTCGAGTTCCGCAACATGCGGCTGCTCGACGAGCACGGAGACATGTACGCCCTGGGCATCGCCACCGACCGTACGAGGCTGCGCCAGCTCGAGCGGGACCTCGCCCTGTCCGCGCGCCTGGTGGCCCAGTCGCCGATCGGACTCGCCGTCCTGGACACCGAACTGCGGTACGTACTCGTCAACCCGACGCTGGAGCGGATCAACGGACTCCCCGCCGAGGAGCACATCGGCCGGGGCGTCCGCGAGGCCCTGGCCTTCCTCGACGACACGGAGGCCGCCGAGTCGGCGATGCGCCAGGTCCTGGCGACGGGAAGGCCGCTGCTCGAACAGTTCACGGCCGGCCGCACCCACGGCGAGGAGCGCACCGAACACGCCTGGTCGGTGTCGTACTACCGGCTGGAGGACGCCACGGGCCGGGTCCTCGGCCTGGCCACCTCCGTGGTGGACGTCACCCAGAGTCACCAGGCGGCCCTGGAGATCGCCCGCAGCCGCCGCCGCCTCGCCCTCATCGCGGACGCCACCGTGCGCATCGGCACCACCCTCGACCTCGACCAGACCGCCCGCGAGCTCGCCGACGTCGTCGTGCCCGAGCTCGCGGACATCGCCGCCGTCGACATCCTCGACTCCGTGCTCGAAGGCCGGCCGACCCTGAGGTCCTCCGCCCACGAGCCCGCGGTGTTCCGCGCCCTGGCCCTCGCGGCCGCCTACCCCAGCGACGCCGTCCGCGCCGCCGACCCGCCCGGGGACATCGCCCGCTACGCCGCCGACCGGCTGGTCACCCAGTCCGTGACGACCGGCCACCCGGTCCTCGTCGCCCACGTCCAGGCCCGGGACATCTCCCGCATCGCCCGCGACAGCACCGCCGCCAACCTGCTGACCCGCGCGGGACTGCGCTCCTACCTGGCCGTGCCGCTCATCGCCCGCGGCGAGGTCCTCGGCGCCCTCGACCTCAAACGCACGCGCAACCCGCTGCCCTTCAACGACGACGACATCGTGCTCGCCGGCGAACTCGCCGCCCGCGCCGCCGTGTGCATCGACAACGCCCGCTGGTACCGCAACGCACACCACACCGCCCTCGCCCTCCAGCACCACCTCCTCCCGCACAACCCCCCGCCCACTCCCGGCCTGGAAGTCGCCTACCGGTACCGGCCCGCCGCGGCCAGCAGCGAGATCGGCGGCGACTGGTTCGACGCCATCGCCGGACCGGACGACACCACCGTCCTCGTGGTCGGCGACGTCATGGGCAGCGGCATCAACGCCGCCGCCAGCATGGGACAACTGCGCACCGCGACCCGCACCCTCGCCGAACTGGCCCTCGAACCGCCCCAGGTGCTCCAGCAGCTGGACCGCACCACCGCTGCGCTCGAGGAGACCATCGCCACGTGCGTCTACGTCGTCTACGACCCGCACGCCGCCCAATGCCGGGTCGCCGTGGCCGGACACCTGCCCCCCGTCCTCATCCGCTCCGGCCAGAGCCCCCGACTGCTCGACCTGCCCACCGGCGCCCCGCTCGGTGTGGGCGGCATCCCCTTCGAGTCCACCGCCATCGCCATGGACCCGGGCGACCAACTGGTCCTCTACACCGACGGACTGGTCGAGACCCGGGATCAGCCGATCGACGAACGCCTCGACCTGTTGCTGGCCCTGCTCGCCGACACCGGACGTCCGCTGGAGGAGACCTGCGACCGCCTCCTGGACTCCCTGCGCCGCACCGACGACCACGACGACGTCGCCCTGGTCATCGCCCGCGCCAGGGCGCTGCCGACCGCCGCCCCGAAGGCCCCGTAGCCCCGTAAGCCCGGGCCCCTCCCGTCCCGTGTGCCAGAATGCGGGTTCGAGCGACTGGCGGCCCGGAGATGGAATCGACCATCGGGAAGCACACTCGCGGGAGCCGACCGCCTGGGCTGCCGCGCGGGTGCCGCCATGAACGCTTTCGCCGACGTCGACCGCAGCGGTCGCGGGCCGGAACTCCTCGACTACCTCGATGACGCGCACCGGGGACTGGCTGCACCCAAGCGCGTCATGCGCGCGGGCCTGACCGTACCGGCGGGGCACAGCGTCCTGGACCTGGGCTGCGGCGCGGGCCACGAGCTGGTCGAACTGGAGCGCGCCGGTCTGCGCGCCTTCGGAGCGGACTCCAGCCGCGTGATGCTGGACGCGAGCCGCCGCC
This sequence comes from Streptomyces sp. NPDC097617, assembly GCF_044761485.1. Taxonomy (NCBI): domain Bacteria; kingdom Bacillati; phylum Actinomycetota; class Actinomycetes; order Kitasatosporales; family Streptomycetaceae; genus Streptomyces; species Streptomyces sp. NPDC097617. The sequence goes on from NZ_JBIWCL010000010.1 coordinate 82,136, forward strand.
GGCTGGAGCGCCTCGGACTCCCGGTCCGGCTCGTGCGCGCCGACGCCCAGCGCCTGCCCTACGCCGACGGAGCCTTCGCGGGCTGCCGTATCGAGCGGGTCCTCCAGCACGTGGCCGATCCCGCCGCCGTCCTGGCGCAGGCGCACCGGGTGCTGAGACAGGGCGGGCAGCTCGCCGTCCTGGAGCCGGACTGGGGCTCCCTCGTCCTGGCCTCGGACGACCCGGAGGCGGCGCGCATCGTGGCCGACGCGGTCGGCGCCCGCGTCCCGCACCGCCGGATGGGCCGTGACCTGCGCCGGCTGCTGATCCGGACCGGCTTCACCGATGTACGCGTCGAGGTCGAGACCGTCGCCTACGCGTCGATCGCGGAGCTGTCCCACGTCATCTCCCTCGAACGGGCCGCGCAGGCCGCGTGGAGCGGCGCCGCGATCGCGCGCGGGCGCGCCGAGGCACTGCTGCGCGAGCAGCAGGAGCTGTCGGAGTCCGGGGCCTTCCACGCGACCTTCCAGCGCACGACGGTCGCCTGGGCGCGGCGTGCCGGGGCCGCGTTCCGCTGACGGGCGGGCGGCGCTTCGCCGGGGCCGGGCGGGGCCGGGCGGCTGTTATCGTCCGAGGTATGCCCGAGCTCATAGCCCCCACCTCCCGCCTGCACACCTCCTGGCTCGCCGCGCAGCAGGAATGGGGACCCGACGCCCACATGGACGGCGCCGGGCTGGGCTCCGACGACGACGTGGACACCCCCGAAGGCTTCGCGGCCTGGGTGGAGCGACTGGGCCGGTACGCGGACCGCACGGCGCCGGTCGACCACGGCCGCGTCCACGCCACGTACTGGTGGATCGCCGAGGGCGACACCTACCTGGGCGCGATCGACCTGCGGCACTACCTGAACGGCTTCCTCCTCGACGCCGGCGGCCACATCGGCTACAGCGTCAGGCCCTCGGCACGCCGCCGGGGCCTGGCCACCTGGGCCCTGGCCGGCGTGCTGCACGAGGCGCGCGTCATGGGCATGGACCGGGTCCTGGTGACCTGCGACCCGGACAACGAGGCGTCGATCCGGACGATCGAGGGCAACGGCGGGGTGCTGGAGGACGTCCGCGACACCCTGATCGGTCCCAAGCGCCGCTACTGGATCGACCTGTAGCCGACCGGCGATCCCCGTGTCGCAACACCCGGGCACGGCCCGGGTGGGCCGATAGTGGGGTGGTGAGCGACAGGCAGGAAGCAGCCGGAACGGGCGGCCCCGCAGACCGTACGACCTGGTCCGGACATGCGGGGGCGCAGGCGTTCGCGGCCGTGGAGGCGGCCACGGACCGGCTGCTCGGCTACCCGTTCGTCTTCCGGGCCCTCTCCCGCCGGATCGGCCCCGGCCAGGTCCTGGTGGACTACGGCTGCGGGCCGGGCAAGGTGGCCGATCAGGCGGCCCGGCTGCTCGGGGCCCGGGTGCTCGGGGTGGACACCTCCCCGGAGATGCTGGCTCTGGCCCGCGGCTCGGCGACCGCGGTGGCCGGGTTCCACCTGGTCGAGGACGGCCGGGCGACCGGCCTGCCGGACGCCTGCGCGGACGCCGTGATGTGCAATCACGTGCTGGCGTCGCTGCCGACCGAGGCGGCACTGCTCGGCGTGTTCTCCGAGATCCGCCGCCTGCTGCGGCCGGGCGCCCCGTTCGTGCTGCTGACCACCGACCCCGCCTGCAGCGGAACGGAGTACGCCTCGCTGCGGATCGGCGACCCGGGGCAGGAGTACGGGCCGGGCGACGAGCTGACCGTACGGCTGCGGCGCACGGACGGATCCTGGCAGGAGGTACGCAACCACGCGTGGCCGGTCGGCCTCCTCCCGGACCTGCTGGAGCGTGCGGGCTTCCGGGACGCCGCGCAGCACCGCCCCACCGTGGCGGAGGCGCTGACCGTGGCCGACACGGACTTCGCGGCGGGGCGCCCGTGGACGGCGGAGCGCGCGCGACCGCCCCTGGTCATCACGACGGCGTCGGCGGACCGAACCCCCTGCGGACGGGAGCGGTGTTAGGGTCCCGCCATGTCGTCCAAGGCCGAAATAGACGTGGTGACCGCCGAGTTCTTCGGCGCTTTCGACAACCGCGGGGGCCGGGGCGCCGATCTGGACCGGATCCGCCGGCTGGTGCTGCCGGGCGGGGTGATCACGATGACCGGCCCGCAGTTCACGGTGTACACCGTGGACGAGTTCATCGAGCCCCGCCGGCGTCTGCTGGCCGAGGGCCGGCTGGTCGAGTTCTCCGAGTGGGAGACAACCGAACGCACCGATATCGCGGTCGACATCGCCTCGCGGTTCGGCGAATACCGCAAGTCCGGAGTCCTGGACGGCACACCGTTCGAGGGCGGCGGGACCAAGACCATCCAGTTCGTCCGCACCGCTGAGGGCTGGCGGATCGCCGCCTTCGCCTGGTACGACCAGCCCTGATCGGCGGCGCCCGGCCCCGGAGGGGGCGCGCGGCCGCTGCCCGGGTGACCGACTGCCGCGGGCATCCGACGCGCGCGTCCGGCTCGGGTTGCCAAGGAGACGCCAAGCCGGCGCCAAGGACCGGGCGTCAGCATGGGGATCACCACGGAGCCGGCTGTGCCGGACGACCGCTGCCCGACCACCTCCGCTGCCCGACCACCTCCGGTGCAGGCCGCGGCCGAGGCCGGCCACCGCAGCGGACCGGCTCCCACCCTTGCGACGAGGAGACACCCCAGCATGGCCCTCATCTGCGGCCACGACGCCCCCGCCCACGGTCTGCCGCTGTGCGAGCACATCCGGAACGCGGCTACGGAACCGCTCGACCACTACCTCCACTACACCGGCCGCGGCCTGGAGCGGCAGCGCATCTGCGTCATCTGCCGCGAGGAGCCCGCGCCGGCCGCCACGATGGCGGCCGCGGCCGTGTGCGAGGACTGCTTCGACGCGACCGGGGGCAGCCTGATCGGCGTCTTCGGGCACCCCGAGACACTGGACGAGGCCCGGCCCGTACGCGGCATGGTGGAGACCAACGCGCTCCCCGAGGAAGCCGGGAAGGTGGTGGACGTCGCTCCCACCGGTGACGGGATCGTGCTGCTGTGCGACGACGGACGGATCCTGCGCTGGGACATCGACTCGGGGCGCTGCACCGAAGTCGCCCGCACCACGATCGCCGTGCCGGCGGAGGCCGAGGCCTGGTGCGACCGTAACCAGGCCCTGCGGCTGCACGCCTCACGGGACGGCGCCTTCGCTGCCGTCGTCATCGACTACGGCCGCACGGGGGAGGTCATCGACCTGACCACCGGAGCCGTGACCGTCCCGCTGGAGAACGACGGGCACCACAGCGACACGGTGCCCTTCTCGCTGGCGTTCACCGAGCACGCCGGACGCGTGGTCGTCCTGCACCGCCGTCAGTGGAACCTCGTCGAAGCAACGGACGCCGCGACGGGCGTCCCGGTGGCCCGCATGCCGCAGGAGGAGGGCGGCTCCTCGACCTGGTCGGGCCACTTCCACGGCGCCCTGCACCTCAGCCCGGCGGGAACCCGGTGCGCGTCGGACGCCTGGGTGTGGCACCCCGCGGGCCGGCCCGTGGCCTGGAGCCTGGACCGGTGGCTCAGCGAGGGCGAACGCGCCTGGAGCGAGGACACCATCGGCTGGGCCGGACTGCCGAGTTGCGGGTACTACTGGGACCGCTCGCTCGTCTGGCTCGACGAGGACCGCCTCGTCCTGGAGGGGCTGGGCGACGACGAGCAGGAACTGGTGCCCGGGGCGCGGGTCTTCGACCTCGGCAGCCGGGGACCGGACGGATCGAAGCCGGCGGACGAGCCCGCCGAGACCGCGACCTTCGCCGGGCCCAAGGGCCGCTTCTTCGCCGCGGACGGGCTGCTGTTCTCCTCCTCGGAATCCGGGTTCGAGATCTGGAACCCGGCCACGGGCGTCCGCCTCGGCGCTCTCGCGGGGTTCCGGCCCACGCACCACGACCTCGCCCGCGGCGAACTGATCGAACTCTCCGCCATCGGGCTCCGCCGCTGGCGCACCGCCGGCGCGGAATCCTGATACGCCGCCCCGGCCGAGCCGTTATCGGGCTGACGGGGCCGGGGCCAGTGCGGTGCGAAGTCGCAAGAGCCACTCCTCGGCCGTGCCGCACACCCCGGGGTGGGCCGCGCGGAACCTAAGGGCCGAGCAGCGGCAGGGCGGTGAAGGCGTGGTCCTGCCAGATCAGGCGGGAGGCCTCCTCCGGATACGCGGCGAGGGCCGGGCCGGTGCCGAAGAGCCGGACGAGGCGCTGCCCGGTGTCGTACGCGGGCCAGCCCGGGTCGCCGTGGGCGGCGAACCCCGTCCACGCATCCCGCATGCGCGCCGACAGCTCCTGCGCCTCCGGGGACGGGGTTTCGCCGATGAGCGCGGCGGGCCGGCCGCGCTCCAGGTTGCCGAAGACCAGTGGCACGTCCAGGCCGTGGCAGGCACCGAGGACGCCGCCCATGCCCGGGGCGGACCAGGTCAGCTCGTAGACGTGGGCAAGGCCGCCGCCGGCGCTCTGGGCCTGGGCGAGGTGCAGCGACGGCATGCGGAAGAGCCAGTCGGAGCCGCTTCGTTCAGCCTCGAGTACGTACTCCTTGAGCCGGTAGCGGGGGCGGGGCACTTCGAGGGTGGCGTCGAGAGGGATGTCGTGGCCCGCGTCCCCGTCCCGGTGGGGGCGGATCACCCGGAACCGGCCGTCGAGGGTGATCAGCAGCCGGTCGTCGCCGATCCAGCGCGGGGGAGCGGGCGCGAGATCCCCGTCGAGGGGGACCGGCCGCCCGTCGGCGTACAGGGAGAGGCGCTCGGCCTTTCGCGGGCCGGGGGCGGCGGACAGCCAGGCGATGCGTCCGGACGGCGAGAGCGCGGGGGCCAGCAGCCTTCCCTCGGCGACGCTGTGTTCGATACGGACCGTCCCGTCGCCGTCGGGCCCGGCGGCCACGGAGGCGATGGTCCGGGCGGTCAGGGTGTCCCCGGTGGGGGTGCCGCGTCGCCACGCGGCGGCCGTCGGGGGAGAGCACCGGGCGGCCGGGTTCCAGGTCGGGCGGGGTGAGCGGCGTCGCCGGGCCACCGCTCGGAGGTAGTGACCAGAGCACGCCCTGCACCTCGGCGACGACCCGGTCCCCGACGGCGGTCGCGGCGCCGTTGGTGGCGCGGGTGAAGCGCAGGCCGACCAGGTCCCCGGCCGCGGCGGCCGGGGCGCCGGGGGCGGCCGACGCCGCGGACGCGCGGCCGAGCAGCGCCGCCAGGGCGCCCACCGAAGCCGCCCGCAGAACCGTCCTTCGCGCAACCCGCGTCCCGACCACTCGCCCCGTCCGTCACCGCATGCCCCGAATGTCCCGTCAGCCACCCAAACGATCACGACCCCGGTCGGGCAACGGCACGGCGCGGAACCGACCGCGTCCGGGGGCGAGATCCCCTACGGCCACCAGCCGGGTGCGACATCGAGGGACCAGAGGTCGTCTACCTGGGGTTCGTGCGGGTCGTCGGGATCGTGGTCGCCGTGTCCGTAGGGGTCGGGGTCCGCGATGACGAGGATGCGGGCGCCGGACTCCGGGACGCGGTAGCGGTGGATGTCGCCCGAGGCGTCTTCGAGCTCGACCGTGTGGCCCAGGGCCTCGACGGCGGCCCGCAGTTCGCCGATCCGGGCCCGGGGCATGAAAGCCCCGTACCGCCGGGAGAGGGGTGCCGGCGCGGCGGGCGGCGCACCTTCGTGACGCATGCGGTGGACCTGCACCGCGAAGGCGACGCAGGACATGGCTTCCTGACGCCCCGCCGGCTCCCCCGAGTCGGGTGACCGGGGCGAGAAGGTGATCTCTACGAGCCCGTGGTCCCGCCGCAGGAGCCCGCCGCCGGGTACATCGACGTAGTCCGGTCCCAGCGCCTCCTCCCAGCTCCCGGGGCCGGATCCGATCCGGGACCCGAGCACCTCGCAACGGGTGACGACATGGGCGTAGAAGTCCAGGTCGGACACGGATCGGCTCCTCGGCCTCGATGGCATGTACGCAGGGAGCCCAGTATCGGGGGAAAAGGTTTGACCCGGTGGGCGGGCGGCGATCGAGCAACTGCGGGGGATCCCGGAGGAAGGCGTCGACGGCGATGCCGTGGCGGCATGGGCGTCCGGCGCGCGCTCCACCGGAAGGGAAGAGGGCTGATAGCAAGTACTCCTGAGCGCTTGCTCCCGGCCGGTGGGTCAGCCTTCGCCCGCCAGCCGGAATTCCCGCAGCCGGTCGCGTTGCAGTTGGTGGGCGAGGGTGCGGCGGACGGAGGCTGAAGCGGGCGCCGGAGCCTCGGACGGGGCCTTCGGCGGGTCGTCGAGCGCGCGGCCGATCTCGTCGTACGCGGCCCGGAAGCCCGCGGGCAGCTCCGCCCGATGGAGCATCAGGTCCGCTTCGAGCAGACGCCGCAGCTCGTCGACGCTCCGGGGCGTGAAGCGTTTGCGACCCCGGGCGAGGGCGTCGACGCAGCGGGCGCAGCGCGCGCCGTCGAGCGTCTCGGCGACCGCCTCCGCGAGCGCCCACAGGCGTCCTTCGAGCCACGGGCCGTCGTACTGGGCGAGGGCGAGCCCCATCGCAGGTGCGGGGGCGTCGCGCGCGTACTTCGCCACCTGCTTGGACACGGCGGGCTGACTCATGTCGGCGATCCGGGCGATCCGGTCCTGGGTCCAGCCGAAGCCGGCGAACAGCTTGATCATCTCGGCGCGCAGCTTCCGCATCTCCTCGCCCGCGCGGATGACCTCGTTCATGCCGGCGAGCATCCGTCCGGCCTGTTCCTCGGTCAGTGTCTCCGGCGCCGCGGGCCTCCCGGGCTTCTGGCGCGCACTCTCTGAGCCTTCCACCACTCGGTTATACACCGCCTGAGCCCCTGCGTCATAACCGGGTTGTACAACCAGGTTATGACTGTCAGGATCCGCCTCGTGCCCACTTTCACCGCACCTGACGGAACCCGGCTCGCCTACCGCGTCCACGGAGACGGCGACGGCGACCCGCTCCTCTGCGTCCCCGGAGGGCCCGCGGACTCCGCCTACCTCGGCGACCTGGGCGGTCTCGCCGCGCACCGCCGACTGATCGTGCTCGACCTCCGCGGCACCGGCCGGTCCGCCCTCCCGCGGGACACCTCCACCTACCGATGCGACCGCCTCGTGGAGGACATCGAAGCCCTCCGTGAGCATCTCGGCCTCGCCCGGACCGATCTGCTCGCCCACTCGGCCGGCGCCAACCCCGCGACGCAGTACCTGGCGCGGTACCCGGACCGCGTCCGCAGGCTCGCCCTGATCACCCCCGGCACCCGTGCCGTCGGCATCGCCGTCACCGGTGACGCCCGGCGCGAGGTCGCGCGCCGTCGGAAGGACGAGCCGTGGTTCCCGGCGGCGTTCGCCGCGCTGGAGGCGATCACCGAGGGCGTCGGCACCGACTGGGAGGCCATCAGCCCCTTCTTCCACGGCCGGTGGGACGTCGACGCCCAGCGGCACCAGGCGGCGGCCCGGCCGGACAACCCCGAAGCCGTCACCCTCTTCGGGGCCGCGGGAGCCTTCGACCCGCCGGCCACGCGCGCCGCCCTGGCCATCTGCGGGACGCCCGTCCTGCTGCTCGCGGGGGAGTTCGACGTGAACAGTCCCCCTCGGTCGGTGGCCGAGTCCGCCGCGCTGTTCCCCGAGGCCGCGTTCGTCGTACAGCGGGGCGCCGGGCACTACCCGTGGCTCGACGACGCCGGCCGCTTCGTGGAGACCACCGCCGCGTTCCTGGCGTAGCCGCCCGTACGGAGGTCACGTACAGGCGCACGGCGGTGCGGGCAGGGCGACGGCCCCGGCCGTTTCCCCCCGGCCGGGGCCATCATCGAGCCGGCACGCTCGCGCGCGCCGACACGGTCACCAGAGCACGGGCAGGCGCTCCGGCAGGCGCTTCATGAAGCGGGTACGCCACACCAGCTGGTCGACCGGCACGGCGAGTGCGAGGTTCGGCATCTTCTCCAGGAGCACCTCGATGGCGATCTCGGTGTGCCGCTTGCCGAGGGCGGTGGCCGGGCAGTAGTGCTGCCCGCCGCCGAAGGAGAGGTGCGTCGCGGCGTTCGGCCGGTCGATGTCCGCGACGTGGGGGTCGGGGTACACGTCCGGGTCGGTGTTGGCGGCCTCGACCAGGACGAGCATGAGCTCGCCCTTCTTCACCTCGACGTCGCCGAGGGTGACGTCCTCCAGGGCGAGCCGGGGCAGACCGTCGGCGATCGACAGGTTGATGCGCAGGAGTTCGTCCACGGCGGCCGGGATCTTCTCCGGCTCCTTGCGCAGCCGCTCCCACATCTCGGGGTGCTGGAGGAGCGAGACGATCGCCATGGTCAGGAAGCCCATGGTGGAGATGACTCCCGCACCGAACAGCGTGACGCCCACGGTGGCGAGCATCTCGTCCGTCAGGTGGTCGTAGTCGGGGTCGTTGCGCAGGGCGGCGAGCTCGGCGATGAGACCCGTGGTGGTCGGGTCGTCGAGGCGCTCCACCATGTAGGCGATGTCCCGGTCCCAGTTGAGCTTGGCGCCGGTGACGGGGCACGCCGAGTTCATGAACGCGATGTCGAGGCTGGCGGCCAGGCGCGGCGCGTCGGACTCGGGAATGCCGAGGATGCGGCAGTGCAGGTTCTCGGCGTACGGGTTGGTGAACTGGCCGCGCAGATCGACCGGCGCCCCGTGGCTGAGCAGGCTGTCGACCAGGGTGGTGGCCTGGGCGCGCATCCAGTCGGTGAGGCCGTCGGTCTTGGGATTGATCGACTTCAGGACGGCCTTGCGCAGTCCCGCGCCGGTGATGTTGCCCATGTTGTTGACGACCTCGGGCGGGATCGTCAGCGCGTACTGGCGGGGAACACCGGGTGCCGAGGTGTCCTTCAGACTGAACCGGGGGTCCTCGAGGACCTGCTTGGCCAGCGGATAGGAGGAGACGAGCCAGGCCTCGTCCCCGGCTATGGTGCGAACCCGCTTCACCGGTTCGCTGCGCAGCTCCTCGATCTCGGGCGGGAGCTGGTCGCCGCGCGCGGAGAACGGAAAGTCGAGCAGGGTCTCAGTCGGCATCGGGTACTCCTTCGGCGGGGGTGATGATCGCGTGACCCTGGTTGCGCGAGGCGCGCAGGCCGGAGCCGCGTGAGTAGAGCAGTTCCGCCATGGGCAGGAGCTGGTGGTAGCAGTTGAGGGAGGAGGGCACGCCGAGGATGGCCGGCGTGTCGAGGAAGAGCGGTGCTTCGGCGCAGACGTACTCCAGGCACACGTCCCGCTGCCGGGTGGTGGCGGCCCGGCCGCCCAGCACCTTGGAGGAGAGGAACGCGTCGACCAGGGAGTTGCAGGTCTCGCGGAACTCCGGGTCGATGTCGAGCAGGTTGTTCAGGTGATTGTGGAGCGTGCGGTACGCCGGGATGTCGGTGAGGGACGACATCGGGCGGGCACGGAGGCGGACGCCGGTGGGGTCGGCTTCGGCGGCGGCGTTGTTGACCTTGGCGCGGACTCCGCGAAGGTTCTTGACCGCCTTGCGTCGGGCTTCGTCCTCGCCGTATCCGAGGGCCTCGTACATCTCGGCCACGTGCAGGTCGGTGTAGATGAGGTCGACCTGCTCGAAGTTGCGCATGCCCCAATGGGCGAGGTCAATGACACGTTGGGCCGAGAAGTAACTGTTCCCCGGAGAAATTCCTATCACGGCATGATCGCCTTCGGTGCTGATCACCTGGCAATGCGGGGTGTACGGCCGGACTGTGAAGACTTCGGTTGCTGTCGTCAACAGGGGTCGGGTCCTTTGCGCCGCAAGTCCCATGGGGCCCTGTGCCCCGGGTGTGGCGGCGACGTGATGGAAAGCTACCCGAACTGTGTGCGACCTTCCATGTCTTCTGGGTAGTAACTCATCTGTCGGACAACACGGTTGACCCGGGCACCTTTCGGTACGGCCGATCGGCCCGTGTTCGGGGGCCGGCGGCCGCGTTTTGTCGGCTGTTTCCCGAAAAAGGGCGCCTTCCCGCGATCGGTCGGCCGACCGGAATTGCCGGCGCCGATTGCGGGCGCGGATGAGGAGGTGTCAGCCCGTCCTGGGCACCACCGGCTTGTGGCCGGGGTAGACGTGCTCGGGCGTCACGATGCCGGTGACCGCCTCGCCGAACAGCGTGCTGGGCTCCTGGCCCTTGTGCTGGCTGTCGGTGTTGAGGACGATCACCATCGTCGCGTCCGCTTCCGGCAGGTAGACCGGCAGCACCTCGTACCCGGGGATCGAGCCGTTGTGGCCGATCCAGCCCTGGACGTTGAAGATGCCCAGCCCGTAGCCCGCCCCCGGAATGTCCATGGGCGTGGTCTTCAGGCGCTCGGCCTGGGTCGCGGGCTTCAGCAGAGTGCCGACGGCGAGGGTGCGGGCCCAACTGCGCAGGTCCTGAAGGTCGGAGATCATCGCTCCGGCGGCCCAGCCCCAGGAGGGATTCCAGTGCGTCGAGTCCTCGACCTTGCCCGATGCCGTCTGGTCGGTGTAGCCGTGCGCGTAGGGGGCCGCAATGGCCGCGTTCGTGGGGAAGACCGTGCTTCGCAGCCCTGCCGGTCCCACCACGCCCTCGTCGATGACCTCGTGGAGCGGGCGGCCGGTGATCTTCTCCACCACCAGGCCGAGCAGGATCAGGTTGGTGTTGCTGTAGTAGAACTGCGCGCCCGGCTCGAACATGACGGGGTGCCGGAAGGAGTAGTCGAGCAACTGCCGCGGCGACATGGGCTGATCGGGATGCTCCTCGAGCCTCGTGATGAAGTCCCCGTCCATGCTGTAGTTGAACAGCCCGCTGCGCATGCCCGCCAGTTGGCGCAGGGTGATCCGGTCACCGTTCGGAACCCCCGTGATGTAGTCGCCGATGTGGTCGTCCAGGGCGACCTTCCCCTGGTCGACGAGCTGGAGCAGGGCCGTGACGGTGAACGTCTTGGTCTCACTGCCGATGCGCACATGGAGGTCGGGCTTCATGGGCGCGCCCGTCGCCTTGTCCGCCACGCCGAAGGACCGTACGTAGCTCCCCTTGCCGGGGGCCCACAGCCCGACCGTCACCCCTGGCACCTGAGCCTCGCGCATGACCTTCTGCACGGCGGCGTCGAGTTGCGCGGCGACCACGGGTGTGATCCGCCGGAACACCGTGTCGCTGTCCGCGGAAGGAGTGGGTGTCGGGGTCGGGGTCGGGGCGGCAAACACGGGGGCGGACCGCCCCGGGGCGGGCGCCGCGTAGGCGGATCCCGCGACCGCCGGGGCGATGAGGACCCCTGCCGCGGCGGTGGCCGCGCAGGCCCGGCGCAGCCGGATGTGGGAAGGCTTCACGGCAGGCTCTCCTGTCGTCCGAGGACCCGGGCAACACCATCAGCGTAGGTCCGCGCCACCCCGGTCGCGAGGTGAGCCCCGGTGGAGCCGCGGCGGGCCGTGCGCCGTCGGACGGCTCAGGCCGGCGGGAGCTCGTGCAGGCGCCCCTCCGCGACGAGGGCGACGCCGCCTCCGACGCGTACCGAGCGGATGTTCCGGCCGTCACCGTCGGCGCTGACGGTCATCTCGCCGGTCCGCCCGGTGAAGCGGCCCTGGCGCAGCAGCCCCGGCTCACCGGCGCCGATGCGGCCGCGGCGGTCGGTGGTCACCTCCACCGGTCGGGCCGGCAGGCGCAGGGTCCAGGCCTCGTGGTCCGCGGCGCCGTGGAGGGCGTGCAGGACCGCGGCGGCGCCGATGAGGGGGTGACCGGCGAAGTCCAGCTCCCCCGTGAGGTCGAAGACGCGCGCCCGCCGGGTGCGCGGCCCGGACGTGCCGTCGCCCATGAGGAATACGGACTCGAAGTGCCGCAGTTCCCGCGTGATGGCAAGCATCTGAGTGCCGGTCAGCGAATCGGCGTCGGGGAACACCGCAAGGCTGTTGCCGTGGAAGGGACGGTCGGTGAAGACGTCCACGTGGTGGTAGCGCATGGCGGCGACGCTACCGGCGCGCGGGCGCTGATCAGTGACCGAAGGGCGGTTCGAAGCAGCCGGTCTCCATGAACGGGCCGTTCGTCCTCACCTCGTAGTTGGTCTTCTGAACGAACGCCGTGACGCACGCGTCGTCCCCGACGGTGAGACCGATCCGGGCACCTTCGGGCGTGACGTAGCCGCCGTCCCGATAGCGCGGTTCCATCTCGCGCACATCGAGCCGCCCCTCCTTGTAGCCGAGCGGGCGCAGTGCCGTACGGACGCTGGTCGGGTCCCACTTCCCCTGTTCCCAGAGCTGCTTGAGGATCGGTTTGATGCGGTCGGCCTCCTGCTGTGCCACCTTCGCGCCGGCGGGGGACATCTCGCCGGCGCTGCGGTGGGCGTTGTTCTCCCCTTGGTGCGGGGCGCCGTCGCCCACTCCGGGCTCCACGTACGGGGAGGCGCCGGCCGAGGTGGGGCTCGGGCCGGCGCCCGTACTGGCACTGGCACTCGTACTCGTACTCGGCGTGGAGGCGGTGGCGTTGGGCGCCGCGTTCGTGGCACGTCGTTCGCCGCAAGCGGGCAGGGCCAGGGGCGTGGACAGGAGCAGAGCGGCCGCGATGCGGTGCCGGCGCGGGCCAGGGGCCGTCGAAGTCAGCATGAGGACGACTCTGCCATGCACGTGCGCGGGAGGGAGCGGGGGGTTTTCGGCGGGGTGCCCGTCAGCCGCAGCGGGGCTCTGCGGCTGACGGACGGACATCCGGCCCTGCCGTCCCGGCTACGCGGCGCCCGTCATCCGGGCGAACACCACGACGTTGCTGTCGTAGTAGTGCTTCGCGGAGTCGAAGCTGCCGCCGCAGGTGACCAGGCGAAGGCCGGCGTGGTCGAGGTTCTTGTAGACCTCCAGCGTGGGGAACTCGGCCTTCGGGTACTCGGCGACCCGGTCCACCGTGAACGTGACCGTCTTCCCGTCCCGCCGGGTCACCTTGATGGTGTCACCGCCCTTCATCGTCTTCAGCTTCTCGAACACGGCGGCGGCTCCGTTCCATGTGACATGCCCGGCGATCACGGCCGGCCCCTGGGAGCCGGGGGTCGGCCCCGGCTCGTACCAGCCGGCCAGCGCGGGGTCCTTCGGGGTCTGCATGGTGCCGTCCGTGTTCTGCTTCAGCGTCTCCAGGGAGCTGGACAGGTTGAGCGAGGGGATCGAGATCTTCTGCGGCTCCGACCGGGCCAGGGCGGGCGCGGCCCGGCCTTCAGCGGGAGGCCCGGACTTGCCGGCGGCGGGCGCCTTCCCGGTCGGAGCGGCGCCCGTGGCGGCCGGTGCCCCGCCCGGGACGGCCTGTCCGGCCGGTGCGGGGGACTGCGCCGCGTTCTGGCCGCCGCACCCCGCGAGGAGCAGCCCGACGAGGGCGGCGGCGGCCGCCAGGGGAGCGGCGGTCCGGCGGCGGCGCCGCGGCCCGGTCGACGCGACGGTCGCGGCGGGCACGGGAGTGGGCTTCACGCGCCGCCTCCGGTGGTCTCCCCGCGGCCGGGGACGACAGTGGCCCGCTTCCGTCCGAGGATGATCGCACCGGCCACGGCCGCGAGTACGGTGATGGCGACACCCTCGGGCACCGAAACCGTCACCGCCGTGTGCTCCGGCCCGCTGCCGCCGGTCTCGATGCCGCCGACCGGAACGGACCCGACGGCCGCGCCCTTGACCTCTCCGCAGTTGGTCGGAGCGGTGGCCTCCTGGGGCAGCTTCGGGTCGAGTTCGCTCTTGCCCGCACCCTCGAAGTCGTACTTCTTGTTCTTGTTGCGGTCGATTCCGTGCTGAACGACGTGCAGGTCCTTGATGTGGTCGACCACGTCCTGGCCGACGGTGATCGTCCGCTTGTAGCGGATCGTGCCCTTTGCGTCGGCGACGGGCATGCGCAGCACATCGAGGCCGCTGGTGGGCTTGGTGTCCCCGCCCGTGGTGAGCGAAATGTTGATGTCGCCGTAGTCGTGTGTGGCCTCGGTGTTGCTGAGGACCCCGTCGCCGTCGGTGTCGTCGGTCGCGTCCGGGCAGTGGAAGTCGTGCCCCTTCGTCGAACCGTGCAGGTGCTGTGCCGATGGCTGCCCCGGCACCATGCCCTCGGACTCGATCTGCACGGTGAGTTGATTGCCCTTGAGGTTGAGCATCACCGTGCCGCTGGAACCCGAGTTGTTCAGCTGAGCCAGGTCGATCTGGTACGCCTTTCCGCCCTCGGCGAGAGCTGGTCCGGAAAGGCCCAGCGTCAGGAACACGGCAGCGGGTATGGCGGCGACAACCACGAGGCGACCGGCGCGCTTGACTATCACATTCGCTCCTGTTCCGTGGATCCCCAGGACGGGAATCGCAGTTCGTACCGTATGGAACGAGCCCCAGGAGAGGCCCTCGCTCCTCATTCGGCGCCGCAACGCCTGTGGATTGGTGGCTATTTGAAAATATTCTGGCGGCTGCTGCGCCACTCCCGCTGCGAGCCTGGCGAGATCGCCGAACGGTGCACGTCAGAGCCTTCTCCGAGCCAGAGTTCGATGCGGAGTGCGATCAACAGACCTCGCGGCCGAACGCGTCGGGGCAGGCAAGGGAATCTGACCGCAATCAATTCGATCCGGCCGCACCAACGCACGCACACCCACCGCCTTCGATATCGTTCTGATCGACGACGGGTGGCATCTTCCTCCCCATCGTCGGGTCCGGCTCGGTCCCGACCTTTGTAGTCGTCCCGGAGATCATCGGGCGAATAGTTGGCCTCTGATGCTAAGAAATGCCGTCAGGTGGTGGCAGGGGCGCGATGTGCGTCCGGGACGCAGCCGTGGGAGCCGGCCGGTCGGGCGCGCGGAGTGCGGACTGGCCTCGGCCCGGCGGATGTTTCCCTCGCTGCAAGTCCGCGCGTCCGCCCGGGCTGTTGCCGAGGCGTTGCCGGGTCGCGGTCAGGTGGGGAGCACTCTGTTGGCGCGGATGAGGCCGGGCAGGTGGCGCAGCGGCAGTGCGAATCCGAGCAGTATCGCGCTCGCGCACCGGGCCGGGTGGCAGAGCAGGTCGACCCGGAGCGGAACGTGCGCGAGCCTGTGGAAGACCAGGGGTATGTGCCGGTCCGGACTGACGGCCGAGGCGTGGCGAATATAGGCACTGCTCGTGCCGGCCGCGATGAAAGCGGCGGTTATGATGGTCGCGGTTCTCCTCCGGGCTTTTCGGTGTGCTCTCCCTCGTCGCCGTGGTGATCCTGACGTTTACCGGGACCTACCCGCGTGGCCTGTTCGACCTGCTCACGGGCCTGCTGCGGTGGATGCTGCGGGTACTCGTCTACGCGGCCCTCATGACCGACGAGTACCCGCCGTTCCGGTTGGACACGGGAGGGAGCGAGCCCGCGGCCGGGTCGTGGGAACCGGCCCCCGCCGAGTGAGGCGGGACCGTCTAGGCTT
The DNA here is from genome assembly GCF_044761485.1 of Streptomyces sp. NPDC097617. Taxonomy (NCBI): domain Bacteria; kingdom Bacillati; phylum Actinomycetota; class Actinomycetes; order Kitasatosporales; family Streptomycetaceae; genus Streptomyces; species Streptomyces sp. NPDC097617. The sequence continues at coordinate 97,458 of NZ_JBIWCL010000010.1, forward strand.
CCGCTGTGACCAGCGCGGAAGTGACCCGGCGGCGGGTGATGGGCGGCGGCCTCGGCGCCCTGGCGGGGGCGCTGGCCGGCTGCTCGGGGGACTCGGGTCCGGTACGGCGGCTACGGCTCGCGACGGGACCGGAGGGCGGGCCGTACAACGCGTTCGGCCGGGCCCTTGCGCAGGCCGTCACCGCGAGCGGCCGACGGATCGAGATAGTCCCGGTGAGCACCGCGGCCAGTGTGAACAACCTGCGGAAGCTGGACGAGGGCTCCGTCGAGCTGGCCCTGGCCATGGCGGACGTGGCCGAGGACGCCGTGCTGGGCCGGGAGTCGTTCCCCCGGCCGACCCCGTTGACGGCGCTGGCCCGGGTCTACGTGAACTACACGCACCTGCTCGTTCCGGCGGACGGGCCGGTGCGCTCGGTGCAGGACCTCGCCGGGCGCCCGGTCGCGGCGGGGGCGGCCGGCTCGGGCGTGCAGGTGGTGACGGAACGGATCCTGCGGGCTGCCGGCCTGAGCGGCGCACCCCCTGCCCCCGCACCCCCACCTGCCCCCGCCCCCGCCCCCGCACCGGCGGCGGACGAGCGCCCGCTGGGCCTCGCCGCCTCGGTGAGCGCCCTGCGCGACGGCTCGGTCGACGCGCTGTTCTGGTCGGGAGGGGTGCCGACGGCGGCACTGGCCGCCCTGGCGCGCGAACGGCCGCTGCGGTTCCTGCCGCTCGACGCCTACGTGGCCCCGCTCCGCGACCGCTATGCCCCCGTCTACACGACGGTCACCCTGCCGGCCGGGGTGTACGGGCTGACGGAGCCGGTGGGAACCGTCGGGGTCGGCAACTATCTGATGGCGCGCGCGGACGTACCGCAGGGCCTCGTACGCGATCTGCTCGAAGTGGTCTTCGAGCGGTGGCGCGACCTGCTGCGGGAGGTGACGGCGGGGGCCCGGCTGGAGCCTCGTTTCGCCATCTCCACCGGTGAGGTGCCGCTGCATCCCGGCGCGGTCGCGCACTACCGGTCGGTGTACGGCTGAGTCGCTCAGGGCGACGGGAGCCGCAGCTCCACCACCAGGCCGTGCGGTTCGTTCCCGCTGACGGCGAGCCGCCCCCCGCTGATCCGGGCGATCTCGTCGGCGATGGCCAGCCCCAGGCCGCTGCCGGGAATGTTCTGGTGCTCCGGTGAGCGTGCGAAACGCCGTAGCAGCAGCGCCGGCTGGCCTTCCGGTACGCCCGGGCCGTCGTCCGTGACCCGTACGACGGCGCAGCCGTCCGTGCCGTGCGCGGTGCGCACCTCGACGCGGCGCTCCCGCGGGACGAACTTCACGGCGTTGTCGAGGAGCGCGTCCAGGATCCGGCCCGCCGCGTCGGGCAGGGCGCGCGCCCACAGGCCCTCCGCGGGACCGGTGACCGCCAGTTCCACCCCCGCGGCGCGGAAGACCGGTGCCCAGGCGGTGACCCGGTCCCGTACCGCCCGTGCGACGTCCTGCTCGCTCAGCTCGGCCGTGCCCGACTCCACGCGGGCCAGTGCCAGCAGGCCGTCGAGGAGTTCCTCCAGGCGTTCCGCCTCGTCCAGCGCGCGGCCGTGCTCGGCCAGACCGGGCCCGGGAGCGATGTGCGGTTCGACGTTCTCCAGCTGGAGCACCAGGGTGGCCAGAGGGTTGCGGAGCTGGTGGGAGGCATCGGCGACGAAGTCGCGCTGGCGGCCGATGGAGTCGGCCATGGCCTCCGCCATGATGTTGAAGTGCCGCCGCAGATGGCGCAGTTCCGGCGGGCCGGTGTCGGACACGGCCCGGGCGTGCAGGCTGCCGGCGGTCAGCCGCTCGACCGCCCGGCCCAGGTCCCGCACCGGTCGCATCAGCCAGCGCGCGATCCCGGCGGCGACCAGGGCGGCCGCCGCGAAGGCGGCGAGCGCCCCGGCGCCGATGAGCGACCAGCGGACCGCCACGTCCCGGCGGGCGGCGCCGGTCGAAACGGCCAGCAGGACCGCCCCGCTCACCCGCTCGTCCCGCCCGACCGGTTCGGCGATCACGACGGTGCGCGGCCCCCAGGGGCGAAGGGTGGGCAGCCGGTCGGTGGAGCGGCCGGTGAAGGCGCGGCCACGGGCGTCCGCCCCGGCGGAGGGACCGCCCGAGCCGGAATCGGAGTCGGTGGCCGCGCCGTCGGCGGCCTCCGCCGCCGGGCCGGTCCCGGCCCGGGCCACCGTCGCTCCCGCGGTGTCGACCACGACGACCCCGGCCCCGTACAGCTCGGCGTAGCGGCCGATCTCGGCCGAGAGCTCAGCCCGGTCGGCGGCGGTACGCATCCGGTCGGCGAGATCGGCGAACCGGACGGCCTCCGAGCGCCGTTGCAGGAGCAGGTGCTCGGTGCGCCCGCGCGCGTACGCATCCGCCAGGGGGACGCAGAGCAGCAGGGCCGCTGCTCCCATGAGCACCATCAGCACCGCGAGGAGCCGGCGTCTCACCGCTCGCCGTCCCCGCCATCGGGCGCCGCCGCCGGGCAGCCGAGCTGGTAGCCGAACCCGCGGACGGTACGCACCAGGCCGGAGCGGCCGGTCTTGGCGCGGATGCCCGCCACGTGCACGTCCAGCGAACGGGAGGCCGCCAGGAAGGCGTCGCCCCAGATCCGGTCCAGGATCACTTCGCGGGAGTGCACTTCGTCGGGGCGGGCGGCCAGGAAGGCGAGTACGTCGAACTCGCGCCGGGTCAGGCGTACCTCTGCGCCCGCCACCGTGACGGTCCGGCCCGCCAGGTCCACCGCGACATCGCCGGTGCGCACGGGCCCGGCGCCGGCCGCCGCGGGGTCGGGCCGCCCCGGGGCCGGGTCGGTCCGGCGTCGTACGGAGTCGATCCGGGCCATCAGCTCCGCCATGCGGAACGGCTTGACCACGTAGTCGTCGGCGCCCGCCCGCAGCCCCTGCACGATGTCGCGCTCCTCGCAGCGAGCGGTCACCACGATCAGCGGCGCGGCGCAGACGGTACGCAGCCTCCGCAGCAGCTCCAGCCCGTCGAGGTCGGGGAGCCCGAGGTCGAGCAGGACGAATTCGGCCTCACGGACGTGCCGCAGGGCGTCCAGGGCGCGGCCGACACGGCGGACGGTGTGCCCGCGCAGGGCGAGGGCCGTGCCGAGTGCCTGGGCCATGCGATCGTCGTCCTCGACGAGAAGCGCGTGCATAGACGGTTTCCTTGCGGCCTGTGACCGGACCCGGGTCACCGGATCCCCATGACCCGGCGCAGCAGCTTACGGGAGCGGGCGCACCGGGTCACCGGGACGGATCAGCGCGCGGCCTCGGCCGGAGCGACCGCCGACCGCCCCGGGTCGCCCTCGTCGCCGCCCCCACCGTCGGCCTCGGCCTCCGCGCGGCTGAGCGCGGCATTGCGGGTGTCCGGCATGAGGACGTAGGTCACGAGGGAGATCAGCGCGCACCCGGAGACGTACCAGAAGAACATGGTTTCGTGCCCACTGTTCTTGAACCACAGCGCCACGTACTCCGCCGTACCGCCGAAGAGCGCGTTGGCGATCGCGTACGGCAGCGCCACGCCGAGCGCGCGCACCCGCGTCGGGAAGAGCTCGGCCTTGACCGCCGCGTTGATCGAGGTGTAGCCGGTGACGGTGACCAGGGCCAGCAGGGACAGGCCGAGGGCGGACCAGTACGACGACGCCGATCCGAGGGCGGTCATGATCGGGTACGTGCCCACCGTGCAGCCCACCGCGAAGGTGATCAGCAGGGGCCGGCGGCCGATCCGGTCGGACAGCATGCCGGCGAAGGGCTGCAGTACGGCGAAGAGGGTCAGCGCGGTGAAGCTGACGAGCGTGGCGGTGGTCTTCTCCATACCCGCGCTGCCGATGAGGTACTTGGTGAGGTAGGTGGTGTAGGTGTAGTAGGCCACGGTGCCGCCGAGGGTGAGCGCCATGACCAGACCGGCCTGACGGCGGTACTGCCACAGGACCTTGATGGTGCCGCGCGTGCTGTCGTCGTGGGCGTCCCCGCCGGCTTCCGGCGACTGCGCCTCCTCCTTGAACGCGTCGGTCTCCTGGAGCCGTCGCCGCAGCCAGAAGACGACCACCGCGAACAATGCCCCCAGGACGAACGGCAGGCGCCAGCCCCAGCTCTCCAACTGGGCGGTGGTCAGGGTGTGCTGGAGCGTGATGAGGATGCCCAGACCGAGCAGCTGGCCGCAGGTCATGGACACGTACTGGAAGGACGAGCCCAGGCCGCGCCGGTTGCGTGCGGATACCTCGGTCAGATAGGTGGCGCTGGCCGCGTACTCGCCGCCGATGCTCATTCCCTGGAGCAGCCGCGCGAGCAGCAGCACCAGGGCGCCGAAGTAGCCGGCCTGGCCGTAGGTCGGGGCGACGGCGATCAGCAGGGCGGCCACCGACATCATGGTGACGGTGAGGGTGAGGGCGCTCTTGCGTCCGTGGCGGTCGGCGGCGCGGCCCAGGATCCAGCCGCCGACGGGGCGCATCAGGAAGCCGACGGCGAAGATCCCCGCCGTGTTCATCAGCTGCGTGGTCGGGTTGTCGCCGGGGAAGAAGGAGTCGGCGAAGTAGATCGCGAAGCTGGCGTAGACGAACCAGTCGTACCACTCGACCAGATTGCCGAGCGAGCCGCCGACCAGGGCGAGTCGGCGCTTCCTGCGCTCGTCCGCGGGTGGCGACGCGGGCATGACGGCGGACGAGGACATGGCGGCTCCAGAGGGAAGTCCCTGACGGGGGACGGGAGAACTGCCCCGGCGCTCGGGGAGTGTCCAGAGCATGGGGCGGGCGTTGTACCCGGACAAGGTCCGCCACGCAGATCTAACGTTCCGCTAAGGAAGCGCCCGGGAAGGCCCCGGGGCCGCCGGATTTCACCACGCAGTCATGTGCACGTCATTCTCGCTCCATGGTTGTCACCCGAACGTGGCCCACGGTGGGGTCGGCCCGTCGCAGGGCTCCGGACGACCCCGGTCACCCCGCGGCCGGCCGGACCTCGTACCCCTCAGCAGGAGGCAAGATGCGCGTGATCCCGAGCAGGCGGACCCCGACCGTGGCCGCGGCGGCCATGGTGGTCCTGGGTGTGATCGCCGTACCGGCGCACGCCCAGGGAGACCGGGACGCCTCGGCCTCGCCCTCGCTGCCCCGGGTGTCGGCCTCCGTCGAGACGCCCTCGCTCTTCGACGACGAGGCCGGTGGCAACGCGAACGCCGACGACCCGGCGATCTGGCGCAACGCGAAGGACCCCGACCGCAGCCTGGTGATCGCCACCGCCAAGGAGGGCGGCCTGCGCGTGTACGACCTCGACGGCCGCCAGGTGCAGTCGCTGCCGGCGCCCGCGTCGCCGAGGGAGGGCGACATGCCCGGACGCTTCAACAACGTCGACCTCATCACCGGACTCCGCTTCCCCGACGGCCGGCACGACGTGGCCGTCGTCTCAGACCGCGGCCGCGACCAGCTGCGCATCTACCGGATCGACCCGAAGCGGCCCACGGCCCCGCTCGTCGACGTCACCGATGAGGCGGCCGCGCCGCGGGTCTTCTCCACCGGCCAGGACGAGGTCAACGAACAGCGGACCGCCTACGGCCTGGCCGTCTATACCGACCGCCGCAGCGGCCGCTCCTACGCGGTCGCCAGCCGGCGCCACGCCACCACCCTGGCCCTGGCCGAACTCCTCCCCGACGCCCGGGGGAAGGTCGGCTACCGTACCGTCCGCACCACCTCGCTGCCCGCCTCCTTCACTCTGCCGAACGGCAAGAGCTGGACGCCGTGCGGCGAACCGGGCGAGGAGCCCCAGATCGAGGGCATGGTCGTCGACCCCGACACCGGTGACCTCTACGCCGGTCAGGAGGACATCGGCATCTGGAAGCTCGACGCCGACCTGCGTTCCCCCGCCCGCCTCATCGAGAAGGTCCGCTCCTTCGGCGTCCCCGGCACCTGGAACCCCGAGACCGAGGAGTGCGACGCGGGCGCGGACCCCGGCTTCGGCGGCCGCCACATCTCCGCGGACGTGGAGGGCCTGACCATCTGGCGCGACCCCCGCCAGCCCGGCCGCCGCGGCTACCTGCTCGCCTCCAGCCAGGGGGACGACACCTTCGCCGTCTTCGACCGCGAGCACGGGAACGCGTACGTCCGCGGCTTCCGCATCGGTGACGGCGGCCCCGGTTCGCCGGACGGCTCGCAGGAGTGCGACGGTGCCGCCGTGACGACCGCGCCTCTGGGCAAGAAGTTCCCGAACGGCCTGCTCGTCGTCCAGGACGGCCACAACACCCCCGCCACCACCGGATCCGACGGGGAGGCCCGTACGGACACCGACTTCAAGTTCGTGGACCTGGGCCGACTGAAGCGGGCCGCCCGCCTCTGACCCCGCCGCCGGGGACCGTGACCTGGGCGGCGCCGCGTTCGCCCAGGTCGGTAGGATCGCCACCGCATACGACGGAAGGCGATCATGGCGGACAGTCCCCTCAGGCCCAGCTCGTTGATCAACACGGTCTACGGGGCGTTCCTGCGACGCCTCGGCGGCTGGATCTCCGTCGCCGACCTGGTCACGCTGATGTCCGAGCTGGACGTGGACGGCCCGGCGGCCCGCTCGGCGATCTCCCGGCTCAAGAAGAAGGGCGTCCTCGAACCGGAGCGCCGGGGCGCCACCGGCTACCGGCTCAGCCAGGCCGCGGGACCCGTCTTCGACGAGGGCGACCGGCGCATCTTCGGCAGCCTCGAACCGGCGCGGCTGAGCGACGGCTGGGCCATGGCCGTCTTCTCCGTGCCGGAGTCCGAGCGCTCCTACCGCTACCAGCTGCGCACCCGGCTGACCTGGCTGGGCTTCGGGAACATCGCCCCGGGTGTGTGGCTGGCCCCCGGCCGCCTCCTCGGTGACGCCCGGGACATGCTCGTCCGGCTCGGACTCAGCGAGTACGTGCACCTGTTCGCCGCCGAGTACGCCGCTTTCAGCGACCTGCCCGGCACGGTCAGCTCCTGGTGGGACTTCCCGGCGATCGAGGAGCAGTACGCCGGGTTCACCGAGACCTACGGCCCCGTCGCCGCGGGACTGACCGGGCAGCCCGCCATCGACGGCGCCGAGGCCTTCCGCCACTACGTCCCCATGCTCACGCAGTGGCGCCGCCTGCCCTACCTCGACCCCGGACTGCCCGCCGAACTGCTCCCCGCCGACTGGAACGCGGTCGCCGCGCGGCAGATCTTCCAGCAACTGAACGATGTCCTCGCCCCGCCCGCCCTGCGCCACGTGCAGCAGGTCACCGGCCTGGCCGAGGAGCCGCCGAAGCCGTAGGCCGCGCTACCGGGCCGTCGGGCGGCGCAGACGCCGCCAGTGGCCGGCGAGGTCGTCGACGCGTGCGGTGACCGAGTCCAGGCTCATCGTGGTCCGGGAAGCGCGTTCGTAGCGGGCCCGGTTCGCCAGGGACCCGCCGTTGGGGTCTCCGGTACGGATGAAGGAGATCCAGCACGCGTGCACGGCTGCGGCGAGACCGTCGCGGATCCGCCGCTCTGGCTCACCCGCCGCCGGTAGCGGTGTCGCGCAGGGCCAGGGCGAGGTGGCGGGAGGTGTCGCGCGTACGGCGCGGTACGCGACCCCCGCCTTCGACGAGCCGGGTGGCCCCGCCCATGGCCCGCAGTGCCCGTACGGACCCCACGGCGGGCACGGCGTCCACCAGGGCGGCCATGGCCGTGTCGACCTCGCGCCAGTCACCCGCCCGGGCCTGCACCCGGGCGAGTTCGGCGGCGAACAGCACCCGGTAGGCGGGGCCGCCGTCACCGCCGGCGCGCGCCGCGTCGTGGAGGAGGGCGGCGGACGCGTCGAGGTCCCCCAGCGCGGCCCGCGCCAGGCCGTGGTGGCCGTCCAGTTCGTGCCGGTCGAACCACCAGGCCCAGGCCGGGTCCTGGTCCGTTGGCCGGTCGGCGAGCAGTTCGGCGGCGGTCCGCAGGGCGCGCGTGGCCCGCGGCGCGTTCCCCATGCGGGCCAGGGCGCGCCCGGCGCGCACGTGGAAGATCGCCGCGACGCGGCCGGGAAGCCCGTCGCGGGCCAGCACGGAGGAGGCGATCCGCAAGGATGTCAGGGGCCGCCTCAGGTGCTCCTCCTGCATGGCCAACACTGCCAGGACGAGCGGTTCCAGGGTGGGAGCTCCGCCCTCCCGGGCCAGTCCCAGAGCCCGCAGGTGGAGCCGCCGGGAGACACCGTGCCGCTCGGCGTCGAAGGCGATCCAGGCGGCGACCTGGAACAACTCGGCCCGCGCGGCCCGTTCCCCACCGTCCTGCGGCAGCGTCCGGGCGTCGCCGACCGTCCGCACCGCCTCCAGTGCCGCTCCCACCGCCCACCGCGCCCCGGCCGCCACATCGAGCCCGACGAGCTCCCGCGCCAGGGCCCTGATCTCCGCCTCCGTCAGCTCTCCGCCTCCGTCAGCACGCGCCCCCCTGTGATCATCGTAGGCAGTGACGACGACCTCCTGAAGGCCCTGGAGTCCCTCCTGCCGGCCGACGACGCTGGCGGCACCGGCACGGGTCGCCCGGGCACGGGCGGGACCACGTACTGCCCGCGATCGTCCCGCCCCACGCGACGCTGCCGGTGGTCGACGGAGTGCTGGAGCTCGGAACCTGGCAGTCCGTCACCCTCGTGGACACCAACCGGGACAACCCGCGGCGTCGGGTCCGGCTGTCCTTCCTCGGCTGCTGACCCTCGCTGCGGGTCACAGGGGTGAACACGTATCAATCATGACAGGTCAGAGGCGGTTTTCGTAGGACCAAGGGCACAGTGAATTGCCCTTGTTCAGACCCCTGTGCGGCTTTCAGAATCACCGTCATGACCTTCTCAGCGCACGCCACCCACGACGCGGTACTCCGAGCCCGAGTCGCCCTCCTCGGATCGCAGATCCTGCCGATCCGCCACGAGGTCGCCGCCTACCGTGTGCTCGCCCAGGTGAGCCCGCTGGCGTATCTGCCGCTGCTGACCGCCGCGTTGTACGAGTACAGCCGCCAGGACTTCGCCCACCTGCCCGAGACCGCACTGGCCCTGCGGGCCGAGGCGGTCGCGGCCGCGCGCCGCATGTACGCCATGGAGCCGACGAGGGAAACCCTGCTGATCGGCGCGCTGAACCGCTACCGGCAGCAGTTGGAGCTCATGGGGCGGGAGGAGGAACTCGGCGCGGTGGACCGGGAGATGGCCCTCGTGGCATCCGGTCGACAGGGCCCCGTCTAGGGTGGTGGCCCGGATCGCCTTCCCTTCCCCAGGAGTTATCGGTGGCGCGCTCGCTCGACGGCCTCGTCTTCGTCCCGGTGGCCGACCAGGCGCCCGGCCAGGTCGGTCGGCGGACCCGGTTCGAGTACCACGAGCGGGACGGCCGAATCTGGGCCGAGTACCGGGGCGGGGACGTGGTCAGGGGGCATCTCGTCGGCACCCGGGTCGATGACACGCTCGACTTCCGCTACGTGCAGCTCCGCCTCGACGGCACGACCGCGTCCGGGCACTGCACCTCGGTCCTGAGGGAACTCGCGGACGGCCGCCTGCGCCTGGAGGAGAGCTGGACGTGGGAGTCCCAGGAGGGCAGGGGCACCAGCAGGGTCGAGCAGCTGCCCGGCTGAAAGGGCGCCAGGACTCTTCCCGGCGCCCTGCGGACAGCAGTCCAGGCAGGCCGGTTCGGGCCGGCCTGCCTGGACATCACATCACCTCACCTCACGTCTCGTAAGGTCACGTCACGTCAGGATCAGGTGAGGTCGAACCGGTCGAGGTCCATGACCTTGTCCCAGGCCGCGACGAAGTCCTTCACGAACTTCTCCTTCGCGTCGTCGCTCGCGTAGACCTCGGCGAGCGCGCGCAGTTCCGAGTTCGAGCCGAAGACGAGGTCGGCCCGGCTGCCGGTCCACTTGACCCGGCCCGTGGCCGCGTCGCGTCCCTCGAACGCGTTCGCGTCCCCGGACGTCGCCGTCCACGTCGTGCCCAGATCGAGCAGGTTGACGAAGAAGTCGTTGGTGAGGGACCCGGGGGTCGTGGTGAGGACGCCGAGCGGCGTCTGCTGGTGGTTCGCGCCCAGGACGCGCAGGCCACCGACCAGGACCGTCATCTCGGGGGCGCTCAAAGTCAGCAGGTTCGCCCGGTCGAGCAGCAGGTACTCGGCCGGCAGCCGGTTGCCCTTCCCGAGGTAGTTGCGGAAACCGTCGGCGGCCGGCTCCAGGGCCGCGAACGACTCCACGTCCGTCTGCTCCTGCGTCGCGTCCGCGCGGCCCGGGGTGAAGGGGACCTGGACGACGAACCCGGCGTCCTCGGCACCCTGTTCGACGGCGGCCGCACCGGCCAGCACGATCAGGTCGGCGAGCGAGATCCGCTTGCCGCCGCTCTGGGCGGAGTTGAAGGACTCCTGGATCCCGGTCAGGGTGCGCAGTACCCCGGCCAGCTGGTCGGGCTCGTTGACCTCCCACCCGCTCTGCGGCTGGAGGCGGATGCGTCCGCCGTTGGCACCGCCGCGCTTGTCGCTGCCGCGGAAGGACGAGGCCGAGGCCCACGCGGCGGAGACGAGCTGGGACACCGACAGGTCCGAGTCGAGGACCTGCCGCTTGAGAGCGGCGACGTCAGCGGCGTCGACGAGCTCGTGCGTCACCGCGGGGACCGGGTCCTGCCACAGCAGCGTCTCGGACGGTACCTCCGGGCCGAGGTAGCGCACGATCGGGCCCATGTCACGGTGGGTCAGCTTGAACCAGGCACGCGCGAAGGCGTCGGCGAATTCGGCGGGGTTCGCCAGGAAGCGCCGCGAGATCTGCTCGTAGGCCGGGTCGATCCGCAGGGACAGGTCGGTCGTGAGCATCGTCGGGGCGTGGGTCTTCGACGCGTCGTGGGCATCGGGCACGGTGCCCGCGCCGGCGCCGTCCTTCGGCCGCCACTGGTGCGCCCCGGCGGGGCTCTTGAACAGCTCCCACTCGTAGCCGAAAAGGATCTCGAAGAAGCTGTTGTCCCAGGTGGTCGGGGTGTTGGTCCAGATGCCCTCAAGACCGCTGGTGATCGCGTCGCCACCCTTGCCGGTCCCGAAGGAGTTGCTCCAGCCCAGACCCTGCGCCTCCAGCGGGGCGGCCTCGGGGTCGGCGCCGACGCTCTCCGCCGGCCCCGCGCCATGGGTCTTGCCGAAGGTGTGGCCGCCCGCGATCAGGGCCACCGTCTCCTCGTCGTTCATCGCCATCCGGCGGAACGTCTCACGGATGTCGCGGGCCGCGGCGATCGGGTCGGGGGTGCCGTTCGGGCCCTCCGGGTTGACGTAGATGAGGCCCATCTGGACGGCGCCGAGGGGGTTCTCCAGCTCGCGGTCGCCGGAGTAGCGCTCGTCGTCGAGCCACGTGGTCTCGGGGCCCCAGTAGACGTCCTCGTCGGGCTCCCAGACGTCCGGACGGCCGCCGCCGAAGCCGAAGGTATCGAAGCCCATCGCCTCGAGGGCCACATTGCCGGTGAGGACCATGAGGTCGGCCCACGAGAGGCTCTTGCCGTACTTCTTCTTCACCGGCCACAGCAGCCGGCGGGCCTTGTCGAGGTTGCCGTTGTCCGGCCAGCTGTTGAGCGGGGCGAATCGCTGCTGGCCGGCTCCCGCGCCGCCGCGGCCGTCGCTGATCCGGTAGGTGCCGGCGCTGTGCCAGGCCATCCGGATCATGAAGGGGCCGTAGTGGCCGAAGTCGGCGGGCCACCAGTCCTGCGAGGTGGTCAGCACCTGCGCGATGTCCCGCTTCACGGCGGGGAGGTCGAGGGTCTGGAACGCCGCGGCGTAGTCGAACTCCTCGCCGAGCGGATTGGCCACAGCGGGGTTCTTGGCCAGGATCTTCAGATTGAGCCGTTCGGGCCACCACTGGCGGTTTCCACCGCCCTGAGTCGGGTGCGGGGCGCGCCCGTGGGCGACGGGACAGCCCCCCGCGCCCTCCGACTTGGAGTCCGTGACGATTGCATCATGGTTCTCAGACATGGGAATCCTTCCGTACCAGGCGGATCACGGTGTTCAGGAACTGAATGCGGCTGAATGCGATGGAGCAGCCGGGGCGCAGGGCCCCACGTGCAAGGGCTCGGCCTCGTCGATCGCCCCCGTCGATCGCCACGAGGTCGAGGGTCACGAGGCCGAGGGTCACGAGGTCGAGGGTCACCGTCCTGGACGGTTGCGAGCAGGGGGACGCCGGCGGCCGGTGTGCGCGTGTCTGCACCGCGCGGCTGCCTGGTGGTGGTCGGTCACGTCCTCGTCACCTGCCGCTCTGGGGTCGTCCTGTCTCTTGGCTATCTACGAATCCGATCCTACGATGGACAGAGTCCAAGTCAAGAAGGACACCAGGTCCACATTCGATCGGATCCCGGATGTCCGTCGACATACTTCGGGGCACCCCGTCGAACCTGAAATGGTGGGCCGATATGAGTGACCTGCTGGAGCGTTTGCGCGGTCGTGGCTGGCGGATGACGTCGCAGCGGCGGGTGGTCGCGGAGGTACTCGACGGCGACCACGTGCACCTCACGGCGGACGAGGTGCACGCCCGCGCGGTGCAGCGGCTGCCGGAGATCTCCCGGGCGACCGTCTACAACGCACTGGGCGAGCTGGTCGCCCTCGGCGAGGTCGCGGAGGTCACCACCGACGGCCGGGCGAAGCGCTACGACCCCAACGCGCACCACCCGCACCAGCACCTGGTGTGCTCCGCCTGCGGTGTCATCCGCGACGTCCACCCGACCGGCGACCCGCTGACCGGCCTCCCGGTGGGCGAGCGCTTCGGCTTCACGGTGTCCGGGGTCGAGGTCACCTACCGCGGCGTGTGCCCGGACTGCGCGTAACCCAGGGCCCCGCCGAAGCTGTCGAAGCCGCGCCGCCCCCGGTCGCCGGGACGGCCCGCGACCGCCCGTGACGGCCCCGCGATCCGCGGCCTCATTACCGTCCTTTCCCAGCCACGCGCAAGGCTTCAACAAGAAAACCCTTGATGGCGCACTAGACTGGTGGGTTGTTTGGCGCTGAGCCGGAACAACCTGGGCAGACCCGGGCTCCGCCGGCGACCCGGACCTTGCCGGGAACGAGACGTGAGGGCCGATGGCAGTCACACCTGAGCGCAGTGAACTCACTCTGCTCGACGACGGGGAGATGCAGGAGGAGCCGGGCAAGTACGCCCGCTTCACCGCCGGGCCGGCCGCCCCCACCCGCACCCTCGTCGACATCTTCGAGGCCACCGTACGGGAGTACCCCGAAGAGCTCGCCCTCGACGACGGCACCACCCGATTGACCTACCGCGCGCTGGCCACCGAGGTCGAGCGCCGGCGGCGGGCCCTCGCGGACGCCGGAGTGGGCCTCGGCGACCGGGTCGGCGTACGCGTGCCGTCCGGGACCAACGAGCTGTACGTCGCCATCCTCGCCGTGCTCGCCGCGGGCGCCGCCTACGTACCGGTGGATGCCGAGGACCCGGACGAGCGCGCCGACCTGGTCTTCGGCGAGGCCGGGGTGCGGGCGGTGCTCGGCGGCGGACAGCGCATCCTCTCCGGCCTGGCCGCGGAGCCCGGTGCCCGCGCGGCCGCCTCGCGGCCCGGCCCCGAGCACGACGCGTGGATCATCTTCACCTCCGGCTCGACCGGCAGGCCCAAGGGCGTCGCCGTCAGCCACCGCAGCGCCGCCGCCTTCGTGGACGCCGAGGCCGCGCTGTTCCTCGCCGAGGAGCCGATCGGCCCCGGCGACCGCGTCATGGCCGGACTGTCCGTCGCCTTCGACGCCTCCTGCGAGGAGATGTGGCTGGCCTGGCGCTACGGCGCCTGCCTCGTGCCCGTCCCCCGCTCCCAGGTGCGCAGCGGCGCCGACCTCGGCCCCTGGCTCGTGGACCAGGAGATCACCGTGGTCTCCACCGTGCCGACCCTGGCCGCGCTCTGGGAGCCCGAAGCGCTCAACGAGGTCCGGCTGCTGATCTTCGGCGGCGAGGCCTGCCCACCCGAGCTCACCCAGCGCCTGGTCACCGAGGGACGCGAGGTCTGGAACACCTACGGCCCCACCGAGGCCACCGTCGTCGCCTGCGCCGCCCTGCTGACCGGCGCGGAGCCGATCCGGATCGGCCTCCCGCTGAACGGCTGGGAACTGGCCGTCGTCGACGAGTCCGGGGAACCGGTGCCCATGGGCGGCAGCGGCCAGCTCGTGATCGGCGGCGTGGGCCTCGCCCGCTACCTCGACCCCGACAAGGACGCCGAGAAGTACGCCCCGCTCGAATCCCTCGGCTGGCAGCGCGCCTACCGCAGCGGCGACCTCGTACGCGCCGAACCGGAAGGCCTGATCTTCCTCGGCCGCGCCGACGAGCAGATCAAGCTCGGCGGCCGCCGGATCGAGCTGGGCGAGGTGGACGCGGCGCTGCAGGCCCTGCCCGGCGTCGCGGGCGCGGCCGCCGCCGTACGCACCGCACGCAGCGGCAACCAGCTGCTCGTCGGCTACCTCGTCACCCAGGACGGCTGGGACCACGCGGCCGCGGTGACCCGGCTGCGCGCCGAGCTGCCCGCCGCCCTCGTGCCCCTGCTCGCGCCCGTCGACGAGCTGCCCACCCGCACCTCCGGCAAGGTCGACCGGGCCGCACTGCCCTGGCCGCTGCCCGACCTGGAGACCTCAGGCCCCAGCGAGCAGCTCTACGGGACCGAGGCCTGGCTCGCCGAGCAGTGGAGCGAGACCCTCGGCGTGAGCGTCACCAGCGCCGCCGACGACTTCTTCGCGATCGGCGGCGGCAGCCTCGCCGCGGCCCAGCTCACCACCCGGCTGCGCACCCGCTACCCGAGCGCCGCCGTCCTCGACATCTACCAGCAGCCCACCCTGCGCAAGCTGGCCCGGCACCTGGAGAAGTCCGCGCAGGGCGACGGCGCGGCCCGGACCGTCGCACCCGTTCCGCTGCGCTCCCAGGTGGTGCAGTCGCTGCTGCTGCTCCCGCTGTTCACTCTGGCGGGCCTGCGCTGGACGGTCGCCGTGCTGGCCCTGGGCAACGTACTGCACTGGTTCGGGCCCTTCCCGTGGGCGCCGAGCGCCTCGTGGTGGCTCGTCGCCGCCGGTGCGCTGCTGCTGTTCAGCCCGCCGGGCCGGCTCGCGATCGCGGCCGGCGGCGCACGCCTCCTGCTCCGGGGCGTGCGGGCCGGACGCCACCCGCGCGGCGGCAGCGTGCACCTGCGGCTGTGGACGGCCGAGCGACTGGCCGAGTGCGTCGGCGCCACCTCCCTCACCGGGTCCTGGCTGGAACGCTACGGGCGGGCCCTCGGCGCCAAGATCGGCCCCGAGGTCGACCTGCACTCCCTGCCCCCGGTCACCGGTATGCTCAAACTCGGCCGCGGCTGCGCCGTCGAGTCCGAGGTGGACCTCACGGGCCACTGGCTGGACGGGGACCACCTGGAGATCGGCGCGATCAAGGTCGGCGCGGGCGCGGTGGTCGGCACCCGCAGCATCCTCTTCCCCGGCGCGCGGGTCGGAAAGCGGGCCGAAGTGGCCCCCGGCTCCGCCGTGGTCGGACAGATCCCCACCGGCCAGCGCTGGGCCGGCGCACCCGCAGGCAAGCTCGGCAAGGCCAAGCGCAACTGGCCCAAGGAACGCCCGCCGCGCGGCCTCCCCTGGCGGGCGGCGTACGGGGCGGCCGGCTTCGGCCTCACGGCCCTTCCCGTGCTCGCCGCCGTGCCCGCCCTGCTCGTGGTGAGCCGGTTCGTGCCCGCCGACGCCGGACTCGCCGAAGCCCTGCGCGGAGCGCTGCTCGCCGTGGTGCCCGGGGCGCTCGCCTTCGGATTCGCCTACGCGGCCCTCCTGCTGGTCTCCGTACGCCTGCTCAGCCTCGGGCTGCGGACCGGAACCCATCCGACGCACAGCAGGGTCGGCTGGCAGGCGTGGACCGTCACCCAGCTGATGGACCTGTCCCGCGAGACGCTCTTCCCGCTGTACGCCGGGCTCATCACGCCCGTGTGGCTGCGGCTGCTCGGTATGAAGATCGGCCGCGGCGCCGAGGTGTCCACCGTGCTCGCGCTGCCGAGCCTGACCACCGTCGGCGAGGGCGCCTTCCTCGCCGACGACACCCTGACCGCCCCCTATGAGCTGGGTGGCGGCTGGGTCCGGATCGGACACTCCGAGATCGGCCGGCGTGCCTTCCTCGGCAACTCCGGCATGACCGCCCCGGGCCGGAGCGTGCCGGACGACGGGCTGGTCGGCGTCCTGTCCGCCACTCCGAAGAAGGCCAAGAAGGGCAGCTCCTACCTGGGACTTCCGCCGGTCAGGCTGCCCCGGTCCACCGCGGACGCCGACCAGAGCCGGACCTACGAGCCGCCCGCCCGGCTGCTGTGGGCACGCGGCCTGGTCGAGCTGTGCCGGATCCTCCCCGTCTTCTGCTCGGCGGCCCTGGCCGTGCTCACCGTGGCGGCGCTCTGCGCGCTGATCACCCGGAGCGGCCTGGGCATCTGGGGCGCCGCGTTGCTCTCCGGAGCGGTCCTGCTCGCCGCCGGACTCGCCGCCTGCGCGGTCGCGGTGAGCGCCAAATGGCTGCTCGTCGGCCGGCACCGTACGGGCGAGCACCCGCTGTGGAGCGGCTTCGTCTGGCGCAACGAGCTGGCCGACACCTTCGTCGAGGTGCTGGCCGTGCCCTGGCTGGCCGGATCCGTGCCCGGTACTCCGGTGCTGGCCCTGTGGCTGCGCGCGCTCGGGGGCCGGATCGGCCGGGGAGTGTGGTGCGAGAGCTACTGGCTGCCCGAGACGGACCTGGTGGTGCTGGGCGACGGGGTCAGCGTGAACCGCGGCTGTGTGTTGCAGACACACCTCTTCCACGACCGGATCTTGAGGACGGATACTGTGGTGCTCCGTGAGGGCGCCACCCTGGGCCCGGGCGGAATCGTCCTGCCCGGGAGCACGGTGGGGGCCCGCAGCACCCTGGGCCCCGCCTCCCTCGTGATGGCCGGGGAAACCGTCCCCGCCGACACTCGCTGGCTGGGCAATCCGATCGAGGCGTGGCGGTCCTGACCGGACCGTCCGCGCCGCGGCCGGCAACAGCGGGAGCACCGGAACACCGGTACACCAGCACGTCGTACGAGCACAGCGCAGGGAGCGGAAGCGGCAGTGAGCGGCCAGAAAACAGAGCCATCGGACCCGTACTTCCCGGCGAATGGCGATTCCCGCTACCGAGCGCACCGGTATGAGCTCGCTCTGGACTACCGCCCCGGCCCCAACCGGCTCGCCGGGACGGCCCGGATCAGCGCGATCGCCGGGCGGGCTCCGCTCACCGAGTTCCACCTGAACCTGGCCGAGTTCAAAATAGGCCGGATCCTGGTGAACGGCCGAGCCCCGCACTACACCCACCGCGGCGGCAAACTCCGTATCCGGCCCGCCAAGCCGCTGTCCGGCGGGTCCGCCTTCACGGTGGAGGTGCACTGGGCGGGCAACCCCAAGCCCGTGCGCAGCCCGTGGGGCGGCCTCGGCTGGGAGGAGCTGACCGACGGAGCCCTGGTCGCCAGCCAGCCCGTCGGCGCGCCGTCCTGGTACCCCTGCAACGACCGGCCGGCGGACAAGGCCTCGTACCAGATCTCGGTCAACACACCGTCCCCCTACACGGTCGTGGCCGGCGGCCGGCTGCTCACCCGCACGACGAAAGCCAGCACGACGACCTGGGTCTACGAGCAGTCCGCCCCGACCTCCAGCTACCTGGTCGGGCTGTCCATCGGCATGTACCAGACGGTGCTCCTCGGCGACCCCGGGCTCGGGGGAGTCACGCAGAGCGCCCACGTACCGGCGCACCTGCTGCCGCGGTTCTCCCGCGACTTCGCCCGGCAGCCCGCCATGATGAGGCTGTTCGAGGAACTCTTCGGGCCGTACCCCTTCGGCGAGTACGCGGTGGTCGTCGCCGACGAGGAGCTGGATGTGCCCGTGGAGGCCCAGGGGCTGTCCACCTTCGGGGCCAACCACGTGGACGGCGTACGGGGCTCGGAGCGCCTCATCGCCCACGAGCTCGCGCACCAGTGGTTCGGCAACAGCGTGACCATCGCCGACTGGCGGCACATCTGGCTGAACGAGGGCTTCGCGAAGTACGCCGAATGGCTCTGGTCGGAGCGCTCCGGCGGCCGCACCGCGCACGAGCTCGCGACCGGCGCGCACCGGCTGCTGGCCGCGCAGCCGCAGGACCTGCGGCTGGCCGACCCCGGCCGCAAGCTGATGTTCGATGACCGCCTGTACCAGCGCGGGGGCCTTGCGGTGCACGCGATCCGCTGCGCGCTCGGCGACAGCGCGTTCTTCCGGATGCTGCGGGACTGGCCCACGGTCCACCGCCACGCCGTGGTGTCCACGACCGGCTTCACCCACCACGTGGCCCGCTACGCGTCCGAGCCGCTGGATGACCTGTTCGCGGCCTGGCTGCACGAGCCGGCGCTCCCGCCGCTGCCGGTGCCGTCACCGGGAACGGGGCCGTCGATACCGGCGAGGCCCGGATACCCGCCGACGAACGGCGGGCCCAAGGGCGGCCGCGGCAAGGCGCCGGCGTAGGTACGGGGGCGGCGGGGTGCGCCGGACGAGGGGGGAGCCGGCCCGGCCCTGACGCGGCCGTGCCTCAGCTCTGCCTCGTCCAGCGCTGTGAGGCCTCCCCGCCGCAGGACTTGGTCACCAGGCCGCTGCTCATGCCCAGGTCGAGGCAGCCCCCGTTGTAGTCGTTGCGGAGGCTGCCGCCCGACCCCGTGCGCCACACGCGGGCGGTGTCCTGGGAGCAGTCGCCGACGAAGACCGCCTGGCCCAGCATGTTGGCGTACAGGCAGCTGCCGCTCTGCTGGTTGACGAGCTTGAAGCTGCCGTCCGACCTGCCCTGCACGGTCCACCGGGAGCTCGCGTCCGCGCAGTCGCCGAAGTCCGAGGAACCGAAGACCTGCGTGATGCACTTGCTGTTGTTGCCGTTGCGGAAGCGGAAGGTACCGGAGGCGGGAGGCGCCGGAGGTGCCGGGGTGGTGGGGGCCGCGGACGTCCCGCCGCTCGATGGGCGGGTACCGCCGGCGCCGCCCGCGTTCGCCGGGTTGCCGGAGTTCCCGGCGCTGCCCGCGCCGGGCTGCGCCCCGCCGCCGGGGGCCGGGCCGGACCCGGGGCCGGTTCCGCCTGCCGCGGCCGCGGCCGCGGCGCCGTCCGTAGCGCCCTGTGCCGGGCCCTGGGCGGGCGGCTGTGCGGGGGACGCCCCCGAGGGGCTGCCGCCCCCTGCCGCCGGCGCCGTCGGGTCGACCGGGGCGGTGACCGGGGTCGACGGGGTGCTACCGGAGCCGGCCTGCGGCGTGGAGGTGTACTGCTCCTTCTGCTGCCCCGCGGACCCGACGGTACGGACGGTAAGCGGAAGATGCACGGGCAGTGAGATTCGTGATAACTATTACATTCATCCCCAAATCGGACGCGTGGCAAGGATCATTACTTCCCGTAATTGTCGTATATGGCTGCCATTGCGGCCCGCGTCGCCCGGGAGACCGGTCGGCGCCACGGGAGAGATATGGGACGCGTGCGCAGCTGGGTGGGCAACCGACGGATCGCTCTGCCCGTGGTGGCCGGCGGGGCCGTCGTGCTGGGTCTGGGCGGCCTCTACGGAACCGCCTTCGCGGTCGGTGGCGACATTGCCCAGGGCACGCGGGTCCTGGGCGTGGACATCGGCGGCATGAGCCGCGCCGAGGCCCGCCAGGCACTGACCCGCGAGCTCGGGCCCACCGCCGCGGCGCCGATCGCGATGAAGATCGGCGACCGGGTGGAGAAGGCCGATCCCGCCGCGCTCGGGCTCTCGCTCGACACCGAAGCGACCCTCGACCGCGCCGTACGGACCGGGTACGGCCCGGCCACCGTCATCGGCGGCCTCTTCACCTCCGCCGACCGGGACCTGGCGCCCGTGATCCGCATGAACGAGCAGACCGCCCGGGCCGCGGTCGACCGCCTCGGCAGGACCACCGGGCAGCAGGTCCGTGACGGCGTGATCGCGTTCGAGAAGGGGGCGGCGAAGGCGGTCGCGCCGCTCGCCGGCGTCGACCTCGTCGAGGAGGGGGCCCTCGGCACTCTCCGCGAGGCCTATCTGCGGCCCGCCGCCGGCCCAGTCGTCCTGCCGGTGACGCGCACCGAGCCGCGGGTCGGCGCCGAGGAGACCGGACGGGCCATGCGCCAGTTCGCCGAGCCCGCCATGTCCGCGCCCGTCGAGCTCACGGTCGCCGGGAAGCGCATGTCCATAGCCCCGGCCGTCCTCGGTGAGCACCTGAAGATGCGAGCCGACGGAAAGGGCCGCCTCGTGCCCGCCCTCGACTCCAAGAGCCTGCTCGCCGATCCCGCGGTGGCGCGGCCGATCGACGAGGTCACCCACCCGCCGCGCGACGCCGCGCCCCGCCTCGGGGCGGACGGCCGAGTGGTGATCGCGGACCTGGGCCGTGAGGGAGTACAGGTCACCCAGGAGGCGCTCGGCCGAGCCGTGCTGGCGCTGCTGACCCGCACGGGCGCGGCCCGCAGCGGTGAGGTCGCCACCACGGCCGTCGAGCCGGACTTCACCAGCGACAAGGCGCGGCGCCTCGGCATCAAGGAGAAGGTCTCCTCCTTCACCGTGGACTTCCCGGCCGCCCCGTACCGCACCACCAACATCGGCCGCGCCGTGGAGCTCATCAACGGCTCCGTCGTCATGCCCGGCGAGGAGTGGAGCTTCAACCGCACCGTGGGTGAGCGCACGCCCGAGAACGGCTTCGTCGACGGCATCATGATCAATGACGGCCAGTACGTGAAGTCGCCCGGCGGCGGTGTGTCGGCGGTCGCCACGACCATGTACAACGCGATGTTCTTCGCGGGCCTGAGGCCCGTCGAGCACGGCGCGCACTCCTTCTACATCGAGCGCTACCCCGAGGGCCGGGAGGCGACCGTCGCCTGGGGCACCCTCGACCTGCGCTGGATCAACGACTCCGGTCACCCGCTCTACGTCCAGGCCCAGTCCACCGACACCTCGCTGACGATCTCCCTCCTCGGTACGAAGAAGTACGACGAGATACGCGCGACCAAGGGGCCGCGCACCGAGATCACGCCGCCCGGCAAGCGCACGGGCAGCGGCGAGACGTGCGAGGTCCAGACCCCGCTGGAGGGCTTCGACGTCACCGTCGGGCGGGTCTTCGTCCAAGGGGGCAAGGAAGTCCGGCGCGAGGACTTCAAGACCCACTACACGCCCCGCGACGAGGTCACCTGCACCCCGGAGGGAGCTGTGGAAGGCACCCCGGAGGCGACTGCGGGCGCCACTCCCGGCGCCACACCGCAGCCCGCACCGAATCCGTCCGGCACGCCCGCGAACGGCGTCCAGACGGCGGCCGAGCGCCACGCCGACTGATGCCATCGAGGGACCAGGCGTGACAATCCGGGCGCGTATCGTGCACGCCGGGCGCCATGGGCGCCCGGAAGTGCTACAACTGGGTTCGTGACCATTCCTCGCCACCCGTGCCGGGCACGTCGGTGCGGTCACTGCTAGGCAACCGGAAGAAGAGCGTCGCCGGACAGGTATTCGTCCTCCAGGTGGCGATCGTGGTGTTGCTCGCGGCCGGGGCCCTGCTGGCTCTGGTCCTCCAGTCGAAGCACGACACCGAGCGCGAGGCGCGCAACCGGTCGGTATCCGTCGCCCAGACCTTCGCCCACTCCCTGGGCCTCCAGGACACCCTGAAGACGTCCGACCCGTCCGCGGTCCTCCAACCCCTCGCAGAGACCACGCGCAAAGCCGCCGGGGTGGACTTCGTCGTGGTGATGGACACCAAGGGCATCCGCTACAGCCATCCCCAGCCCGATCGCATCGGGAAACGGTTCGTCGGCACCATCGAGCCGTCGCTGGCCGGCCAGGTCCACACCGAGAGCGTCGACGGCCCCCTCGGCAAGGAGATCCAGGCGGTGGTGCCGGTCACGGCGCCCGACGGCAAGGTCGTCGCCCTGGTATCGGCCGGCCTCACGGTCAAGAACGTCTCCGGCGTCGTCGACCGCCAGCTCCCGGTCATCCTCCTGGCCATCGCCACCGGCCTGGCCCTGGCCACCGTGGGCACGGCGCTGATCAGCAGACGCCTGCGCCGCCAGACCCACGGGCTCGGCACGCAGGAGATGACCCGCATGTACGAGCACCACGACGCGGTGCTCCACGCCGTCCGCGAGGGGGTGCTGATCACCGACGGAGAAGGACGGCTGCTGCTCGCGAACGACGAGGCCAAACGCCTCCTCGGGCTGCCGGAGGACGCCGACGGCCGCGACATCGCGGCCGTACCGGGCCTGGACCGCCGGATGGCTGACCTGCTCCTCTCCGGCCGGGAGGCCACCGACGAGGTCCTGGAGACCGGGGACCGGCTGCTCGTCGTCAACCAGCGGCCCACCCACCCCGGCGGCCGACCGGAGGGCGCCGCCGTCACCATCCGCGACTCCACCGAGATGCAGGTCCTGACCGCCCGGGCGGACACCGCCCGCAGGCGCCTCAAACTGCTCTACGACGCGGGCGGCGACATCGGCACCAGCCTCGACGTGGTGCGCACGGCCGAGGAGCTCGCCGCCGTGGCCGTCCCCCGGTTCGCGGACTTCGTCACCGTCGACCTCGCCGACCAGGTCATCGACGGGGAGGAGCCCCGCGCGGGGTCCGACATGCGGCGCACCGCGGTCAGCGGCATCCGCACCGACCACCCCCTGTACCCCGTCGGCCGGCTGATCGACTTCCTGCCGTCCACCCCCCAGGCCCGCGGCTACGGCACCGGCCGCGCCGAGCTGGTCCCCGACCTGGCCGAGGCTCCGGGCTGGCAGGCCCAGGACCCGCCGCGCGCCCGCGCCATCCTCGACTACGGGATCCACTCGCTCATCGCGGCCCCGTTGATGGCCCGGGGCGTCGTACTCGGCGTGGTCAACTTCTGGCGTTCGGAGAAGCAGGAGCCCTTCGACGACGACGAGCTGTCGCTGGCCGAGGAACTCGTCGCCCGCGCGGCCGTCAGCATGGACAACGCCCGCCGCTACACCCGGGAGCACGCACTCGCCGTGACCCTCCAGCGCAGCCTGCTGCCGCGCGCCCTGCCCGAGCAGAGCGCCATGGACGTGGCGCACTTCTACCTGCCCGCGCAGTCCGGGGTCGGCGGCGACTGGTTCGACGTGATCCCGCTGGCGGGCTCCCGCGTCGCTCTGGTCGTCGGGGACGTCGTCGGGCACGGTCTGCACGCCGCCGCCACCATGGGGCGGCTCCGCACGGCCGTCCACAACTTCTCCTCCCTCGACCTGCCGCCCGACGAGATCCTGGCCCGCCTGGACGACCTCGTACAGCGCATCGACCACGACGGCGAGGGCGACGAGGTGAACGGCGGCGTACTGGGCGCGACCTGCCTGTACGCGATCTACGACCCGGTGTCCCAGCGCTGCACGATGGCCCGCGCCGGCCACCTGCCCCCGCTCGTCGTCGCCCCGGACGGCACCACGGAGATCGTCGAGCTGCCGGCCGGACCCCCGCTGGGGCTGGGCGGCATGCCCTTCGAGACCGCGGAGCTGGACCTCGCCGAAGGCAGCCAGCTCGTCCTCTACACGGACGGGCTGATCGAGGAGCGGACCCGGGACATCAGCGAGGGGCTGGAACTGCTGAGGGTGGCGCTCAGCCACCCGGACCGGGACCCGCACGAGAGCTGCCGGGCGGTGCTCGACATGCTCCTGCCGCCCCGCCCCACCGACGACGTGGCCCTGCTGATCGCACGGACCCGGACGCTGGGTCCCGACCGGGTCGCGCAGTGGGACGTACCGTTCCGGCCGAGCGCGGTCGGCGGCATGCGCAATGCCGCGGCCAAGAAGCTCGACGAGTGGGGCCTCGGCGACCTCGGGTTCGCCACGGAACTGATCCTCAGCGAGCTGATCACCAACGCCCTGCGGCACGGCAGCGAGCCCGTCCGGGTACGCCTGCTCCACGACCACAACCTGACCTGTGAGGTGTGGGACGGCAGCAGCACCGCCCCCCACCTGCGCTACGCCGCCACCACGGACGAAGGCGGCCGCGGCCTCTTCCTGGTCGCGCAGCTCAGCGAGCACTGGGGCACCCGCTACACGCCCGAGGGCAAGGTCATCTGGGCGGAACTGGCCCTGCCCGGGGCCACCGGGGCCGTCGGCGACACCGAGGCGACGTTCGCGGCCTTCCTGGACGTGGACCCCCTCTGACCCGAGGGGCCAAGGGGGCCGAGGTACGTACGAGGGCTCACCAGGGCTGCCCGAGCGGTGTCCGAGGGGTCAGAGGCCGGGTCGCAGGGCCTTGAGCGCCGTCTCCAGTGCCTGCTCCGCGGGGACCGGGACATCGGGAGCGACTCCCACGCCCTCCCAGTTGCCGCCCGTGACGGTGTTGATCGTCCGAGCCGTGGGCACGGTCACGAGAATGTGCTCGGCGACCGCGTGCCGGGCCGTCGGATGGGCGCCGCCGCGAGTCGTCTCACCCACCACGGAGGCCCGCCCCCGCGCCTGCAGCGTGTACGACACGTCCTCGCCCCCGGAGAAGGTGTCCCCGCTGGTGAGGATGTGGACCGGCCGGTCCAGGTAGCGGGGAGCGGGAAGGTGCGCGGCCGTCCAGTACTGCCGGGTGGTGTCCGAGCTCCGGTCGTAGATGTCGTTCAGGTGCACCTGGTCGTCGGGGAAGAAGTAGCTGCACCACATCGCGGCCCCCTCCGGGGCCCCACCTCGGCAGCCCCGCAGGTCCAGTACGAGGGCGGAGCTGTGGGCGACCAGCTGCATCGCCGCGCCGATCGCGTTCGCACCCTCGGTGGCACTCGCGATGAGCCGGATCTCTATGAGCCCGATGTTCCCTTCCAGCTGCTCGACCCGCCGGATCCCCTGGTTCTCGGACCGGAGCCGTGCCAGGAACGCGGCCTGCCCGCCGTCCTCGTCCACCGGGTCCAGCGACTGCGGCTCGTCCGTCCAGAGCAGACGCAGGTGCTTGTCCGGGCAGACCTCCTGGAGGTGAGCCGTCACCGCCGCGCAGAGCGCCGGCCCGTCCAGGTCTGCGTAGGCACCCGCGGTGAGCCGGCCGCGGATCGCGGCCTCGATGGCGACGGTCTTCTCGGGGAAGACGTAACCGGTGACGATCCGGTCCAGGGCGTTCTCGATGATCGTTTCAGTGGTGGGCACGAGAGGTCATGCTAGGGCGCCGGCCCGGGCGGGCCCAGTGATTTCCACCCCTGAACGGTCCTGGCGGACGCGCTCGTTACCATCGTGCGGTGCACCCGCGACCCCGTCCCTGGACCCCGTATCCGAAGATCCCCGCGAACACCCGGCTGGGTGAGGCCCGCGGGCGGAACTGGGTGGCCCACGAGAAGATCCACGGCGCCAATTTCGCCGTCGTGTGCGACGCTTCGGGCGCCCACCCCGCCAAACGGCGCGAACTCCTCGCGGACGGCGGGCTGGACGACTTCTTCGGCGTCGGCCGGATCTGGCCCGCCCTGGCCGTCGCCGCGACCCGCTGCGCACAGACACTGCGCGCGGAGACCGGAGCCCCGGCCTCCGCGATGGTCACCGTCTACGGCGAACTCGCGGGCGGTCGATACCCCCACCCCGACGTACCCGCGACACCCGGGGCGGAGCCCGTCCAGACCGGTGTCTGGTACGCGCCCGAACTGCTCTGGCTGCCCTTCGACGCCACCGTCGCGGACGAGGACGGCCCGTGCTGGGTCGGCGACCGGACCCTGCGCGCGGCGGCGACCGCGGCCGGGCTGCTCTGCGTGCCGCTGCTGGCCGAAGGACCGCTCGCGCGCCTCCAGGAGCTGCCGGCGGTGTTCCCGACCCGCCTGCCCGGGCTACTGGGCCTGCCCGCGCTGCCCGACAACCTCGCCGAGGGCCTCGTCGTCAAGCCCGCCGGTGAATCCCGCGCACCCGATCGACCCATGGCCAAGTTCAAGCAGCCCGCCTTCGCCGAGGACGAGCGGTTCGACGGCTCGCGCCCCTACGAGGCCCCCGCCGAAGGCGCGGCCGGGGTTCCCGGCTGGCTGCTCGCCCACGGCACCGGCCTGCTCACCCCGGCCCGGGCCGCGTCGGCGGTCAGCAAGCTCGGGCCCCGTACCCCGCAGGGAGACCTGGCTGCCGAGATGGCCCGCGACGCCGCCGAGGAGGTCGCGCAGGAGCTGGGCGGCCTGGACGAGGCGACGTACCGCGCGCTGGAGGGATCCCTGCACGCGGGAGCCCTCGCCCTGGCCCGCTTCGACGCGGCCGACCGCCGGGCCTGACGTCCTGTGCATACTGCTGCCATGAAGTCCCCGCCCGCCGCGCGCATCCACCTGATGATCACCTTCGTCCTGGTCACGTGCGGTGCGGTCGCCGGCGCCTGCCTCGGACTGCTCCTGTCGGGCCGGCTGATGGCCGTGGTCTTCGGGGGCGCCGCCGCACTCGGCGCGGGCCTGGGGTCGTTCCTCTCGCGCCGTCAGGTCCTCGCGCTCTTCGAGCCCGACCGGCAGGTCGTTCCGGCCGACGGCTACGCCGAAGGGCTCGCCGACGCCGCGCTCGTCTGCATCGCGACCTACCAGGCGGCCGTGTTCCCCCTGACCCCCGACGGGGTGAGCGAAGCCGAGCGGGAGGCCCGCCGCACGATGGCCTACCGGATCTCCGCCTACGAGGGCCTGCCGTACCCGGTGCAGACCTCGGCGGCCGCCGCGCTCGAAGCCATCGACCACGGCGCGGACCCCAAGCGGGCGGAGACCGCGATGAGGGCGCTCTGCATCACCGTCTACGACAACCGCCGCGGCCGCTAGCGCGGTGGTCCCGGTGGTCCTGGTGGTGCGGTATCTCAGCGGCCCGATCCGGCCGAACCGGTCGGTTCACCTCATTGTGTGATCGGCTGGTCGGCAACGGTTGGGCCTCGGTCCGGCCGTCGGCAGTGGCCTGATGCGGATCATGGCGTTGTCCGGTTATGGAATCTGACGGGATGCTGTTCGCTCGGGCGCCGCTCGACGGTGTCGTCTGGCTCGACACACTGGTCCACGATCCGGCCTGCGGGTCGTGCCCGCGCCGGCGGGAGCCGGAGGACGAGTCGGAGGAGGCCGACCCCGACGGGATCCCGGTCCTGACGGGCCGGGCCCGGAACTGGATGGTGGCCGCGTCCGCGGTCACCGTTGTCTCGGCCGTGCTCACTGTCGTGGCGAACTGACCCGACCCCGGCCGGGGTCGGCTTGCGGGCAAGCGCAAGGGCAAGGGCAAGGGCAAGGGCAAGGGCAAGGGCAAGGGCAAGGGCAAGGGCAAGGGCAAGGGCAAGGGCAAGGCCGGGGCTCAACCGCCCCGGTGGAGGTCGAGCGTCCAGGTCCGCAAGGTGTGCTCGTCGCCCCGGCCGGGCCGGTCGGGGTCTCGTTCGGTGAGGGTCACGGTGAGTTCGTCGCCGCTGCGCCCGAGCGCGCCGTGGAAGCGCCAGGCCTCCTCGGGGTCGATCGGCAGCAGCTCGGCGAGGACCGTGTCCTCCAGCCGGCGGCCGACGGCGCGCAGTACACCGGCGTCGAGCACCAGGATCGTGCCGTCCGCGAGCACCAGCGGCCGCGGGGTCTGCGGATCGGTCAGCAACGGTCCGCGCTCCACGGCGCCGCCGGGCAGCAGCCGGACCACCCGGCTGCCGGTGGGGAGGCTGCGGTCGGTCTCGACGACGCGGACGCCGGTCCCGACGACGTAGTGGCCGTAGCTGCGCCAGGAGTCGTACAGGGTGCCGTCGCGGTCGTACGCCCACGTGTCGAAGGCGTCGTAGCCCGCCAGGCCGAGTACGAACCGGCCGCCGCCCAGGGCCGCGCCGCGTTCGCCGCGCAGTTCGGTGATCAGGCTGCCGTCCGCAAGGTCGAGCAGCAGGGCCGGGCCGAGGTTGCCCCACGGCGTGTAGGCGAGGGAGTCCGTGGTGACCAGGACCCGGCCGCCGGAAATGTGCGCGGCGTTGGGGCGGCCGGAACAGGAGGAGGTCCAGCGGGTGCGGCCGGAGTCGTCAACGCAGCTGATCTTTCCGGTGGTGCCGTGGATGCGCAGATCCTGCCGCCGGGCGAGCGGCCGGCCGCCGGAACGGGCCGGCCCCTGGGGCGGCGGACCCGACCTGCGCTCGTGCTCCCGCACCGTGACGCGCCATGCGTCGGCACGGCCGTTCTCCTCGGATCTCCCCATGGACCCAGATGGTAGGCCGTGGTGTGCCCGGGGGCGCCGGCCCCGACCGTGGTCGAGTCGGAAACACACCGTCACCAAGCTGTGAAGCTTCTGCGGGACGCTGGTGCTCACCCAGCCAGGCCCAAACCGGCGCGTTCCGCGCTTCTCCCCAGGGGGACCACCATCATGAGCACTGCACTCAAGGCCGCCATCGCCCTCGCCGCCGTGTCCGCACTGGCCCTGACGGCCTGTGGGCCCACCGAGGACGGCGCGGCGGGCGGGGGCGGGACGTCGAGCGCGAGCCCCGGCACGTCCGCCTCCTCGAGCGCCTCCGCCTCCTCGAGCGCGAGCCCGAGCACGAGCTCCTCGAAGTCCGCTTCCGCTTCGCCGTCGAAGTCCGCGGCCTCGTCCAAGTCGCCGAAGCCCGGCTCGACCGACCCCGACTTCGATGTCTTCCCGTGCAGCACCTTCGACGTGACGTTCACCGCGTCCTTGGCCGAACCCACGACCAGCAGCTACCTGCTGAAGATCACGAACAAGGGCACCAAGGCGTGCCGGGCGCTGGGACACCCCGTCGTCACCTTCGGCGACCTGGACGGTCAGGCCACCGAGCGCGGCGCCGCCCCCGGCATCGAGGACGCGATCAGGCTGGAGCCGGGCCAGTCGGCCTACGCCGGGCTCATGGGCGGCGTGAAGGACGGCAAGGGCAAGACCGTCAACTCGATCGCGCTGACGATGAACACCGAGTCCGACCTGAAGCAGGCACCGCTCGCCGCCTCGACCCCCGGCCTGAACGTCGCGCCCGACAAGAACTCCGTGACCGCCTGGATGAACAACGCGGAGGACGCCCTGAGCCTGTAGCCGTTCATCCGGTCGGCGGAGCAGCGGAGGCCGCCCGCGCCCCGCCGGGTCAGGCTGTGGACAAGGACCGTCACCCCCGCACAGACGAGGACCGAGCCCATGTCCCACAGCCGACGTATCAGCATCACCGTGGGCACCGCAGCACTGCTGCTGACCGCCAGCGCCTGCTCGGGCCTGGGCCGCAGCACCGTCGGCATGCTGAGCTTCCGCGGACACGACTCGCCGGTCGAGGTGAGCTACTCCAACACGCTCGTCGTCGGCTGCCACAAGATCGGCATCCCGGAGGGGGCCACGCACGTCGAGAACAACACGCTCGTCGACGTGGTGCTGTACCGGACGGCGAACTGCCAGAAGACCGAAAAGGCCGACGGAATCTACGTGGCGACGACCCTCAGCAACGTGACGGCCCCGGTGAGCCTGCCCTGGCGCAGCTTCAGCGTCATCCACTGACCGCTTGCGGGCGGGCGGACCCTGTCCCATAGTCCGAGGTATGGACGAGCGCGAGGCGGCGCTCCGACAGGCGCACAGCCACGCCGTCCGCTGGCTGGCCAGCCTGTCCGACCGCCCGGTACCCGCCCGTGCATCGGTCGACGAGATCGTGCGCGCGCTCGGCGCCGAGCTGCCCGACGCGCCGAGCCCGCCCGCCGACGTCGTCGACCTGCTGGCCACGGCCTGTGAGCCGGGGCTCACCGCCTTTCCCAGCGGCCGCTTCTACGGATTCGTGGTCGGCGGCACCGAACCGGCCGCGCTCGCCGCGGACTGGCTGGTCAGTGCCTGGGACCAGAACTGCGTGATGCGGGCGGTGTCACCCGCGTACACGGCGGCGGAGGAGATCGCCGGCGCCTGGCTGCTGGACCTGCTCGGCCTGCCGCCCGACAGCGCCGTCGGCTTCACCACCGGCGCCACCATGGCGAACTTCACCTGCCTCACCGCCGCGCGCGACGCGGTGCTGCGGGGCGCCGGCTGGAACGTCGCCCACGACGGACTCGCCGGTGGGCCGCCTGTACGCGTCATCGCGGGCCAGGACCGTCACATGGCCATCGACCTGGCTCTGCGCTACCTCGGTCTCGGCCGGCCCGAACTCGTACGGGCGGACGGCCAGGGACGCATGGACCCCGAGGCCCTGGGACGCGCCCTGGCGGGCCCCGGCCCCGGTCCCGGCCGCGGCCCCGGCCTCGGGCTCGAACCCGCTCCCACGATCGTGATCCTCCAGGCCGGCGACATCCACTCCGGCGCCTTCGACCCCTTCCCCGAGGCGATCCGGGCCGCCCGCGAGGCCGGCGCCTGGGTGCACGTGGACGGGGCCTTCGGCCTGTGGGCGGCCGCCTCCCCGGCCCACGCCCACCTCGCCGAGGACTGCGCACAGGCGGACTCCTGGGCCACGGACGCCCACAAGACCCTGAACGTCCCCTACGACTGCGGCCTCGCCATCGTCCGCGACCCCTCCGCGCTCCGCTCCGCGATGGGCCTTCTCGGCGAGTACCTCATCCAGCACGAACACGGCGACCCCGTCGACAAGGTCCCCGAACTCTCCCGTCGCGGGCGGGCCTTCACCGTATGGGCCGCCCTCAGATCCCTCGGCCGCTCGGGCTCGGCCGACCTGGTCGACCGGCTGTGCCGACACGCCGGTACCTTCGCCACCGGCATCCGGGCCATCGACGGCGCGACCGTCCTGAACGACGTGGTGTTCACCCAGGTCTGCGCGGAATTCGGCGACGACGAGCGCACCGACCGGGTCCTCGCCCGGCTCCTCGACGAGGGCACGGCCTGGATCAGCGGCTCCACCTGGCACGGCCGCCGCGTCATGCGCATCTCGGTGAGCAACTGGTCGACGACCGACGAGGACGTCTCCCGCACCCTGACCGCAATCCGCCGCGCCGCCTCATAGGGGCCAGGGCCGTGCCAGGCACCGCGGCCAGTGCTCGCTCGTCCCTGCTTGGCGTATGACCCGGTCCCGGTCGTGCTTCCAGCAGTTGTGCCGGAACTCGACCTCCATCTCCGCACCGCCGACACCCCGGACGGCCCGAAGCGTCAGGTCCTTCACACACCGCCTGCCGCGGAGGTCGTCATGCTCCGGGTCGGTGGCGAAGGCCCGGGCTCCGGGCGGGATGGGGCGGTCTACGGGGGTGGTTGATGGGTGGGCGTGCCGATGCGGGCCGCCAAGAGGGCGATGTCGTCGTCGGCCGATGCGGGGACCAGGTGGGCGATGAGGGTGTCGCAGAGGTGGTCGAGCGATTGCTGGGGGGCGGAGAGCAGGCCGGTGAGCTCGCCCAGGCGTTCGTCGATGTCGCGGCTGCGCGCCTCGATGAGGCCGTCGGTGTAGAGGACGAGCAGGCTGCCGGGCGGCAGGGAGATATCGGTGGTGGTGAAGGAGATGCCGCCGACGCCCAGCGGGACGCCCGGCGGGGTCTTGACGAGGTAGACGGTGCCGTCGGGTTGGGCCACGGCCGGGGGCGGGTGTCCGGCGCGGGTGACCGTGCAGTGGCCGGTGGCAGGGTCGCAGACCACGTACAGGAAGGTCGCGAGCATCGGGTCGGACAGGTCGGCGAGGGTGGCTTCGAGCTGGTGGAGCAGGGCCGTGGGCGGCATGTCGAGGCGGGCGAGCGCACGTACGGTCGCGGCGAGGCGTCCCATGACGGCGGCGGCCGCGATGCCGTGGCCCATGACGTCCCCGATGATGAGGGCCGCTCTGCCGCCGGACAGCGGAAGGACGTCGTACCAGTCGCCCCCGACCTCGTTGATGTCACTGGCCGGCAGGTAGCGGTGGGCGATCTCGATACCCGGCGGCGGGGTGACGTGCTGGGGCAGCATGCTGCGCTGGAGGACCACCGCGGTCTCGTGCTCGTGGTGGTAGAGGCGCGCGTTGTCGATGCTGATGGCCGCGCGGGCCGCGAGTTCACCGGCGAGGGTCACGTCGTCGGATCCGAACGGGCCCGCGGGCGCGGTGCGGTAGAAGGTGGCGACGCCGAGCACCATGTCGCGGGCGATGAGCGGGATCATCATGAACGAGTGGACGCCCATCCGCAGCAGCTGGGCGGGCTTGGCGGAGTGGCGGGCGGCCGAGGCGACGGCCTCCTCGTCGAGGTGGGAGATCAGGAACGGCTGGCGGGCCGCGAGCGCCTGGGTGTAGGGGGCCGCCGAGGGGAAGATGAGGGTTCTGCCCAGGGGCGCCAGGACCTGAGTGACCTCGGAACCGGTCAACGGCGCCTTGCCCAGACGGCGCAGGGCGACGCCCCCGGCCAGTCCCTGGCCCGGCTCGTTGCCCCGGGCCAGGGAGTCGAGCACGTCGACGGTGACGGCGCGGGCGAGGTGCGGGACGGCAAGGTCGGCGAGTTCCTGCGCGGTGCGCTCCAGGTCGAGGCTGGCGCCGATACGGGAGCTCGCCTCGCTGAGCAGGGCCAGCCGGCGGCGGCCCGCTTCGGCCTCGGTGTGGTCGCGCTGCTGCGAGGTGATGTCAAGGAGCGAGGCGATCACGCCGATCGGTCGGCCGCCGGGATCCTCCACGCGCACGTACGAGCACGACCACACGTGGTCGTGCTCCGGGTCGGCGGGGGTCCGGCCGACCCGGCGGCGGTCGAGGACCGGCTCGCCGGTGTCCAGGACGAGGCGCATGGCCGCCTCCATCTCACCGGCGTTCACCTCGGGCAGCACCTCGGCCAGCCGCCGCCCCACGTGGGCGGACTCCGCGAGGCCGTTCATCGCTTCGAGGGCCGGGTTGACCTGGAGGAAGCGCAACTGCGTGTCGAGGACCCCGATCCCGACCGGTGAGCGGGCGAACAGCCCGTCCCAGACGGCCGAGGACCCCCGGATACGGCGGGCCGCGTGGGCGTCCGCCGCGAAGACCAGGACCGCCGACGCGCCGTGGCGGCGGTCGGGGACCGGGCAGGCCCAGATCTCCAGCTCCAGTGGGTGTCCCTCGCGGTGCCAGGCGGTGACCGTCCCCATGACTCCGCGTCCGGTGGCGGCCGTCTCCCACAACGACCGGCCCAGGCTGCGATCGGCTCCCGGGTGGAGGAGATCGGAGATGTGCCGCCCCAGCACCTGCGGCGGGGCGTAGCCGAGGAGCTGCTGGGCGGCGTGGTTCCAGCGCACGATCATCCCGTCGCTGCTGGTGGCCACGAGGGCGACCGGCAGCGCGCCCAGCCACCCTCCGGCGTCCTGGGCGGCGCTGCTGATCAGGTCCTCGAGCGGTGCGTCCTCATGCATCCTGCGTCCGCTCCTCCGGGCCTCTCATCGTTGCCCGGCCGGCCCTGTGCCGCCGCCCGGTCGCGTGGCCGCGGTTTGCGCAGGGGTCGTGGCGGCCTGAGCCGGGTCGGTGGCGGTGGCGGTGGCGGTGGTGCAGCGCAGGCGGTCGGCGGTCACGGGGGCGCCGTCGGCCACGTTGCGGTCGTAGGTGACGGTGTCGACCCGGACGGGCCGGGAACCGACGGCGATCTCGACGCCGCCGTCGAGATCCGGGTCCGCCTGCACGCGGGAGCCGGGCAGCGCGGCCGCTACGGTCGCCGCGTTCTCCTCCTGGCCGGTGGCGTACCGGATGACCGGCGGGCCCTGCGGGCGCAGCGGCGGTGCGGTCGGCGAGGTGTCGGTGACGACGAACCCGTTGCCGCGCAGGGCGGCGGCGACATCGGCGTCGTCGACACGGACCGCGATCCGGGCGGGGTCGGTCGGGGCCGGATGCTCGGCGACGGGCTGGATACGGGCGTCGCCCGTGATCGGGCGGTCCGCGCCCAGCGCGCTCCACAACGCGGCGGAGCGGGCCTCGTCCCACACCAGGGTGGAGCCCACACCGGGCACACGGTGGTCGAAGAGCCGGATCGGGACGGTCGCGAACTCCGTCCGGTCCGCCCGGAGGTGACCGAGCGCCCAGCCGATGCGCACCAGGTCGTCCAGTCCCGTGCGCGCGTCGGTGCGTACGCTCTTCAACAGGGTGCGCACGGTCCGCGCCGTGCTGATGGGTCCGTTGAGGGAGCCCTCTGCGGAGAGGCGGGCCAGCAGGTCGTTGACCACGTGCTGCTGGCGGCGGACGCGGCCGAGGTCGCCGGGCCGGAGGTTGACGTGCCGGGCCCGGACGTAGCGCAGGGCTCCGTTCCCGTCGGCGAGGTGGCGGCCGGCGCCGATGTCGAGCCCCGAGTTCTCATCCTTGAGCGGCGTGTCCGTGCACACGGTGGCGCCGCCTAGGTTGTTCACCGTCTGCTCGAACCCCGTGAAGCCGGTCTCCAGGTAGTGGTCGATGTGCAGGCCGGTGGCCTTCTCCACGGTGGCCACGGTGAGGGGGCCGCCGCCGATCGCGTACGCGCCGTTGATCTTGCCGCTGCGGGCGGGGGCGGTGGTGCCCGCGTACTCGACGTACGAGTCGCGCGGGATGGAGACGATGCTCGCGCGCCGCCGGTTCTGGGACAGGTGGACGAGCATCATCACGTCGGTGCAGTTGCACCCCTTCCCGCCCACGTGGAGCCGCCGTTTCTCGGCCGCGGACAGCCCGGCGCGGCTGTCGATGCCGACGACCAGGATGTTGGTGCCCGGGCCGCCGGCCCCGCCGCCGGCCGGTGAACTCGCGGCCGAGACGGCCTGTGAGCCCGCGAAGGAACCGCAGGACAGGGCGGTCAGCAGGGTCAGAGCGACAGCGGTACGACGCAAGGCGCATCCTCAAATCCGAACGAATCGTATGAAATGGGGAATGTACTCGTCGTATGTGCGAGCGGTCGGGCTGTACGCGCCGGGATTCCTCCCCGCAGGGGGCGGGCTTGGTGCATCTGCCAGCCTTCGCGGCGCACGCGGGCACGCAGGTGACGCAGGTGACGTGGGTGACGCGGGGCCCGCGTGCGCGCGGCGCCGGCTCCGGTCAGCGCTCGGACAGCTCCGAGGGGGCTTCCTGGACGACCCAGCTGTTGCCGTCGGGGTCGTCGAAGGTGAGGAAGGAGTTCCAGGTGTCGCCCTTGCCCTCCTCCCAACCCTTTTCGCCGATGTGCCGGACGGGCGACGCGTCCACGCCCCGGGCGACCAGTTCCTCGCGGGCCGCCTCGATGTCCGTGACGCACAGCTGAAGGCCGTGCAGGGTGCCGGGCGCCATGGTCCGACCGCCCGGGACGGCGGGCATTCCCTCGAGCATGGCGATGGAGCACCGGGAACCGGGCGGGGTCATCTGGATGATGCGCACGCCGGGGGACACCTCGTCGTCGAGGTCGATGGCGAAGCCGACCTGGTCGGCGTAGAAGCTCTTCGCGCGGTCCATGTCGGTGACAGGGACGGGGACGACTTCGAGCGTCCAGTTCATGGGTGTCTCCCTCGGGGCAGCAGCGGGTGGCGCAACGGGTCGCACAGCGGGTTGCGGTGGAGCGGGTCCACCGTTTCCCATGGAGGTCCGGTGGCGCACGTCGAAACGCCCGTCAGGCGCCGACTTGTCCGTCCGGGTGGCGCCGGTCAGTCGTCGGGGAGGACACGGCCGTCCTCGTCGAGCGTCAGGTGGATGCGCGCGGGGTCCTGGCTGTTGACGTCGGACGGCCGCGGTCCCTCGGGCCCGTCGGCTCCCCAGCGCAGCAGACGGCGGGTGCGGACGATCCGGTACACGGCGTCCTGGAAATCCAGCCGGTTGACCCGCCCGACCCGGAGGGTGTCGGCGGCCCCGGCGTACGCGGCCAGCTTCGCGGCCCGCCGATCGGCGGCCTTCCCGCCGTCCCCGCCCCGGTAGGCCGCCCGGGTACGGGCATCGGTGCGCGGGTCGGCGTCCTCGGGGATGAGGCCGCGCATCCGCGGCCACATCCACGTCAGGGCGAAGTCCAGCGATCTGCGGGCGGCGTGCGGAGTCGCGTGCGGGCCGCTGACCGGCCGCCAACCTCCGGGGGTCTGCTCGACAACGGCGAACGTCGGCGGCATCAGCAGCACGTCCGGATGGGTGTCCAGCGCCCGCCGGGAGTCGGCCCGCACCTCTTCGGGGAACCGCTCGCCGGTGTAGCACAGGTCGCGGAGCGTCAGCTGCTCGAAGGCCTGTGTCGGGGTGACCGGCGCGTCCGGATCCACGACGAACCCGTCATCGATCTCGGGCTCCCTGACGGACCGGTCCCAGTCGGGTACGAGCGGCTCCGGATCGGTCGGGCGGGGTGGTTCCATACCGCCCGGGCCCGAGGCCGCGTACTCCTCGGCGCGCACGACCCGGTACCGGGTCCCGGACACGACGAGCTCGTCGACCCGCTCGCCCTCCAGCCGGGCGACCGCTGCCAGCAACTCGCGCCGCTCCGACCGGTCCTGCGCCTCGTCCTTGGCGTGGAACCACAGCCGCGAGTTCAGCCCGTCGCGCGCCTGCTGCGGGCAGCCGGCCGTCACTTCGAGCACGACCCGCCACCGGTGCCCGTCCTCGGGGGACTGCGCCGCCACGCCGAACAGCGGGCCCCGCACCACCACATCGCCCGCACGCGCCACGGCGTCGAGCGCGTCGGCTTCCACTGCGGCTTCGACCGGCTCCACCGGCACCCGCACCACCACCGGCCGCGACCCGCGCGGCCTCATGTCCCCACGGTCCATGGCCCCATCGTGTCGACCCCGGCAGGACGCCGCCCCCGATTCGCGATTTCCCGGCCCCGCGGGCCTTTGGGGCGGTACGGTCCGCGCGGGCGCATCCCCGCACACTGCTGACATTCGTCACTGTCCGCTCCTGCGGACACGCGCGACAAAGGGGCGGAGGGGAGCGGCCGTGACGGGCCCGACGAGGGGGGCCGTGACGGCACGGCCGTACGCACCACAGGGGACAACACCGACGTGCCGGCGCTGTGCGCCGCCCCACCGGGCGCTGTCCCCCGAGGGGGTCCGGTGGGGCGGGATCGTGCAGCGAGGCAGCCCGCCTCAACCCTTTGAATGGGGATGCTCCGACTGTAGGGGCGGGCACTGACAATCCCGGGTCGGCAGGCATGCATGTGCGGACATATGTGCGAATGCAGGGCTCGGAGTGCCGGGCCGTCCGGTCCGGCGCACCCTGGGGATATGCGGGACCGTACCCGAAGCGTGGGGAGGCTGGACCGATGCCCAAGTCCGACGGACCACAGCCCTGGGGGCCGTCCATGGAACCGCCCCCGGACCTGCTCTACTCGCCCACCGGCGGGCCGCTCGACGACGCGCGGCGCACCGCGATCCTCGACTGGACCGTGAACCAGTACGTCAGCCTCGGCTGGCGCGTCGAATCGCGCTCCCCGACCCAGGCGGTGCTGGTGCGCGGCGGCGACGTCAATCACGTCCTGCACGCCATCCTGACCTTTTTCACGTGTCTGCTGTGGGGCGTCGTCTGGATCGTGCTGGCCCTGGGGAACAAGAAGGAGCGCGTCGCCCTCACCGTCGACCCCAACGGCTCCGTCCAGACCGTGCACGGCCCGGGCTGAGGGGAACCGGGCAGCCGGACCCTGCAAGCCCGGACCGACCGGCCCGGACCGACCGGCCCGCGCTCGCCGGCCCGCACTCGCCGGGCCGCAGTCGTCCGGCCGGTCAGACGTCCGGGAACTCCGGGGCGATGCCCAGCGTGGGCGCGATCGTCCGCCAGATCGTCGACCGGGCCGTCGCGAGGTCCACCCGGGGATCGTCGAGCATCAGGCGGATACCGAGACCGTCGCACAGGGCCAGGACCAGGGTGCCGAGCGCGGCGACATCGCAGGCGGTGAACTCCCCGGTCCGGATACCCCGTTCCACGGCCCCGCCCACCCATGCGTGCAACTGGTCGTACAGGTCGACGGCCAAGTGCCGGGCCGCCGTGTCGCGCTGGGCGCGCACCCACAACTCCTGCCAGAGCTTCCAGTCCTGGCGCAGCTCGGCGTCGCTCGGGAGCATGCTCCGCAGGATGCGGGCCAGGACTACGGAGGCGGGCACCGAGTCGGCGACGCCCTCGGTATCGGTACCGGTCTGGGCGAAGGAGTGCGTCATCGCCTCCGCGAAGAGCTTCTCCCGGGTGTCGAAGTGGTAGTGCAGCAGGGCCTTCGACACGCCGGCGTGCTCGGCGACCTTGCGCATGCTGACGTTCTCGAAGCCGATGTCGGCGATGACCTCGCACGCGGCCGTGAGGATGCGCTCACGCGTCTCGATTGCGCGCTCGGCCTTGGTCACGTTGGCTGCTCCCCGTCTCGGCGCCCGTGGACCGGGCGGGTGGTCCCGGCTGCCGTGGCCACCACGCCCCCATCCTCGCGCATCGCGCCGCCCCCGCGGGCGCCGTAGGTGTGGAAGCCCCGGCCCGTCTTGCGGCCCAGGCGCCCCGCGTCGACCATGCGGGCCAGCAGGGGCGGCGGGGCGTACAACGGCTCCCGGTACTCCGCGTACATCGACCGGGCGATCGCCTGCACCGTGTCCAGGCCGATCAGGTCGGCCAGGGCGAGGGGTCCCAGCGGATGGGCGCAGCCCAGTGTCATACCCCGGTCGATGTCCTCGGCCGACGCCGTCCCGCACTCGGCCATGCGTACGGCGGCCAGCAGGTACGGCACGAGCAGCGCGTTCACGACGAACCCCGCCCGGTCCCGGGCACGGACGACCTCCTTGCCCAGGACCTCGGAGGCGAAGGCGTGCATCCGCCGGACGGTCTCCTCGCCGGTGAGCAGCGAGGGCACCAGCTCTACGAGAGGGAGCACCGGTACGGGGTTGAAGAAGTGGAGGCCGATGACCCGCTCCGGCCGCGAGATGGCGGCGGCCAGCCGGATGACGGGGATGGAGGAGGTGTTCGTCGCCAGGACGGCGTCCGGCCGTTCCACCACCCGGTCGAGCAGCGCGAAGACCTCCAGCTTCGCCCGTTCGTCCTCGGCGACCGCCTCGACGACGAGGTCCCGGTCCGCCAGCCGCGCCGGGTCGTGGGTCACCGCGATCCGGCCGACGGCGGAGTCCCGTTCCGCGGTGGTCAGTTTTCCGGACGCCGCCGCGCGTCCCAGGGAGCGGGTGATCCGCTCCAGGCCGGCGGCCGCCGCCGTGCGGGTCGTCTCCACCACGACGACGTCCCGTCCGGCGCGCGCGCAGACCTCGGCGATGCCGGATCCCATCAGCCCGCAGCCCACGACCCCGACCCGTTCGACATCGGTCATCGATCCGTCCTCCCTCCTTCACAACCCCTGGGCGTACCAGGTGTCAGCGGGTGCTCGTACTTCCTGCTGTCCGGGCGGTCCGAGCGGTCCGGGCGGCGCACGCGGGCGCCGCCCGGACCACTGCCCGGACCGCCAGGCCGTCTCACCCCGCGGACGGCATCCGCAGAACGCCCGTACCGCGCTTGACCAGTTCGCCCGCGATGATCAGGCGCTGGATCTCGGAGGTGCCCTCCCAGATCCGGTCGACGCGCAGCTCGCGGTAGAGGCGCTCCACGGGGTACGAGCGGTCGTAGCCGCGCCCGCCGAAGATCTGCAGACACCGGTCGATCACGCGGCCCGAGGCCTCGCTCGCCGCCAGCTTGGCGATGGCCGCCTTCGCGTGCAGCGTCTTGCGGTCGAGCACGCCCTCGTCGACCTCCCAGGCGACCTGGTGGGTGTACGCGCGGTTGACGGCGATATCGACGGCGCAGTCGGCGAGCATGCCCTGGATCAGCTGGAAGTCGGCGATACGTGAGCCGAACTGGCGGCGCTCCACCGCCCAGTCCCGGGCCAGTTCCAGGGCCCGCTCCGCCGCCCCGATCGTCCGGGCCGCGATCATCAGCCGCTCCTCGGTGAACCAGGAACGCGTGATGTCATAGCCTTGGCCCACCTCGCCGAGCACCGCCGTGTCCGGGACGAACACCTCGGTGAAGGTGAACTCCGGGTGTTCGTAGACGAAGGTGTGCATCCAGCGCGGCACCCGGGTCATCTCGATGCCCGTCGTGTCCTTGTCCACGAGGAACAGGGTCGGCGCACGCTCCTCCCCGGCGGCCGCCAGCACGATCATGAAGTCGGCGTGGTCGCCGACGGTCACGAACCACTTCTCGCCGTTCAGCACCCAGCCGCCGTCGGTCCGCGTCGCCGTGGTCCGCAGGTTCTGCGGGTCGGAGCCGGCCTCGGGCTCGGTCACCGCGTAGCAGTCCCGGCGCTGCCCCCGGATCACCGGGACGAGGTAGCGCTCGCGCTGTTCCGGCGTGCAGAAGGACAGGGCGTTGGCCGGACGCCACACCATGTCCCACAGCGCCCCGGTGAGCCGGCCCAGCTCCGCCTGGACCGTGACCTGCTCCAGGATGGTCAGGCCCGCGCCGCCCCATTCCTTCGGCATGTTGACGGCCTGCAGCCCGCTCTCGAGGACCGCGTCGCGGATCTCGGTGTGGGCCTGCGGGGGCAGCCCGTTGTTCTCCTCGCAGTCGAGCTCGTACTCCGTGATGAAGTCGGTGAGCCCGCGCGCCGCGC
The DNA here is from genome assembly GCF_044761485.1 of Streptomyces sp. NPDC097617. Classification (NCBI taxonomy): domain Bacteria; kingdom Bacillati; phylum Actinomycetota; class Actinomycetes; order Kitasatosporales; family Streptomycetaceae; genus Streptomyces; species Streptomyces sp. NPDC097617. The sequence continues at coordinate 137,623 of NZ_JBIWCL010000010.1, forward strand.
TCCGGAGCTCTTCCTGACGGGCGGTGAGGCGGAAGTCCATGTCTGTATGTCCTCTGGGTCGTGGTGGGGGAGCGATCGTCAGGAAGCGGAGAGAGTGTCGGGAAGGGGGTCGGGGAGGGTTTCGGGGAGGGTGTCAGGAAGGCCGACGGGCAGGGCGAGAGCCCGGGTACCGCGCTTGATCAGCTCGTTGGCGATGATCAGGCGCTGGATCTCGGAGGTGCCCTCCCAGATCCGGTCGACGCGCAGCTCGCGGTACATGCGCTCGACGGGGTAGGTGCGGTCGTAGCCGCGCCCGCCGAAGATCTGCACGCACCGGTCGATGACCCGTCCCGCCGCCTCGCTCGCCGCGAGCTTCGCCGTCGAGGCCTTCGCGTGCAGCGTCTTGCGGTCGGTCTCCGGCCGGTCGGCCTCCCAGGCGACCTGGTGGGTGTAGGCGCGGTTGACGGCGATGTCGACGGCGCAGTCGGCGAGCATGCCCTGGATCAGCTGGAAGTCGGCGATGGGCGAGCCGAACTGGCGGCGCTCCACCGCCCAGTCCCGGGCGAGTTCCAGGGCCCGCTCGGCGGCGCCGACGGTCCGGGCGGCGATCATCAGCCGCTCGTCCGTGAACCATTCCTTCGTCAGGTCGTAGCCGTTGCCGACACCGCCGAGCACGTCGTCGTCGGGGACGAACACATCGGTGAAGGTGAACTCGGGGTGCCCGTTCACCGCGGAGTGCATGAAGCGGGGGACCCGGGTCATCTCGACCCCGGCCGCCTCCTTGTCCACGAAGAACAGGGTCGCCGCCCGCTCGGGTCCCGCGTCCGCCTGCACCAGCAGGAAGTCCGCGATGTCACCGCAGGTCACGAACCACTTCTCGCCGTTCAGCAGCCAGCCGCCGTCGGTACGGGTCGCGGTGCTCGTGCCCGAGCCCGGGTCGGATCCGGCACCGGGCTCGGTCACCGCGAACGCGTCGAACCGTTCGCCCCGGATGACCGGAAGCAGGTACTTCTCCCGCTGCGCCTCGGTCCCGTACGCGAGCACGTTCGCGGGCCGCCACGGGATGTCCCAGAGGCAGTTGGTGACCTTGCCGAACTCTTCCTCGACGATGACCTGGTCCAGCAGCGACAGGCCGGCCCCGCCCCATTTCGCGGGCATGTTGATCGCGTAGACGCCGGCGTCGACGGCGGCGCGGGTCAGTTCGCGGACCGTGTCCACGGGCAGCGGGCCGCCCGCCTCCTGCGACTGGTCCTCGTACCGCATCAGGAGCCGTGCGTAGGCGGCGGCGCGGGCCTTGAGGTCGGCCTGCTCGGGTGTGTAGCGGAAGTCCATGGGGCGTCAGTCCTCCAGAGCACAGGGGTTGAGGGTGGAGCCGTGGGGGTGGAGCGGTCAGCGCAGGACGGCCCGTGCGTCCAGGGCGAGGGCGCCGTCCGGGCGCACCAGCAGGGGGTTCACCTCCAGTTCGGCGATCTCCGGGTGCGCCGCGGCGACGGTGGTGATGCGCTCGATGGCGGCGGCCGCCGCGGCCACGTCGAGGGCGGGCCGGCCGCGTACGCCGTCCAGCAGCGCTGCGCTGCGCAGGCCGCGCAGCAGGGCCTCGGCGTGCCGGGCCGGGACGGGCGCCGGCGCGAAGGCGACGTCGCGGAGCGTCTCGGTGAGCACCCCGCCGAGCCCGACCAGGGCGATCGGCCCGAACCGCGGGTCCTGGTTCACACCCACGATCAGCTCGACGCCGTCGGTGAGGTCGGCCATCGCCTCGACCGAGTACGCGGGCGCACCGAGCCGGGCGTGCATCCCCCGGTACGCGGCGAGGAGCGCGTCCCGGTCGGCCAGGCGCAGCGCCACGCCGCCGGCGTCGGACTTGTGCAGGACGTGCAGGGCCTTGAGCACGTACGGCCCCTCGAACGCGGCTGCCGCGTCGAGCAGTCCCCCCTCGTCCGTGATCTCGCGCGCCGCCGGGAACGGCACGCCGGCGGCGCCGAGCAGCGCCCGCACCCCGTGGTATCCCGGATCCTCCAGCGGTGCGGCGGCGGGCGGCAGCGGGGGCACTCCGGAGGCGTCGGCCGCCCCCCGGCCGGTCATCGCGGCCAGCGCGCGGGCCGCGTCCTCGGTGGCCGCGAACACCGGCACCCCGGCCTCGGCCAGCACCCGGCAGCTCGGCGACTGCGGGTACATCGACTGGACGACCAGCGGCTTCGGCCGGGCGGAGAGGTGCGCGACGATCTCCTTGGCGGCGCGGGCCTCTCCGTCGGCGAGTACGGAGCCCCCCGCCGGGCCGCCGCCCAGGCCGCCCTCGGCGGCGGCGTACCCGCCGAAGTAGCCGGTCATCAGGACGGCGTCGACCTCGTCGGAGGCGAGGAGCTCCCCGACGGTGTCCGCGTACGAGAGGGGCCGCTGCTCGCCCATGCCGGCCAGGTCGACGGGGTTGCCGACCGAGGACTGCTCCCACAGCACGGTCCGCAGCCTGTCCTGCGTCGGCGCGCCGAATTCCGGTACGTCGAGCCCGGCGTCCTCGGCCGCGTCGGCGGCGATCGCGCCGTGGCCGCCGCCGTCGGTGAAGACGGCGGTACGCCGGCCGCCCGTACGCACCCCCGCGCCGAGCGCGGCCAGGACGACGGTCATCTCCCGCGGCGTGCGGACGAGTTCGACGCCCGCGCCGCGGCAGGCGGCGGCCACCACGTCGGCCGAGGTGGTGAGCGCTCCGGTGTGGGACTGGGCGCTGCGCGCGGAGGCTGTGCCCCGGCCGGCGGTGAGCAGCACCACCGGCTTGCCCGCGGCGGCGGCCGCCGCCGCGAAGGCCCGGCCGTCGCCGAAGTCCTCGGCGTACACGGCGATGGCGGAGGTGGCGTCGTGTCGGGCGCAGTCCTCGACGAGGTCGACCAGGGTGACGTCGGCCTGGTTGCCGAGGGAGACGAAGCGGGAGTATCCCAGGCCGTGCGGCTCACCGCGCAGCTGGAGTTCGAGGGCGAGGTTGCCGCTCTGGCTGAGCAGTGCGACCCCGCCGGGGGCGAAGCGGTCCGAGGCGAGGTACAGCTCGGTGGTGTTGTCGGCGATGCCCAGGCAGTTGGGGCCCACGAGGACGGCTCCGGCGGCCCGTACCCGGGCGGTGATCGCCCGCTGCCGGGCCAGGCCGGCCGGGCCGGACTCGGCGAAGCCCGCGGTGATGGCGACGATCGCCTTGGCCCCGCAGGCCAGGGCCTCGTCGACGGCGGCCTCGAAGCCGGCGCCGGGTACGGAGATCACCACCAGGTCGACCGGCTCGCCGACGGCGGTCAGGGAGGTGGCCGCCGCCCGGCCGAGTACGACGCCGCCGCGCCGGTTGACCAGGTGCACGGGCCGCCGGTCCGGGGCGCGCAGGGCCTGGGCGGCCACCGCGTGGCCGTACTTCGCCGGATCGTCGCTGGCGCCGACGACGGCGACCGAGCGGGGGTCGAAGAGAGCGGTCAGATCGCGTCCCATGTCATCCCTCCACACGGAGGGCGGAGTTGGGGCAGCTGTCGGCGCAGGCGCGGGCGGCGTCCTCGGTGCCGGCCGGGACGACGACGGCGATGACGTTCGCGTAGCCCCATTCGTCGAGTTCGACCAGCTCGGGTGCGGGTTCCTGGCACAGTCCGTAGCCCTGGCAGCGGGTGGAGTCCAGCAGGAGTTTCACGGCGTTCCTTTCAGCGCGGGCAGCGGGAGGGCGGTGGGGGAGAGGGCCGGCGCCGGCGCGCGGGCCGGGCGCGGGGCTCCGGCGACGTCCGGCACGGCCACGGTGAGGCGGTGGCGGCCGGCCGCGGGCGAGGCGCCCGCGCACACCGGGCACGGGGCGGCGAGATGGGAGCGGACCTGCCCGGGGAAGGAGCGGAGCAGGCTGCCGGCGATGCCCGCGGCGGCGTCGAGGAGCCCGCAGGCACCGCGCCCGGGCAGGCCCTGCGACCAGCGGTGCAGGCTGTCCGCGGTGTCCGGCCCCGCGGTCCCGGCGGCGAGCCCGTACAGGGCCTTGCCGACGGCGGCGGTACCGGAGACGCAGACGCCGCACTGCCGGGCGCTCTCGGCCGCGAGATGGGCGGCCGCGTCGGCGGCGGTGGCCACCGGGCAGTCGCCGGGGGCGAGGAAGTGGATAGCCCCGCACCCGAGGGCGGTGCCCGCGGTGGTGAGCGCGCCGGGTTCGAGGGGGAGGTCCAGGGCGCCGGCGTCGACGAGTCCGCCGAACAGCCCGCCCATCAGCGCGCCGGTCGCGTCGGGGTTCCCGTACCGCGCCGCCAGCGCGCGCAGCGGGATTCCGTACGGGACCTCGGTGAGCACGGGCTCCGCCGGGCCGCCGGACAGCGTCACCAGGGTGTGTCGGGCGATGGCGTGCCCCCGGTCGGGGCGGGCGGCGGTGAGCGCGATCCGGGCGAGGGTCTCGACGTTGGAGACCAGGGTCGGCGCACCGCCCACCCCGCGTTCGAAGGGGCGGGGCGGCTTGGCGGTGGGCAGCGCCGGTCCGCCGTCGATCCGGCGGACCACCGCCGACTCCTCACCGGCGACGTAGGTGTGGTCGGTCTCGACGACCTCGACGGGCAGCGGCGGCGGGTGTTCGGCCAGGGCCCGGCGCACGCTCTCGCCCGCCGCCGGGTCCGAGAGGTACACGAAGCCCCGTACGGCGCCGGTGATCGCGGCGGCGCGGGCGAGGCCGTCGAGGACCAGGTGCGGCCGGGCCCGCAGCAGCCAGCGGTCCTTGGCCGAGCCCGGTTCGCCCTCCTCGCCGTTCGCCACGACCACCGGGGAGCCGTCGCGGCCGCGTACGGAGCGCAGTTTGACGGCGGCCGGGAACCCGGCCCCGCCGCGACCGCGCAGCCCGGAGGCGGCGAGGTGCGCGAGCAGTTCCTCCGGGCCCGTGGCTCTGTCGTAGCCGCCGGTGGCCCGGTAGGCGTCGGCGCTCTCCGACAGGTCCGGGGCCGCTCCGAGCACGGTGCCCGGGGGCGGCGCCGTCGGGAGGCGGATCGTGGTCATCGGCCGGCTCCTGTCCTGGTGTGGGTGCGCAGGCTCCGTACGGCGCTCTCCAGCGCGGCGCGGTCCTGCGCGGTACGGCCGTATCCCGGTCCCGGGAGGCCGATCAGCATGTGGTGGTGGTCGAGGACGACCTCGCCCGCGAGCAGGGCGGCGGCGGGGTCGCCCGGCCGGGACCCGGCGGCCACGCCGGTCACCAGGTCGGTGACCTCGGCGAGGTAGCGGAGCCAGCTGTGCCGGCTGCCGCGCAGGATCAGGCGCTCGACGCGGCGCTGCTCGGTGGCCGCCAGGTCCTGCGAAGGCCCGGCGGACGCTTCGCGTGACGAGGCGCGCAGGGCGGCGACCGCCGTGGGGAGTTCTCGCTCCGGTTCGGGGGTGAGCCCGAGCCAGTCCAGACGCCGATGACCGCTCATGCGTGCCTCCGGGGAGATCGAGGAGATCGGGAGAGCCGGGGTGCGGGCCCGAAAGGGGCCGGGCGGGCCGCACGGCCGGGTTCGCCCCGGTGAGCAGGGCGAAAGGGGAAGGCGGCCGGTGCGGCGACAGGGAAGCACGTTTGCTGACCGATCGGTCAGGCAACAATTACGCTAGCTGACCGATCGGTCAGTGAACAAGTCTTGACCCGGTGGAAATGAGCCAGCAATGTGGCTGTCCAATCGGTCAGCCCGTTCCCGGCCTCCCGCCCCGATCGCCTGTCCGCCGCTGGGCCGCCCCTTGCCCTGCCCCGCCTTGCCCGCCCTGCCTCGCCATCGAACGCCGACGCCGATCGCCGCACGTCGGCACGGAGGAGTCACCGATGCACTCACGAGCTCCCGAATCACCAACAGGCCGTACCGACCGATCCGAGCGCACCGACCGATCCGAAAGCACGGAGAGCACGGACCGATCCGAGAGCACGGACCGGACGGCCCCCACGGACCGGACGGCCCCCACGGACCGGACCGTCCCCACGGACCGGACCGTCCCCACGGACCGGACCGCCCGCACCGACCGGACCGGCCCCCCGGGCCATGCTTCGGCCCCCGGGCCGGCCGACCGCGAGGCCGCCGCCCCGCAGGCCCCCGGGCCCGCCCTCCCGGGGCGCTACTACACCGATCCCGAGACCGCCGCCGCGGAGACCCGGCACGTCTTCGGCCGCTCGTGGCAGCTCGTCTGCCACGAGTCCGACCTGCCGAATCCGGGCGCACGGCTCGCCGCCACCGTCGCCGACCGGGAGGTCCTGGTCGTCCGCACCGAGGACGGCGGCCTCGCCGCACACCTCAACGTCTGCCGCCACCGCGGAACCCGTCTGGTCACCGCCCCGGAACCGGACGGCAAGGCGATCCGCTGCCCGTACCACGGCTGGACGTACCGCCTCGACGGCAGCCTGGTCGGCGCGCCGGAGGCACGCCAGATCCCCTGCCTGGACAAGCCGAAGCTCGGCCTGTTCCCGGCCCGCGTCGAGTCCTTCCTCGGCTTCGTGTTCGTCAACCTGGACCTCGACGCCGTACCGCTGGCCGAGAGCTGCGCCGGCCTCGCGGAGGCGGTCGGCCACTACGCCGGCGCCGACCTGGTACCGATCGGCCGCGCCCGCATCCACGACCTGGCCTCCGCCGAAGTGCAGCAGGCCAACTGGAAGGTCGCGGTCGACAACTACCTGGAGGGCTACCACGTCCCGGTCGCCCACCCCGGCCTGATGCGGCTGCTGGACTACCAGGGCTACACCTGCGAGATCGAGGAGTCCTACGCGCTCTTCGCCTCACCGCTGCGCGACAAGCCGTCCTCGAACTGGGCCGAACGGCTCTACCAGCGCATCGCGGCACCCATGCCCGGCCTCGCCGAGGCCGACCGCCGGATCTGGCGGTACGCGGTCATCTACCCGAACACCCTCATCGACTTCTACCCCGACCACGTACTGGCCTGGACCGCGATCCCGACGGCGGTGGACCGCGTGGCCGTACCCGGCGCCTTCTACACCCGCCGCGGCACCAGCCTGCGCACCCGTCTCGCCCGGCGCCTGAACATCCACATCGGCTGGATCACCAACGACGAGGACGCCGAACTGGTCGCCCGCGTGCAGAAGGGGCTCTCCACCCCCGGGTTCGTGCCGGGACCGCTGTCCCGCCGCGAATCCGCGGTCGGCTGGTTCGCCGGCCGCATCCGGGCCGACCTCGACGGCACCGAGCCGTAGGCGGCCGCCCCGCCTCGACCGAACCACCGCACGAGCGCACAACGGCACCACCCCGCAACGGCACCACCGCACGACGGAACCACCACCGCACGACCGCACGACCGCACCACCGCACGACCGCACGACCGCACGACCGCACGACCGCACGACCGCACCACCGCACGACCGCACGTGCGCACCGCAGCGCTCCCGCCCGCGCCGCTCCGCGCCCACCGCGATGACCGAGCCCCCCCCCCCCCCGCACCGCTCGTTCCCGCCGTCCCCCTGCGGCCCCTACGGAGAGGACCCCATGTCCCCCGAGGCACTCCCCCCGACCAGACGCTCGTTCCTGCGCGCCGGCACCGCCGCCGCCCTCGCCCTCACCGCCACCGGGTGCGGCTTCGCCTCGGCCACCGACCCGGGCGGCAGGGCGACCGCGGAAGCACCCATCGACGTCAAGGTCGACGGCGACCTCGTCTACTTCAACTGGGCGGACTTCGTCGACCCCAGCGTCTTCGAAGGCTTCCAGAAGGAATACGGCGTCAAGGTCGTCCAGTCGAACTACGACTCCATGGAGGGCATGGCCGCCAAACTCAACGCCGGCAACCGCTACGACATCATCTTCCCCACCGCGAAATGGGCCGAGCGCCTCACCGCCGGCGGCCGGCTGCGCACCATCGACCACTCCCGGCTCCGCAACGCCGAGGCCGTGTTCGGCGGTTACGGCTACTTCGCCGACCCCTGGTACGACCCCCGCTCCGCGCACACCGTCCCGTTCACCATGTACAAGACGGGCATCGGCTGGCGCCGGGACCGGCTCGGCGACCTGACCGGTTCCTGGAGCGACCTGTGGAACGACAGGGCGAAGGGCAAGGTCTTCGTCCTCGACGACCGGGACGAGGTACTGGGCCTCGGCGCCCTCAAGCTCGGCCTCGGGCTCACCACCGGCGACCACGGCGACCTCGCCCGCGTCACCGACACCCTGCGCTCGCTCCGCCCCCGCCTGCGCGGCTTCTCCAGCGACAGCTACAACAACCTCCTCAACGGCAACGCCGACATGACCCAGGCCTGGAGCGGGGACATGGCCGCGATGCTCGCCCAGGCCGAGGACCCGGCCGTCTTCGGCTTCGAGGTCGCCCGCGAGGGCGCCCCCGTCAACTCCGACTGCTACGCCATCCCCGCCAACGCGCAGCACCCCGGCACGGCGATGCTCTTCATCGACTACATGCTCCGCCCGGAGAACGTGAAGAAGAACATCGAGTACATCGGCTACCCGATGCCGGTCCGCGGCACCGAGGACACCTACGCCGCGCTCGTCGAGCCGTTCCCGCAGTGCGTGGTGACCGCCGAGGACCTCGGGGCGGACCTCTTCTTCCGCAATGGCGACGCACGGGCCGAACAGGCCCGCGACGCCGCCTGGACCGACGTGAAGGCCGGCTGACATGGCACACATCGACCACACCGGAACCGAGGTCCGGCCCGTCCCGGACCCGGCCGCACCGCACGTACCGCCCCCGGCCCGGACCGGGAAACAGGAGCGGTCCGGGGCCACGACGCGCACCCGCGCACGGACCCAGCCGCGCCTGTGGACCTGGCTCCTGCTCCCCGGCACCCTCTGGATGACCACGTTCCTCGTGGCCTCCCTCCTCCTCGTGGCCACCCTCGCGCTCGGCACCACCGACCCGCTCGGCAACCCGCGCTTCGGACTCAACTTCGCCAACCTCACCGCACTGGCCGACCCCGCCTACCGCACCGTGCTGCTGCGCTCCCTCGGCTACGCGCTGATCACCTGCCTCATCAGCCTGGCCGTGGCCTACCCGGTCGCCTACGCCATCGCCCTGCGCGGCGGCCGCTTCAAGAACCTGCTGATCGCCGCGATCGTCGTACCGTTCTTCGCCAACTACCTGGTGCGGATGTACGGCTGGTCCGTCGTCCTGTCCGACGAGGGCCCGCTGCTGAGGGCCCTGCGGGCGATCGGCCTCGCCGACGACGACACCAAGATCCTCCAGACCGGCGTGGGAGTGATCGCCGGACTCGTCTACGGATTCGTCGTCTTCATGATCATCCCGCTGTACGCGGCCATGGAGCGCATGGACACCTCGCTCATCGAGGCCGGCCGCGACCTCTACGGCGGTCCGCTGCGCACCTTCCTCTTCGTCACCGTCCCCGCCACCCGGCAGGGAGCGGCCGCCGGCTGCGTCCTCGTCTTCCTGCCCGCCATGGGCGACTTCGTCAGCGCCCAGCTCATGGGAGGACCCGACCAGATCATGATCGGCAACCTGATCCAGGACAAATTCTTCCAGGGCCAGAACTGGCCGCTCGGCTCGGCCCTCACCATGCTGCTGATGGCGGTCCTGTTCCTCGGGATGCTCGGCTACCTGCGGCGCACCCGCAAGGACGAGGCGGAGGCCGTCCGATGAGCACCACGCAACGCCGCCGGCGCGGAGCCGAGCGCCGCCCCCGCTTCGCCATCGCCGTCACCGCCCTCTTCTTCGCCCTCCTCTACCTCCCCGTCGGCGTCGTCGTCCTGTTCTCCTTCAACTCCCAGAAGTCCCTCACCGTCCTCGACGGGGTCAGCCTGCGCTGGTACACGGCCCTCCTCCACGACGAGGTACTCCTCGACTCGCTCGGCATGAGTCTGCGGGTGTCCCTGGTCGCCATGGCCGGCTCGCTCGTCCTCGGCGTGGCCCTGGCCCTGGGCCTCGTACGCAGCCGCAGCCGCCTCGGCTCCTTCGCCGGGCTGATCATGCTCGTCCCGCTCATCACCCCGGAGATCGTCACCGGCGTCGCGGCGATGCTCCTCTTCAAGGGCCTCGGCATCACCCTCTCCACCACCACCGTGATGCTCGCCGAGATCACCTTCTCCATCTCCTATGTGACGGTGATCCTCCGCTCCCGCATCGCGGCCCTCAACCCGGAGGTGGAGGAGGCCGCCATGGACCTCGGCGCCACCCGCAGGCAGGCCCTGCGCCTGGTGACGCTGCCCGCGCTGCTCCCCAGCATCCTCGCGTCCGCGGTGCTGATCTTCGCCCTCGTCTTCGACGACTTCGTCCTCGCCTACTTCACCACCGGCGTCGACCCGCAGCCGCTGTCCGTACGCATCTACTCGGCGATCCGGTTCGGCGTGCAGCCCACCATCAACGCCGTCGGCACCCTGATGCTGGCGGGATCCATCGCCCTGATCGTCCTCGCACTCGCCATCCCGCGCCTGTTCGGGCGCCGCGGCGGCCTCGACCTGCTCTCCGGGAAGTGACACCCATGTCCGCGACACCCGAGCACCCGACCCCCATGACTGCGACCGCCATGACCACGAACCCTGTGACCGCGACCCCCGCGAACCCGCCCTTCCTGACCCCGACACCGGTCCACCCGACCCCCGCCGTCCGGCTCGACCACGTCAGCAAGCGGTACTCCGCCGCGGGTGGCGCGTACGCCGTGCACGACGTCGCACTCGACATAGCCCCGGGGGAGTTCTTCTCCCTCCTCGGACCTTCGGGCTGCGGCAAGACCACCCTCCTGCGGATGATCGGCGGCTTCTCCGACCCGACGGAGGGCAGCGTCCTCCTCGACGGCCAGGACGTCACGGGTCTGCCGCCCAACAAGCGCAACGTCAACACCGTCTTCCAGAGCTACGCCCTCTTCGACCACCTCTCCCTCGCGGACAACGTGGCCTTCGGCCTCAAGCGCAAGGGCGTCGGCCGCGCCGAGACCCGCGAGCGGGTCCGCGACATGCTCGACCTCGTCCAGCTCGGCCACCTGGCACAGCGCAAGCCGCCCACCCTCTCCGGCGGCCAGAGGCAGCGCGTCGCACTCGCCCGCGCTCTCGTCAACCGGCCGCAAGTCCTGCTCCTCGACGAACCGCTGGCCGCACTCGACCTCAAACTGCGCCGCCGCATGCAGGTCGAGCTCAAGCAGATCCAGCGCGAGGTCGGCATCACCTTCGTCTTCGTCACCCACGACCAGGACGAGGCACTGACCATGTCCGACCGCCTCGCCGTCATGAACGAGGGCCGCGTCGAGCAGTGCGGTACGCCCGAGGACGTCTACGAGCGCCCCACGAGCAGCTTCACCGCCTCCTTCATGGGCACCTCCAACCTCGTCCCCGGCACCTACCGCTCCGGCCGGGTCGTCCTCGACGACGGACCCGAACTGCCCGTCGGCGTCCGGCCGGCCGTGGCCGAGGGCAGCAGGGTCAACCTGTCGATCCGCCCCGAGAAGATCTGGCTGTCCGACCTGGAGCCGGACATGGCCCGCGCCGACGGAGTCGTCCGCGAGACCGTCTACTGCGGCCCGACCACCACGTACCTCATCGAACTGGCCCCCGGCGTCACGGTGTCCGTACTGGAGCAGAACACCGTCCGTTCCCGCAGGGAGGACCGCTGGAGCGGCGGCGAGCGTGTCGAGATCGGCTGGAAGCCCGAGCACTGCCTCGTCCTGGACTGAAGCCGCCCCGACCGAAGGACACCCCATGAACCACGATGTCATCGTGCTCGGCGCCGGTCTGGCCGGCCTCGCCGCCGCACGCGACCTCGCCGCCGGCGGAGCCGACGTCCTCGTCGTCGAGGCCCGGGACCGGGTCGGCGGCCGCGTCGAGCAGGCCGAACTCCCCGACGGCCGACTGGTCCAGCTCGGCGGCGAGGTCGTCGGCCGCGCCCACACCGCCTACCTGGCCCTCGCCGAGGAACTCGGCCTCACCCTGGTCCCCAGCTACGTCGCCGAGCCCGGCGCCCTCACCCGCGCCACACCCGAAGCGGTCTCCGCGGGCGAGGCGCCCCACTGGTTCGGCCCCGGCGACGACACCTGCCACCAGAAGCTCACCGACGCCTTCTGCGCGCTCGCCGGCACCGTCGACCCGGCCGACCCCTGGTCCCACCCCGACGCCACGGCCCTCGACCACACCCCGGTCGGTGACTGGCTGCGCGCCCAGGGCGCGACCCCGGCCGTCGTCCGCCTCTGGGAAATCGGCCAACTCGCCCTCGCCGACGGCTCGTACGAGCGCACCTCGCTGCTCGCCGCCCTGCGCAAGCACGCCGCCGTACCCGGCCCCGACCACTACGACTACGAGGCCTGGGAGGGCCTGCGGGTCGCCGAGGGCTCCGCGACCGTCGCCCTGCGCATGGCCGCCGGCCTCGGCGGACGCGTCCGTACCGGAGCACCTGTGGAGGCCGTCACGATCGGCCGGCCCGGGCGCTGCTCCGTACGCCTGGCCGGAGGCGAGACCCTCACCGCCGGAGCCGTCGTCAGCGCCCTGCCCGTCGGCCCCCTCCGCCAGGTCGCCGTCACCGGCGTCTCGCAGGAGCGCCTCGACTCCCTGCACCGGCAACGCCAGGCGCTCGCCGCCAAGTTCGTCGCCGCGTACGAGCGGCCGTTCTGGCGCGGCCTCGGCCGCAGCGGCCTCTCCGAATGCGAAGGGGTCCTCGGCAGCACCTGGCCGCAGAGCGACGGCATCCTCTCCGCCCTCGTACCGCCCGAGAGGCTCGGCGTCCTGCTCGGCATGCCCGCCCCGCTGCGCACCCACGAGCTGCTGTCCGACATCGCCCGTCTCTACGGCGACGAGGCGCACCGGCCGCTCGCCACCTACGTCCGGATGTGGGGCACCGACCCGTGGACCCAGGGGTACGTCACCCAGTGGACCCCCGGCGATGTCACGGCCGTCGGCCCCCGCCACGGCACCCACGAGCCCCCCTTCTACGTCTGCGGATCCGACCAGTGGGTGGCCGGCTACATGGAAGGCGCCGTACGCACCGGACGCGACGCCGCCGGCGAGGCGCTGCGCCGTGGCTGACACCGACACCGACACCGACACCGACACCGACACCGACACCGACACCGACACCGACACCGACACCGGCACCGACACCGGCACCGTGCTCAACCACATCGCCGGTACCGACCGGCCCGCCGCCTCGGGCGAGGCGATGGAGCTGATCGACCCCGCCACCGGCTCCGTGCACGGCCACGCCCCGCGCTCCGGCCGGGCCGACACGGAGGCCGCCTGCACGGCGGCCGCGGCCGCGTACGCGCACTGGTCCACGACCACCCCGGCCGTACGCCAGCGCGCCCTGCTCGGCATCGCGGACGCCATCGAGGAGCACGCGGACGCCCTCGTGGCGGCCGAGACCCAGGACACCGGAAAGCCCGCCCGCCAGTTCCGGACGGAGGAGCTGCCCGCGATCGTCGACACCGTCCGCTTCTTCGCCGGAGCCGCGCGGAACCTGCCCGGCCTCGCCGCGGCCGAGTACACCGAGGGCCGTACCTCCGTGCTGCGGCGCGAACCGGTCGGGGTCTGCGCCCAGATCACCCCGTGGAACTACCCGCTGATGATGGCGGTGTGGAAGATCGCCCCGGCGATCGCCGCCGGGAACACGACGGTGCTCAAGCCCGCCGACACCACCCCCTCGTCGTCCGCGCTGCTGGCGCGCATCGCGGCCGCGCACCTGCCGCCGGGCGTGCTCAACGTGGTCTGCGGCGACCGCGACACCGGCCGTGCGCTCACTGCCCACCCGGAGGTCGCGCTCATCGCGGTCACCGGCAGCGTGCGCGCCGGCCGGGAGATCGCCGCCGCCGCGGCCGCCGATCTCAAACGGGTCCACCTGGAACTCGGCGGCAACGCCCCGGTCCTGATCCACGACGACGTGGACATCGAGGCGACCGCCGCCGCCCTCGCCGCGGTCGCCTACTACAACGCGGGCCAGGACTGCACCGCACCCACCCGGTTCCTGGTGAACCACCGGGTGCACGACGCGTTCCTCGCGGCCTTCGCTGCCGAGGCGGGAAAGCTGCGTACGGGCGCCCCCGACGAGCCGGACGCCGACTTCGGCCCGCTCAACAACGCGGCGCAGCTCGCGTCGGTACGGGCCCTGCTCGACCGGCTGCCGCGGCACGCCGGGATCGTCACCGGCGGCGCCCGCCTCCCGAGGCCCGGCTTCTTCCACGAACCCACCGTCGTGGCCGGTGTGCACCAGGACGACGAGATCGTGCAGGAGGAGATCTTCGGACCCGTCGTGACCGTGCAGTCCTTCGCGGACGAGGCGGAGGCCCTGCACCTGGCCAACGACGTGCGCCACGGCCTGGCCGCCAGTGTGTGGACCACGGACCACGACCGCGCGATGCGCGCGACCCGGGCCCTGCACACCGGCATCGTGTGGGTGAACACCCACGGGACCACCGTCTCCGAGATGCCGCACGGCGGGGTCGGTCACTCGGGGTACGGCAGCGACCTCTCGATGGCGGGCCTCCTGGACTACACCCAGGTCAAGCACGTCATGCTGTGATCGCGCCCGGACCGGCATCCGGGGGCTCCGCGGGGTCCGGGTGGGCGGCGGAGACCTCGGCCAGCAGCTCGGGCAACGAGCCCGGGTAGCGCCACAGCCGGGAGTGGAACGCGGCCCACCGATCGGCGGGCACACCACCGGCGGTCCAGCGGGCCAGCAGGGCCGCCGTCTCCACGTGGAGGGCCGCGCGGCCGCTCCACGCGGCGTGCGAGACGGACCCCCAGCCGGAGCCCTGGCCGACCCAGGAGGTCAGCAGGCCCGCCGGGCGCACCAGCGGGGCCACCTCGAACGCCGACAGCTGCCCGCGTTCGATGACCAGGGCGGCGTCGACCTCGGGGATGTCGAGCGCGAGCAGGGCCCGCTGGGTGTCGTGGTCGCCGACGGCGCCCGCGAGGGCGGCCCGCAGGCGGGTGCCGCCCAGGCACAGGACGCTCTCGCTGACGGGGCGGGGCGCGTGGAAGCCGAGGTGGAAGAGGGCCCGGTCGATATCGAGCCAGGCTTCCAGGGCGGCGGGGCGCTGGTGGTGGGGGAGCAGGGTGGCCAGGCAGCCGAGGTGGTACCGCACCGTCTGCCGCTCGCGCTGGGAAAGCCCGGCCGTCGCCCCCGCCACCGTTTCCCCCGTCCGCTGCCCCGCCGTGCCGCCCCCGGCCAGGATCCGCACGCACCCTAGCAAGATCAGCCGTTCAGGGAGGCCATCAGCTCGGGCGCGTAGCGGTCGCCGGAGGCCACGCCGTGCGGCGCCACGGCGTCGATGGCGGCCAGCTCCGCAGGGGTGATCGTCAGGCCGGTGGCGGCGACGTTCTCCTCCAGGTAGCGGCGGCGCTTGGTGCCCGGGATGGGGACCGCACCCTGCTGGAGGGTCCAGGCCAGGGCGAGCTGCGAGGGGGTGACGCCCTTCGCGGCGGCGAGCCGGCGCACCTGGTCCACGACGGCCAGGTTGCGGTGGAAGTTCTCGCCCTGGAAGCGGGGGTCGGTACGGCGGAAGTCGTCGGCGGCGAAGTCGTCCGGGCCGGTGATGGCTCCGGAGAGGAACCCGCGCCCGAGCGGCGAGTAGGCGACGAGGCCGATGCCGAGTTTCCTCAGGGTGTCGAGGACGCCGTCGTGCTCGATGCCGCGCTCGAAGAGGCTGTACTCGGTCTGTACCGCGGTCAGCGGGTGCACGGCGTGGGCCCGGGCGATCGTGGTGGGAGGCCTCGCACAGTCCGATGTGGCGGACCTTGCCGGCTTCGACCAGTTCGGCCAGGGCGCCGACGCTCTCCTCGATCGGCACGTTCGGGTCGACGCGGTGCAGGTAGTAGAGGTCGCCCTGCGCGTCGACGAACCGGGTGGCACGGCTCCGTAATTTCCGTGGACGGACCCGGCGGTGATCAAGTAGCGTCGGTCTCCGGACCACGCCGCGCGAGACGAACGGAAGGAGGCGAGTGCCGTGCAGTTCTCAACGATCCAGCGCTCCCTTCCCGTTACCCCGGCGCGGTACGTCTGATCCGACCGGGAGCGCTCGTGCCGTACCCATCCCGGAGGAACCCATGACCGATACGGTCATCCGCGCGCTCGACGAGAGCGACGCCCATCTTTTCGACGCACACCCGGACCCGCTCGGCGCCCGCGCCGCACACCAGCGGACCACGCACCGCCCCGACTGGAAGCGGGTGGCCCTGCGCGACGGTACCGTCGTCGCCCGCGGCGCCTGGTGGGGCGGCCCCGATGACGAGCAGCCAGTCAACCTCAACTGGTTCGACGTCGCCGAGGGCGAGGTCGAGGCGGGGGCCGAACTCCTGCGCTCCGCCCCGTGGCAGGTCGAACTCGAACTCAACCTTCCCGGCGACTGGCGCGAGCACCCCGACCTGGCGGCCGCCGCCGAGACGCGCTTCGCCGCCGCCCGGGCCGCCGGCTACGAGCTCCTGGTGGAACGCTTCCTGTACCGCTGGACCCCGGAGCGCGGACTGCCCGAGCGCCCCGGACGCCTCGTCTTCGGCCCCGAACCCGACGACGCGGTCTTCTTCGACGCGCTGCGCCGTATCCACGCGGCCACCCTGGACGCCCACGCGCTGAAGGCCATCGAGGAAGGCGGCCTCGACCAAGCCGCACGGGAAGAGCTCGAGTTCTTCCACTGGTGCCCGTCCCCGCGGGAGTGGTGGCAACTCGCGCGCACCCCGCAGGGCGAACTGGCCGGCATCCACATCCCGGCGCACAACCCCTCAGGACCCACCATCGGCTTCATCGGCGTTCTGCCGGAACACCGCGGCCACGGCTACGCCTACGACCTCCTCGCGGAGTGCACCCACTTCCTCGTGGAACAGGGCGCCGAGGCCGTCACCGGAGCCACGGACCGGGGCAACTTCCCCATGGCCGCCAACTTCACCAAGGCCGGATTCCCCGTGGTGCGCGAGCGCATCAACTTCCACCCCGCCGACCAGGACGTGTCCTAAGAGGTAACGAGGTCGCGAGCCGCCCGCTCCGCGTCCGCCCCTCGCGCACTCAGCCGCGTGGGCGCGGAGCGAGCCGCTCGCGCACCCACGCGGGATCGGGGTCGGTGTGCGGTCGACCGGCGGCCACCACGGTCGGCACGGTCTCGTTGCCGTCGTTGGCCGCCCTGACCGCCTCCGCCGCGGCCGGGTCGCGCCAGATGTCGACCCAGTACAGCCGACGGGCGTCGCGTCCCAACCGGATCCGCAGCCGCAGGCAGTACTGGCAGCCCGCGCGCCGGTAGACGATCGGCCGGCCGTCGAGCGCGCTGCGGCGCCGTGCCTCCAGCGCGCCGATCGACCGCGGGAACGCGAGGGGCGAATACAGGCCCGCGAGCAGGACGAACAGCAGCAGGAGGGGGAGGGCTGCCGCGGGGAGCCCCCGCAGGGCCAGCGCGGTTGCGACCAGCACACCGCAGACCACGAGCAGCATCGGCAGGACCCAGGCACGCATCATGAGGACGAAGGCTACCCGGGGCCCGGGTCCGGCCGATCGCCGTAGGCGATCAGACTTCTTCGCCGGCCCGGATTCCTCGCAGCGTCACCTCGGCGGTGGCTTGCCGCAGTTGCGGGGTCTGTGCCTGGATCAGGTGGAACAGGGCCTCCCGGGCCAGGCGGCCACGAGCAGCAGAGCGACGGCGGCGCGCAGTTGGCCGAAGACGGCCGGGTTGGTGTTCGCGTTCTCCAGATCGTAGGACCGAAGCCACTGCGCCCGTGGCCCGATCGAGATCACATCGGCCTGCGGCACCACGACATCGCGCAGTTCGACGGCTGCCGTGCGGGTCGCGCCCATCGCCCACAGCGGTGGTGATTCCACGGCGAACAGGCCCCTGCCCGGCCCGGGCGCACAGTCGACACGTACGAACAGGGCCCGGTCGTCGGAGGTGACGGCGCCGACGACCGCCACGTCCGCGATGCCCCAGCCGGTCATCCAGGGCACCCGGCCGCGCAGCAGCCACCCCTGCTCGTAAGGCTGCGCGGTCACGGGAGGCTGCGGATGGCGCAGGTGAGCGAAACCGGCCGTGGCCTGCTTCGTGCCCGTGACCAGGTCGGGCAGCCAGGCGTCGCGCAGCGGGGCGTTCCCGCTCGCGGACAGCGCCTTCACGAGGCCGAAATGCTGGGTGTAGACGAACCACGTGGACGGGTCGACGGCGGCGAGGACCTCGTGGACCTCACGGACCACCTGCGCCCTGGTGCAACCGCTGCCCGGCGGCGGATCGTAGCCGAGGATCCCGTGGGCGCCGCTGCGGGCCAGCTCGTTCAGATGGGCACGGGAGACGCCCTCCACGGCCGTGCGCTCCGCGTCGGGCCGCAGGACGGCGCTCGCCACGCGCGACACCGACGCGACCAACGGCTCGGCCGCCAGCCGCGCCGGCGTCGCCAACCGCGTCCCGTCGCCCGGTAGCCCTCGCACCTGCGCTCACCTCACCGTGGTCGCCCCGTGCGCCCGGTCGGCGCACCGTTTCCGACCGGTCCCGCGCAGGCGCGCACCAGTGGTTCCAAGGGGCGTGTCCGGTACCTCAGCGCGCGTCGGGGAGGTACCAGCGGTAGGGGTCGACGAGTTCGCCGATGCGGTCGGGACCCCAGGTACCGGGCGCGTACGGTTCCACCGGCGGAGGCGATTCCAGCAGCGGGGCCGAGACCTCCCAGAGGCGTTCGATGCCGTCGGACCGCGTGAAGAGGGACTGGTCGCCGAGCATGGCCTCCAGCAGGAGGTGCTCGTAGCCCTCCAGGGAGTTGTCGGCGGTGAAGGAGCCCCGGTAGCCGAAGACCATCTCGGCCCCGGTCAACTGCATCGACGGGCCGGGCTCCTTGACGAGGAAGCGGGCGGTGAGGGAGCCGGGATCGGCGAAGTCGATGACGAGTTCGTTCCCCCGGCCGTCGACCGCGGCACGCGCGTCCAGCGGGAACATGCCGAGGACGGGCTCACGCAGGCCGAGCGTGACGACGTGCCGTCCCTCGGCCAGTGCCTTGCCGGAGCGCAGGTGGAAAGGGACCCCGGCCCAGCGCCAGTTGTCGATCTCCACGCGCAGCGCGGCGAAGGTCTCGGTGTCCGATGCCGGGTCGACCCCCGGCTCGGCCCGGTAGCCCGTGTACTGCCCGCGGACGACCTGCGCCGGGTCCAGCGGCCGCATGCTGCGGAAGACCTTGACCTGCTCGTCCCGGAGCGACTGGGCGTCAAGGGTGACCGGAGGCTCCATGGCGACGAAACCGAGCAGCTGGAACAGGTGCGTGACGATCATGTCGCGGAAGGTCCCGGTGCCCTCGAAGAAGTGCGCGCGGCCCTGGATGTCGATCTGCTCGGGCACGTCGATCTGCACATGGCTGATGTGCTCGCGGTTCCAGAGGGGTTCGAACAGGCCGTTGGCGAAGCGGAGGGCGAGGATATTGTCCACCGCCTCCTTGCCGAGGAAGTGGTCGATGCGGAACACCCGGGACTCGTCGAAGACGGCGTGGATGGCCGCGTTGAGCGCGCGGGCGGACGCGAGATCGGTACCGAAGGGCTTCTCGACGATGACCCGGGCGTCCCGGGCGAGGCCCGTGGCGCCGAGCAGCTCGACCATGGAGGTGAAGGCGACGGGCGGCACGGCGAGGTGGAAGAGCCGGCGCGGAGTGCCCCCGACAGCCGCCTCGGCCACGGAGACCGCGGTCTCCAGGGGCTCCGGGGCGCCCGGATCGGCGGCGCCGAAGGACAGGGCGGACTCGAACTCCTGCCACGCGGGGCCCTCGGGACGCGAGCGCCCGAACTCGGCCACCGCCTTCCGCGCGTGGGCCCGGAACTCCTCGTCACTGAGGGCCTCGGCCGCAGGCGCCGAACCGACGATGCGGTAGCGCCGCGGCATCAGCCCCGCCTTGGCGAGGTGGAACAGCCCGGGCAGCAGCTTGCGGCGGGCCAGGTCACCCGTGGCGCCGAAGACGACGATGACGTGGTCCGCCGGACTCGGCGCGGGGGACGGGGCGGGCTGGGTCATGGGCCGTACTCCCGTTCCGGGCGGTCGCATCGCCCTCAGGCCCCCACTGTGCAAGCTCGGCGGCGTTCCGGCACCCGGGAGTCCACCACCCGGGTCACGCGCCGCCGTACGCAGACGGCCGGCCCGCACCCGTGCGGGGTGCGGGCCGGGTCCGACCGGGCTGCGGGATCAGTGCGAGCCGGGGCGGGTGGTGCGGACGTGGGAGGACTCGAAGCGGTGGAAGGCCGCCTCCTGGCGCCACTCGACCTGCGCCTTCGGGCTGGCCTTCAGGAAGCGGGCGCACCGCTCGCCCGGACGCTCGGCGCCCTGGCGCTCACCGGCACACGCGCCGATCGGCCGGTAGCCGGTGCGGACGTCCCGGTTCCACAGGCCGCGGCCGGGCAGGAAGGAGTGCTCGAGGGAGGCCCGGGCCAGGTCCTTCAGCTCCGGGTAGCCGAGACCGTACATCTCGGCGGCCCGGCGGTACTCGTCGGTGATCTCGATCCGGGACACGCCCGGGTCGTCGGTGGCGAGGACGACCGGCACACCGTGGCGGCGGTAGGTGGCGAAGGGATGCGCGTCGCCGGAGACGCGCAGGATCTGCTCATTGCTGTGGAAGGGGACCTCGACCGCGATCCGCCGCTCGGCCATGTACCGCATGAGCGATTCCCAGCGGTCCTCGTGCAGGACGGACACGCCGTGCCCGATCCGCTCGGCGCGGCCGGTCTGGGCGGCCTCCCTGATGTGGAAGGTGAGGTCCTCCGGCTTGACCAGACCGGGCACCAGCTCACCCGCGTGCAGGGTGATGTGCGCCTTCGGGTACTGGGTCTTGAGGTAGTTCAGCATCCGCATGTGCAGGCGGTAGTCGCGCAGGGCGACCGGGTCGTCCTCCGGCTGCACCAGGTTGACGGCGACGAAGCGCGGGTCGCGCTCGGCCAGCCGCATGCCGAGCGCCATCTGCGTGAACACCCGCTGCGGGGTGCCGGCGCGGGCGACCTGGGAGATCCAGCGGTACGGCAGGGAGCACGCGGCATCGGGCTGCGGGGTGTCGCAGTGCGCGGCGGCCCGGAACTCCACGTCGGTGCTGTCGGCGTCGGCGCGGGCCTGCCGGACCACCGCGTCCAGTCCGCCGGAGGCCAGCAGCTTGTCGTGCATCCGGTCGAGGTCGGCGTCGTAGCCGACCCGGTCGGCGAGTTCACGGGCCTGGCCGGAGGCCGGGGAGATCATGGTCTCCAGGTAGAACTGGTTCTGCCGGGCGGCCGAGCCCGCGACCTCCGCGAGCATCCGGCCCGGGTGCCGCCAGGTCACCTCCCCGAACTTGCCGAAGGTCGCGAAGAAGTGGTCGTGGCCGTTGCCGTCGGCCGGGAAGTCCTGCATCGACCAGGCCCGGATGACCTGCTGGCGGAACGCCGGATCGGTGACGGCATCGGAGGCGGGCCGGGTGCCCGCACCGCACGGCGGGGGCACCGCGGTGGTGGTGTCGGTGGTGATGCACAGACCGTCCCCGGCGGCGAGTTCGATCAGGAACTCGGTGGTGACCGCACCGGACAGGTGGTTGTGCAGGTCACCGCCCTTGGGGAGGTCGGCGAAGAAGTCCCCCGGCCGGTCGGGGCCGGGAGCCGGGACCACGGCGGGGGCGGAGGCGGCGTAGGCGGAGGAGGGTGCGAGCAGGGCGAGAGCGGAGAGCGCACCGATCAAGTGGGATGGGATCACGGGCACATGCTGGTGAAGCGGACGGTCGCATCCGGGTATGCCGGGCCGGGAGGCGACCGCTGTCACCCGGGAGGCCCCGCAGAGGATCGTTCCTTTTACCGCGGCGATGACCGGGGAGAAGGGCCGAGCCGGCGGAGCGGACCGATCCCCGGGCGCCGTAGGGGGCCGCCGGCACCCGACGGCGGCCCCGTGGGGCGGCGAGCCGCCCCACGGAACGCCGGCCGGCCGCCGTCACCCCGGATCGGAGTGTCAGGCGCGGCAGCGCAGCATCTCCAGCGGCGGGCTCGCGAGGGCGTCCGCCCAGAACTCCTCGCCGAACTCACGGATACCGGCTTCGGACACCTCCAGCGGAACCCACTTCACCTCACTGAACCCGGCCGCCCGCAGGCAGTCCTCGTAGACCTCGCGGCGCGGGGCCGAGGCGACGATGCTGATCGGCTGCGGATCGAGGAGCGCGGTGACCCGAACCCGCGGACCCGTCCCGCCCTCCTCACCGGTCGGCTCGCAGCGGAACCCGTACTTGTCGAGGGAGGCGCAGTCGAACCGGTAGTCCGGCTTCTGGGCGAGCACGAAGAACTCCCCGCCCGGCACCAGGCTCCGGTGGATGTTGCGGCACATCCGCTCCATCGCCGCGACGTCCTCGGCGTAGTTGAGGAGCTGCACCCCCAGGGCGACGTCGAAGCGCCGGTCGAGCGGCCGCAGCTCGCTCACGTCGCCGACCTCGTACCGCACACCCAGCGGGTCACCCTGCTCGATCCCCCGAGCCGCGGCGATCATCTCGACGGAGATATCGATGCCGAGGACCTCCGCGGCGCCGCGCCGCCTGAACTCCCGGCTGTAGAAGCCGGTGCCGCACGCCAGGTCGAGGACCGACCTGCCGCTCACGTCCCCGACCAGGCCGAGGAAGCTCGGCACCTCCCCGAAACGCATCAACGGCAGGGACTTGAAACCCTCGAACGCCTCACCGATCCCGTCGTACTGCTGTGCGCTCATGTGCATCCCCCTCGTGTGTCCCGTCCCGTACGCGGCCACGCCGCCCCCCGGATCCAGCGGCTCACCGGGCGCGTGGCCGTGGCAGAAAGTCTCCTCCGGCCCGGTCGGACCTCCGTACTGGCAGATGACACGAAGAAGTTGGTGGGGTGACCCTCCTGTCGCCCAACACTTCCGCGGCTCCGCCGGCGGCAACAGCGCCGGCGCCACAGGGCCCGGCCGGGTAGGGCGCTGACCGGGCGGGCGCGCGAGGCCGCCCCGGAGCGGCCGGGCGGGGCCGGAACACGGGCGGAGGGCAGGCCCCGCACCGGCCCGGGCGGCTGCGCGTGCGAGGAACATCCACATGGGGGAAGCTGGGAATGCCCGTCGCGCCGACGGGCAGGACAGACGGGCGAGGAGGGCCTCGTGGACAGATCAGCAGACGGCCGGCTCGTACGTGCACTGCGCTCCAGGGCACGGAACGTCACCCTGCTGTGTGCAGCGGCGGCTCTTGCCACGGCCACCGTCCCTGCCTCCGCGCAGGCCCGGACCGTAGCGGCTCCGGTGGCGGAGCCGCTCGTGGTCGTCGACTGCTTCTCGCAGGCGCAGGTGCGCCCCGAGGAGTACCTGCTTGCCTGCGGAGACGGCAACAACCGTCTCGTCGGGCTCACATGGGACTCCTGGGGGCCGAAGGCCGCGACGGCCAAGGGCACCGACATGGTGAACGACTGCAAGCCCTACTGCGCTGCGGGCCGCTTCCGGTCCTACCCGGTGACGGTGACCCTGGGCAGTCCCGAGCCCTGGCCGGGCCACCCGGACGTGCAGCGCTTCACGACGATCCGGCTCCTCTACACGGACACCGCGCCGGCTCCGGTCCCGAAGGACGTCACCTACAAGCTCGTGTTCTGACCCGACGTTCGCGATGTTTGCGACGTTCGCGGTGTCCGCGGGGCCCGGCAGCGCTGCCGGGCCCCGCGAACGTCCGGATGCGCCACAGCCCTCGGGGGTTGTTCCAGTACGCGATCACCTTCTCGCTCCCGCTCCCGGCCGCCTTCGGATGAACAGGGCCGGCCGGGCGCCGTGGCGCCGTGGCCCGCGGCCGTGGTGCGCGGCAGGGTGGCCGGCATGAACGTGGAGGCGGACCCGGTTGTCTTCGAGCTGTACGGGCTCCGGCCTGCGGATTTCACCGCGGCCCGCGCCGCCCACGTGGACCGGGCCCGCCGGGACAAGCACGCCGGCGCCGCGCGGGCGATCGGCGGCCTGCGCAAACCGACCCTGGCAGTGTGGGCGGCGAACCTGCTGGCCCGGGCCCATCCGGACCAGGCCGAGGCACTGCTGCGCCTCGGCGAGGAGCTGCGCAGGGCGTACCGGGAGCTCGACGGCGCGCAGATGCGCGCGCTGTCGCACGAACAGCACCGGGTGATCGCCGCACTGGCCGCGGAGAGCGGCCGGCTGGCCGCCGGGGCGGGGGAGCAGCTGCGGGAGACGGTGCTGCGGGACCTCGCAGGGATCTTCCACGGGCTGCTCGCCGACGAGGAAGCCGCCCGGCAGTGGGCCGCGGGCTGCCTGAGCAAGGCTCCGACGGCGGCGGTGGGGTTCGAGGGCCTGGAACCGGCCCCGGGCGTCGTCCTGCGCCGTCCGGCCGAGGAGGCTCCTGCCCCACCGGCTGTCGCTGTCGACGATGAGGCCGTGACGGCCGCGCGGGATGGGGCCGCCGAGGCATCGGCGGCGCTGCGGAGGGCCGAGGAGCACCTCGGCGAGGCGGCAGCCGCCCGGGACCGGGCCGAGGCCGACGCGGCCGACCTGCGCGACGAGCTCGCCGCCTTGCGGGAACGGGCCGATACGGCCCGGCGCGCGGCCCAGGAGGCGAAGCGCCTGCACCGGCAGGCCGAGCAGGAGCACGCCAAGGCCGAACGGGCGGCGCAGAAGGCCGCGCGCCGACTGGGGGAACTGGACCGGAGCCGGGAGTGAGCCAGGACTGAGGAGTGGCGGCCGGCCGCGGTCAGGAGCGGTCCAGGCCCCAGGTCTGGAGCGCGTACGGCCGGCCCTTCTCCTCGCCCGTGATCAGCGGCAGGTCGAGGAGTCGGAATCCGGCGCGGGTGGCCACCCCGACACTGGCGGCGTTCTCCGCCTCCAGCTCGAGGATCACCTGGTCCGCGCCCAGCTGCTCGAAGGCGTACGCGGCCATCACCCCTACCGCGCGGGCGGCCAGGCCCCGGCCCCGGTGCGCCGGGCCGATCGCGTAGCCGAGCTCGGTGCCTTCGGGAGCGCGCTTGAGCATCACCTCGCCGAGCGGGGCGTCGCCGTCGACGGTGATGGCCAGCAGGAGGGCCGTACCTTCGGTGCGCAGCTGCCGGGACCGGTCCAGGCGGGTGCGGGCAGCCGCGTCGTCGAAGGGGGAGACGATCGGCGTCCAGTACGCGATGTCGGGGTGGTCGAACAGCTCGGGCATCGCGGCCAGGTCCGTCTCCGTCCAGTCGCGCAGGACCAGGCCGTCGCCCGTCAGCTCGATCCGGTCGGGAAAGGACGGCGCGGTGCTGCTCATGCTGGGGGACCTCCGTGAACGGGTGCGGGACCACGCAGGATATCCGGGGTCCGGTCATCGGTTCACCGGATTATCCGACGGCGGGGCGGGTGCGGGGCGGACGCGGTCGGAGTGGGCATCGCAGGCATTCCGCGCCGGAATCCATGACCGTGCCATGCTCGAAGGGTGCAGACGGATCCGGCCGCGGCCTCGGGCGACGAGGGTGCGTCGCCCGAGGTACTCGCCCTGGCCAAGGTCGTGGCCAGGCTCCGGGCCGAGGTGGCGGACCTGGAAGGCCTCGCCTCCATCACCGCCGTACTGGAGCGGGCCAAGGGCGTGCTGATGGCCGGGGAGGACCTGTCGGCCGACGCGGCGTACGAGACGCTGGCCGAACGGGCCCGGCGCCGGGGCGGGACCCTGATGATGGAATGCTGGATCGCCCTCGGCGGGATCCGGTCAAAGCCCTCGGGGCCCTCGCAGCCGGTGCGGCCGTCGGCGCCGTCGGGACCCGCACGGGCAGCACAGCCGTCCCGGCCCACCGCACCGGCTCCGAAGGCCCCCGCACCCGTCACGATCGGCCTGGGCCCGGCCCCGGACGGCGGCCGGTCCGTGTTCGACTCGGACCGCTACCTCACCGATGTCCACGGTGACAAGGACGCGCGCGGGCTCCTCGCGGGCCTGGCCGTCCTGCTGGCCGGCGCCCGGACCACCGGCGACGCCGCGGAGGCCCTGCACGAGGTGCTGCGCCGCCCCGTCGGGGTGGACGGCGTGATGGTCTACACCCTGGACGGGACCGGGCGGCTGGAGCTCATCGGCCACTCGGGCATCGACGAGGTACTCGCCGCGCAGTGGCAGGACATCCCCCCGCTGGCCGGCGTCGCCGCACTGGAGGCGATCACCTCCGCAGAGCCGCGATGGCTGGACGACCCCGGGCAGGACGCCGAGAAGTACCGGCTCATCGGGCCGCCGGAGCGATGGCCCACCCGCGCGTGGATCCCCGTACCGGGGGAGGAGACGGTCACCAGCGTCATCGGATTCTTCCGGAAGGTCCGCACCCCGTTCCGCGAGGGCGAGAAGGCCCTGCTCCAGCAGGCCGTGCGGCTGTGCGGCGGCCCCCTGCGCGTCTTCGACTGCCACGGGACCTCTCCGGCCGACCCGGAGATCGCAGCGGTCCAGAGGATCTTCGACACCGTCTCGGGGGCCGCCATCCTCCTGGCACCCCTGCGTTCGCCGCGCGGAGAGGTGGAGGACTACCGCATCGAGGCCGCCGCTCCGGACTCGGTGGACGTGGCGGGCCGGCGGGGCAAGGAGCTGGTGGGCCGACAGATCCTGGAGACCTATCCGACCGTCGCGGGAACCCCGCTGTGGCAGGGATACCTCGACGCCCTGAACACCGGGACCACCTACGACGGCGAGCCCTTCTCGTACCGCGAAGTGATCGCGGGGGTTCCCGAGACGTCCGTGTACTCCGTGCGCGCCACCCGCCTCGCCGGCCGGCTGATCGTCTCGTGGGTGCGCCACGACACCACCGCCCGCGAGATCCGCCGGCTGACCACCATGCAGCGGCTGGGCAACCTCGGCTGGGCCGACTGGAACCTGGCCACGGACACCATCGACTGGTCCGACCAGGTGTACGAGATCTTCGCCCGCCCTCCCGACCAGGGCCCCATGCGATTGGAGGAACTCCCGCAGCACCTCGTACCGGACGACCTGCCGGGACTCGCCGGCGCCGTCCAGCGGCTGCTGGCCGAAGGGACCCCGATCGACCAGCCCTTCCGTATCAGCACCGCGGCCGGGGTCCGTCACCTGCGCATCGTCGCCGAGGCCGAGAGGGACGCCTACGGCGCCCCCGTCGAGGTGCACGGCTTCTTCCAGGACCTCACCCCGCAGCGGGACACCGAGATCGCCCTGCTGGAGAGCGAGCGGGCCGTACTGGTCCAGCGGGGCGTCCTCCAGGCGGAACGGGCCATCGCCGCACGCCTCCAGCACGCGCTGCTGCCCATCCCCGAGCAGTCCATCCAGCTGGTGGGTCTGTGCGTCGACATCGCCTACGTGCCCTCGGACACCGGAGTGAACGTCGGCGGCGACTGGTACAGCGCCATCGAACTCCCCGACAGGAGCGCCCTCTTCGTCGTCGGGGACGTCGCGGGGCACGGACTCGACGCCGTCGGGACCATGGCGCAGCTCCGGTTCACCGCCAAAGGCATGATCGTCACCGGCTCGGCGCTCCCCGACGCGATGGGCCGGCTCAACACCCTGCTCCTGCACACGGCCGCCGACCAGGCCGCCACCACGGCCACCATGATCATGGCGCGCTACCGGCCGGCGGAGCGGCGCCTGGCCTGGGTGCGGGCCGGGCATCTCCCGCCCCTGCTGGTGCGCGGCGGTGAGGCGCGCTTCCTGCCCCTGCCGGAGGGGAACCTCCTCGGGGCGTCCTTCCGCTCCGTGTACGGGGAGGAGACGCTCCAGCTCGAGCCCGGCGACCATCTCCTCCTCTACACCGACGGCCTCATCGAGGTACCGGGGGAGAACATGGACCGCGGACTCGCCCGGCTCGCCGAGGCCGCCGCCAGGGCCATGTGCGGGGGCTTCGACGAACCGCTGGCCGAGCTCCTGGCGTCGCTGCACCCCGCCGGACGGGACGATGTGTGCGTGCTGGACATCAACCTGCCGTCGGACGCCGAATGACGTGAGGCCCGCAGGCCCCACGCCCGGCACGACGGCGGTTCAGGTGTCCTTGCCGCGGCCGCTCATCGCGTCGCGCAGGCGGTCGACGAGGCCGACCCCGGGCGCGAGGAACTTGTTGGCCGGCGGCTTGTCCGGGGCGGACGGGTGCGGGCGGGTGGGCGCGGTCTTCTTGGCCGAGCGCACCTTGTCGCCGAGTTCGTTCAGCATGTCGGCGGAACACATGTCGCGCAGCCGGGGGAAGAGGGTGCCCTCCTCGTCGGCGATGTGCTCACGGATCTCGGTCATGAGCTTGTCGACGAGTCCGTCGAACCGGGGGTCGTCGGCCTTGCACCCCTCGAGGTCCTTCATGATCAGCTCTGCCGCCGCGTGGTCCTCCAACTCCCGGTCCGCGATGACGTCCCCGTCCGGAAGATGCTTGCGAACGGCCGGGTACAGGTACACCTCCTCGGCCACGGAGTGCCGGACCAGCTCGATGGTCAGCTTGTCCGCGTAGTGCTTCCTGCGGGGGTCCCCGGAGGGCAGCCCCTGGATGTCCTTGAAGAAGTCCTCCACCTCCTGGTGGTCGATGGTCAGCTCTGCGATGACGTCACCGCCGTGTCCCATGGTGTTCTCCTTCGGAAGGGGTGGTGCGTGGTGTGCCGCTCGTTGTATGCCGGCGGAGTCGCGCCTACCCACCGCTCGGTGGGGCATTCCCGGGCCGTCCGCGCGTTCCGCGCCGTCACCCGGCGACGGCCATGGAGACGTGGATGCGCTTTCCGCCGGTCGACGTGGGCATGACGCGGACGTCGCGTGCGATGTGGCGGACGAGGATCCAGCCCCAGCCGCCGCTGCCGGTGAGGTGCGGCCGCCGGGTCAAGGGCGGGACCGAGCTGGTGTCGGTGACGTCGATGTCGAGCAGCCCCTCGTGCAGGGCGAGATCGAGGCTGCACGGGCCGTCGGTGTGCCGGACGGCGTTGGTGACGAGCTCGGTCACGACCAGGGCGGCGGCGTCCACGGCGGCCGGGTGCACCGGGTGCTCCCGGCCGCCGATGACGTCGTGCGCGGCGCGGTAGTGCTCCAAAGTCCGTCCGTGTTCCACCGAGAGATCACGCACCTGCCGGCTGAACCCCTCCGTGGGGTAGCCGCGCTCGCGCATCAGTCGCGTGACCAGCTCGTCCGCCTCACCGACCGAGCCCTCGGGCCGGTCGACGAATCGCTCCTGGACGCCGCTCCACTCCTCCGTGTACTGGTGTCGCCGCTCCGACGGCAGCTCCTTCAGCTCGAATGCGGAGTGGCGCTCCTCGCGGGCCCGGAGCTCGCGTTCCGCGGCCATGCGGCCGCCCTCCGCCTCGACGGTGCGTTCGTACTCGGGCCCGAACCTCTGCTGCAAGTGCCGTCGGCGGGACATGGTCCACAGCCCGACGCCGAGCGCGACGACCACGACCGCCGCTATGACGATCACGGTGATGAGCATGCTGTTCGACATCGCTCGCCTCCATCCGGGCCTCGTCGGCCTCTGCCACGCGGCTGCCCCTCGCGACTCCGGTCAAACGCGGGACCGGCCTGCCCTTCCCGGGCGGGTCGTGGTCGTCCGACTGCCGCGAGGCTCGAACAGGAGGTCCTCGGCGGCCCGTTCGCCAACCACCCGATCATGAGAAGGAGATCACCCGAACGCGTTCTTCCGGCCGGTCCGGCGCAGGGCCCACGCGGGCCCGGGGCGCGGACCGGGAGGACCTTGCCGGCCGCCGCTTCGCCGGTCGCGGGCGCCGGCGCCCTTTGAACGTCCCGGCAGCCCCCCGCCGGGCTGCCGTCCTGTCGCAGCCCCTGTCGGCATGAACCGCCCCCCCGTGGGCCTGCGGCTACCCGGCCCACGTGCGGTCATACCCGGCGCCGCCCCCGTACCGGGATCGAACCGCCCGCCCCGGTGTGAAGGCCCGTAGGCTGGTCAGACGCCTGAGGGGCGTCCTGCCTGCCGCCGGACACCCCCTGGAGCCGCCCGTGTGCCCCACGTGAGCACCACGGGTCGAGGGCGTCCGTACGGTCCGCGACCCCGTGTCGGCGGCCGGGACGTCCAAACGATCGGAACAGCGCCATGAAAGCTCGCCCCGTCGGATCAGAATCCCGTTCCTCCACTCCTCCGCGCGCGCAGCGCCTCCTCGCGATCTACCTCAACGATCATCTCGCGGGCGCCGGCAGTGGTGTCTCGCTCATCCGCCGCATGGCCCGGGCCCACCGCGGTACGCCGGCCGGGCCGCCCCTGGCCGAGCTCGCCGAGCAGATCGCCGAGGACCGGGAGAGCCTGCGCGAGATCATGACCGCCTTCGACGTCCCCGCGCAGTGGCACCGGGTCGTCGTGGGCCGCCTGGCCGAGAAGGCCGGCAGGGTCAAACTCAACGGCCGCCTGGTGAGCCGCTCGCCCCTGAGCGACGTCCTCGAACTGGAAGCCATGCGGATCGGTGTCGAGGGCAAGGCGTCGTTGTGGCAGTCGCTCGGCATCCTGGCCGACACCGCCGATCACCTCGACCGGGCCGCCATCGACCGTCTGCTGTCCCGCGCACGGCATCAGGCGGCCGTACTGGAGGGGCTGCACGTGGAGGCGGCGCGACGATCCATCACGCCCGCGCCCACGCCCGGCCCCGCTGCCGCCCGCCACGACACCGGGCTGTCCCGAAGGGCGAGGTGGGCGTGATGCGAGTCGTCGTCACCGGCGCCACGGGCAATGCCGGCACCAGCGTGGTGAAAGCCCTGGCGGGTGAGCGTACGGTCACCGACGTGCTCGGCATCGCCCGCCGCCGCCCCGACCTCGCCATTCCCGGGGTGCGATGGGCCGAGGTGGACATCGACCCGGGCCGCGCTGATCTGACGGAGGTCTTCGCGGGCGCGGACGCCGTCGTCCGTGCTGGCCGCGGCCTGGCGCATGCACCTCGTACCGGCCACGCCGGGGCTGCTGGACGCCGTCCTGCGGCTGCCGCTGCTCGACGCCGGCCGGGCCCGCGACGAGCTGGGGTGGAGCCCGTCCATCACGGCCACCGAGGCCGTCGCGGCCTTCATCGAAGGCCTCCACCACCTGGGAGCCGGCCTCGACACCCCGCCCCTGGCCTCCGCGGGAGCGGGCACCGGCCCCGAGGGCCCGGCGTGAGCGGACGCGCGCCCGGCGCATGAGGCCGGGTCGGTGGGGCAGGCGGTGTGCGAAGCGGCGGCCGGGCCGAGGATCCGGCGGAACGACGACCGATGCGAGGAGTGGTTGATCATGCACGACGACATGTGGGCCTACCGGTCCGGAATCGTCCACCCGACCGGGGAGGACCTCACCGGATTCACGGTGGAGGCGTCCGACGGCAGGATCGGCAAGGTCGACAAGCACTCCGCGGACGTCACGGACGCCTACCTGGTCGTCGACACGGGAGTCTGGATCTTCGGCAAGGAGGTCCTGATCCCGGCGGGCACGGTCACCCGTATCGACCGGGACACACGGACCGTGCAGGTGGACCGCACGAAGGAGCAGATCAAGGCGGCCCCGGAATTCCACCGCGACTACCACCTGGCCGACCCGGACTACCGCGTCGAGATCTCCAAGTACTACGGAGCGATCGGCCGCCTCGGCGGCCCCTTCGTCTGAGCCGTCCTCATCCGGGCCGGTCCGGTGTCAGGGAGAGCCCGCGGTGACGTGGGTGACGGGTGTGTTCCAGCCCGAGATCCGGACCCGGGGCGCGCCACCGTGGAGGTCGGACCTGCGGTACCGGGCCGTCAGGACAGCGCTCTCGCCGGGCCAGAGACTGATCTGGTTGTCGTTCCAGTGAACCGGCAGCACGGGCGCGTCCCGGCCGTCGACCAGCCGGACATCGGTGAGCAGTGCGGGCGTCCTGCCCCCGCTCGTGTTGCGCAGCACGACCGTGGTGGTGGAGAGCGAGCCCGCGCGGTGCGTGGTGTGCGCGGTCGCCGTCACCGTGGCGGCCGCCAGGGAGTTCAGGCCGCTGAGGTCGGCGTGGGAGGTGACGGGGGTGTGGTACCAGTCGCTGGCGTCGTAGTCGAGGACATCGGGGCGGGTGGAGAGCCAGTAGACGTTGCGGCTGACCTCGCGGCTGGCGCTGTCGGTCAGTGTCAGCCGGGCGAGGTACGTGGAGTCCGGGCCGTCCACGACGGCCGGAACGGTCAGCGCGGTGCTCCTCGCGCCGTCGGCGCCGACCCGCAGCCCGCGTACCGTGCGGTCGTAGCGCGCGGTCCCGTCGGTTCCGAACAGGGTGACCCTGGCGGTGAGCCCGGACACGGCGGTGGTCCGACGGTTGACGACGGCCACCGTCCGGTCGTCGTAGGAGTACTGGATGTGCAGGGGTTCGTTGGCCTTCTTGGCCCCGTAGTAGGCGCCGCCCCGGTCGAGGTAGCGGTCGACGAGCTGCCAGTGCAGCGAGGTCCAGCCGCTGTTGAACATCCAGTAGACCACCCCGGTCGACGGGGCGGTGGCGTCCGTGGCGTTGCGGGCGTAGGCCTCGAACTGGGCCCGGACGCTCTCGTACTGGCTGAGCTGGGCCTTGGCCACGTAGTCGCGCAGATCGCGGGGGGCGCCGTAACGGCGGGCGAGGGCCTCGTTGAACAGCTTCAGCGTGTTGAAGTTGCGGGAGGGGGAGCGGTGGTACTGCGGGGCGGCGGGCGACGTCCACAGGGTCTCGAGCTCGGCCGGTGAGAGAGTGCGGCGCAGGGTGTCGAGGGTGGGGATGGAGGGGCCGGCGCTCGTCTCGGAATTGAAGCCCGTCGCGCCGCCCTCACGCTTGTCGTACCAGTACGAGGGCGGGACCCAGTCGTAGGGGCCGGTCATCCGCATGCCCGAGGGGCCGCTCAGGGGTGTGGTGACGGCGGAGGCGGCCGGGATCACCGGGGTGGGCCAGTCGGCGGCGCGCAGGGCGTCGAGGTAGTCCCGTTCGGTCCGGGCGTCGGGTGCGAAGTCGCTTCCGATGAGAAAGGACACGACGCTGGGGTGGCTGCGCAGCCGGGCGGCCTCGGCGGCCATGGAGGCCCGGGCGGTGCGGCGGTCGGCTTCGTTCCATTTCTCGCCCGTGCCGGTGGGGTTGACCTGCCCCTCCCATTTGTTGCAGCACTCCCAGCCGGGCAGCGTCAGGATCCCGTGCCGGTCGGCGAGGTCGAAGAACTCGTCCGGCTCGATGTGGCCCTCGAGGCGGAAGGCGTTCAGGCCGGCATCGAGGGCGGCCTTGATCCGGTCCTCCGCGGCGGCGCGGTCCCAGCGGAGCAGCTCGTCGGCCGACCAGCCGGCCCCCCGGATCAGCAGGGGGCGACCGTTGATCGTGTACTGGCGGGCGCCGGCGGAGTTCAGAGGAGCCTTCACCTCGCGGATGCCGAAGTGCCGGCGGACCGCGTCCGAGCGGCTGCCCGCGACCGTCGCCGTCAGATCGAGTCCGTACAGGTGCTGGGGTCCCATGCCGGCCGGCCACCACAGTGCGTGGCGGGCCAGGCGCAGTTGCCGGTGGGCGTCCGGGGAGAAGGTGAGGGACCGGGTCTCCTGGGCGCGCAGGGTGACGTGCCGGCGCAGCACGATCGCGGTACCCCTGATGGCCGCGGTGACGGTGGCGGAGACGGGCGCCCGCGAATCGTTGCGGACCTGCGCCTTCACGGTCAGTTCGGCGGCCGCTGAGGTGGAGGCGGGGGCGGAATGCCGCGACGGCATGTCCAGGCGCGTCACCACGTGCGCGTCGTGGAGCGAGACCGGCCCCCTGCGCCGCACCAGGACATCACGGACGAGCCCCATGTTGGCGTCGGGCGGCGGCTGCAGCCAGTCGAGCCAGCCCAGGGTGAGGTGCTTGCGCGGATCGTTGGGGTGGATCCGGAAGGCGACGGTGTTGGTGCCGGCCCGTACCAGTGCGCTGATGTCGAGCTCGTGGCGCGTGTACATCCCGGCGACCTCCGCCGCGGAGGCGACCTGGCGGCCGTTGACGTACACGTCCGCCGCGGAGACCACCCCGCTGAAGTCCAGCGAGGTGCGCTCCGAGGTGTCGGGAAGCGTGAAGTCGCTGCGGTACCACCACGGTACGGCGAAGTCACCGCGCGGGATGCGCTGCTGGTCGGTGGAGTAGAACGGATCCGGGTGCGTGCCGTCGGCGACCAGCGCGGCGAGCACGGTGGAGCGGGGCCCGGCGCGGTGCCAGCCGGCCGTCGAGTAGCCGGGTGCGGACACCGCGGCGGCCGGGTCGGGGACCTCGGCCGAGGACCGGATCGCGTACCCGGCCAGCGCGGCGGTGCCACCCGGCGCCACCGCGGTCACGGCAGTCACCGCTGTCACCGCCGTCCCCTCGGCCGTCACCGTCTTTACCGTTTGCACCGTTTGCGCGCCGGGTCCGGCACCCGGTCGGGCCGGGAGATGGGGTGCCGCGGCCGAGGGGACGGCGGCCGGGGCGAGCAGCAGCAGGCCCAGCAGGCCCAGCAGGACCGGCGCCGCGGAGGCCGTCCGGCGGCGCCGGGGGTGAGCGGTGCGGGGGTGATCGGACACGGTGGTCTCCGGGGGAGCTGGTCGGGCATCCGCGTGACGTGAAGATCGGGCAACGGAGCGGACGGTAACCCCGCCCGACTCCCGCCTGGCCCGCAAGACGCCGGATGGCTCACGGAAGTCATCTCTTGGAGGGAGCGGGAGTGTTCGGCCCCGGCATACCAGTGATCATGCGCTCAACTGAGGATCACTCACGGAACCGGAGCCACGTCATGCGTCGTGCACACCGCGCTGCCGCCCCCCTCGCGGCCCTTCTCGCCCTCGCCGCGCCACAGCCCGCCGAGGCGGCGCACGGCGCGTTCAGCTTCCGGTACACATCCGGGGGACACGTGCGATCGGGGGTCCTGCACCATCCCGCCGACAAGGTGTGCATCGACGCGACGGGCAGCATGGGGGGCTCCGGCCGCGCCCGCGCCGCGCGGAACACGACGAACAGGACCGCCACCCTCCATATGAGCATCGACTGCCAGGACGACGGGGTGGTGCTTGCACCCGGGGCGCGCCGCCTCGCAGAGTTCAAGACCGTGCGGTTCGGCTGACGGGACGCGAACGCCCCAGCGGCGCGCGTGGTCTGCACCCGGGCTTGACCCGGGTGGTCAACATGATGGGGGAATCATGATCACGGAGACGGCAGCGACCGGTGGCGCGGCTGCGCCGGGCCATGGCTCGTCACGGCGCGTTCTGTGTTCGGAAGGTGCGCCGGTAGGCGTGCGGGCTGGTGCCGGTGAGGCGTTTGAAGCGTTCGCGGAAGGCCGTGGGGGAGCCGAAGCCGACCTGTGCGGCGATCCGTTCGACGGGGTGCGCGGTGGTCTCCAGCAGGTGCTGGGCCTGGCGCACCCGGGCGCGGTGCAGCCACTGCAGCGGTGATGTGCCGGTCTGCTCGCGGAAGCGGCGGTTCAGGGTCCGCACGCTCATACCGCTGCGCCGGGCGAGTTCGTCGAGCGTGAGCTCGCGCCGGGCGTTGTCCTCCATCCACCGCATGAGCGGCTCCAGCACCGATCCGCGCGGGGCCGGCGGCTGGTCGTGGACGATGAACTGCGCCTGCCCGCCGTCCCGTTCCAGTGGCATGACGGACAGCCGGGCGGAGTCCGCCGCCACCGCCGAGCCGAGATCGCGCCGGATCATGTGCAGGCACAGATCGAGCCCGGCGGCCGCCCCGGCCGAGGTCAGCAGCTGTCCGTTGTCCACGTACAGCACTCCGGGGTCCACCTCGACGGCCGGATGGAGCGCGGCCAGGAGCTCGGCGGCCGACCAGTGCGTGGTCGCGCGCAGGCCGTCCAGGAGGCCTGTCGCGGCCAGCACGAAGGCACCCACGCAGATGGAGGCGATCCTGGTTCCCCGCCCGGCCGCCTCCCGCAGCGCGTCGAGTACCTCCTCGGGAACGGGCGCGGTCGGATCGGCCGTACCCGGGACCATGATCGTGTCCGCCTCGGCCAGCGCCGCCAGGGGCCACGGCGCGCGCAGGGCGAACGCCCCGGCGTCGACCTCCTCGGAGGCGGCACAGACACGGACCCGGTAGGCAGCGCGGCCGCCGGGGAGCCGGGTGCGTGAGAACACCTCGATGGGGGTCGACAGGTCGAACGGAATCACTCCGTCCAGGGCGATCACGGCCACGGTATGCATGGCCCAACCATAGCGATGCGCAGCACCCCGAGTCCGCGAACCCAGGTCCCATGCCTACTGTTCCAGCAGCTCAGAAGCCTTGTGGTGCCCAACGCTGCGGTTGGCCGGAATCCGTTGGAAGGTGGCATTCCAGCCTCTGGCCGGAGCCGGGGGCCCTGACTAGCGTCGGGGTCGGCGCAGCATTCGTGCGCTTCCCCCAGAGACAAGGAACCCTTTCCGATGCTGTGTCAGATCGTGCTGTTCGACGGCTTCGATCCGCTGGACGTCATCGCCCCCTACGAGGTCCTGCACGCCGGCTCGATGGCGGCGCCGGGAGCCCTGCGGGTGGAACTGGTCTCCGCGGAGGGCCCGCGTGACGTACCCAGCGGCGTGGGACCGATCTCGCTGCGGGCCACCGCCCGACTGGACCCGCGGCGCGCGGACCTGGTCCTCGTACCGGGCGCCGCCGGCCCGTTGGGGGACCTCGCCGATCCGGACGCCCCGGTGAACGCCGACTCGATCCCCACCCTCCTGGGCCGCACCCTCGGGACCGGCCTGCCCGCACTGCTGAAGGAAGCCCTGGACCGGCCGGGCCTGACCGTCGCCACGGTCTGCGGGGGCTCCCTCGTGCTCGCCATGGCCGGGTTGATCGAGGGCCGCCACGCCACCACCCACCACGTCGGGAGGGACCTGCTGGACGCCACGGGCGTGGTGGCGATCGACGCCCGCGTCGTGGACGACGGCGACCTGGTCACCGGCGCGGGCGTCACCTCCGGCCTGGACCTGGGCCTGTACCTGCTGGAGCGCGAACTCGGCCCGCGCATCGCACACGCCGTGGAGCAGCTCTTCGCCCACGAGCGCCGCGGCACGGTATGGCGCGCTGCAGGCCCGGTTCCCGCAGCCTTCTGACCCCGGCCCCACCTGCTCCGACCGCCCACCACCGAGAAAGCGCACCACATGACTGTCGAAGGCACCTGGAACCTCGTCCTCGCCACCCCCATCGGCAGGCAGCAGGCCGTACTGCGTCTGTTCACCGGCGACGGGGAGCTGCGCGGAGTCGCCACGGGAGACGCGGAGGAGGTCCCGCTGACCGGACTCGAACGCCACGGCGACCGCCTGACGTGGCGCCAGTCGATCACCAAGCCCCTGCGCCTGCACCTGGTCTTCGACGTCACCGTGACGCAGGACGAACTGACCGGCACGGCCAGGGCGGGCCGGCTGCCCGCGAGCAAGGTCACCGGCCACCGGGCTGGATCGCCCGCGTGACGAAATTCCTCCTCGCCGTCCACGTCCTGGCGGCGATCATCACGATCGGCCCCGTCACCGTCGCCGCCGGCATGTTCCCCGCCGCAGTGCGCCGCGCCCTGGCCGCACCCGACGGGGCGGGCATCCTCCCCGAGGTCCGTACGCTGCACCGCATCTGCCGGGTCTACGCCGTGATCGCGGTCGTGGTGCCGGTGTTCGGCCTGGCGACTGCCCGCAGCCTCCACGTGCTGACCAGCCCGTGGCTGCTCATCTCGATCGCGCTGACCGCGGCCGCCGCCGCCGTGCTGGCCACGCTGGTGCTGCCCGGCCAGGCCGCGGCCCTGGCCGGACTGCACGGCGCCGCCGACGCGCGTTCGACCTCCGCCGTGCAGCGGGCCGCCGCTCACCTGGGCATGTACACAGGGGTGTTCAATCTGCTGTGGGCCACGGTGACCGTACTCATGATCGTCCGCCCCGGATCCACCACAGGAGCCTGAAGTGCCACACCGCGCCGGCCGACTCCTGCGGATCTCCGCCCCCGTCGAACTCGCCACCCTGGCCGCCCTGCTGGTCAACCTCGGCCTGCTGCACCTTCCCGCCCTCGCCTCGGCCGTGGGCCCGGTGCACGGCTGCGCCTACCTGATCGTCATCATCACCGCCGCCCGCGAGAACGGCCGGGACCGAACGGTCGTCGCACTGTCGGCCGTCCCGGGCATCGGCGGCGTCCTCGCCCTGCGCCGGCTCGACGCGCAGGGCCCAATTCCCTCCGGAACCAATCGAACGAGTGGCGAGAGTGGATGTGTGTCCTAGTGGCGGGCGGATGTGCGCTGTTCTTGACCGGTCGGTCCCCGCCGGGTTCCGCGGTGACCCGGTGACGGCAGGAGAGGGCGGGTGCGGGCATGGGAGTGCCCAGTTCCGGGCTGCACGCCCAGGTGGAACCCACCGCCGAGCGGCACTTCCCCTTCACCGCCACCGTCGTGCCGGCCCTCGTCGCCACCGTTCGCTGGCCCTGATCCGCCCCGCACCGGGGTTCCGGCCGTCCGGGTCAGTGGGGAAGCAAAGATTCCAGAGGGACCTGCGGGTCGGCCAGGCGCACCGGGTCGATCGTCGCGCGGGAGCGGATGAGGGCCTGGATCGGCTCGGTGACGTCCCAGACGTTCACGTTCATACCGGCCAGGACACGGTCACCCGCCAGCCAGAACGCGATGAACTCCCGGGTTTCGGTGCTGCCTCGGAAGACGACCCGGTCGTAGCCGCCGGGCTCCACGTACCCGGTGTACTCCATGCCCAGGTCGTACTGGTCGGTGAAGAAGTACGGCAGTCGGTCGTACGCGACGTCCTGCCCGAGCATGGCCCGGGCCGCGGTCTGCGGTTGGTTCAGGGCGTTGGCCCAGTGCTCGACCCGGATGCGCCGCCCGAGGAAGGGGTGGTGGGCGTTGGCCACGTCGCCCGCCGCGTACACATCGGGGACGGAAGTGCGCAGGTGCTCGTCGGTGACGATGCCGTTGTCGACTTCCAGCCCCGCGCCCTCGGCCAGGCCGGTGTTCGGGGTGATACCGACGCCCACAACGACGGTGTCCGCGGCGATACGGGTGCCGTCGGCCAGTAGTACGCCGTCGGCGGTGTCTCCGTCACCGGTGATCGCGCTGATCCCGACGCCGAACCGGAGGTCCACGCCGTGGTCCCGGTGCAGATCGGCGAAGACCTGGGCGACCTCACGGCCGAGCACCCGCAGCAGCGGCAGCTCCGCGCTCTCCAGGACCACCACCCGGGCGCCGGCGGCACGCGCGGCGGCGGCCGCCTCCAGGCCGATCCAGCCCGCGCCGATCACGACGACCGCCGCGCCGGGCCGGAAGGCCCGCTTGAGCCGGTCGCTGTCCTCCAGCCGCCTCAGGTACAGCACCCCGTCCAGGTCCGCGCCGGGAACGGGCAGCCGGCGCGGTGCGGAACCGGTGGTCAGCAGCAGCCTGGAGTAGTCGACCCGGCGGCCGTCGGCGAGCGTCACCCGGCGGGCCGCGGTGTCGAGGGCGGTGGCCGTCGCGCCCCGCCGCAGGTCTACGTCGTGCTCCGCGTACCACTGCTCCGGATGGACGTAGACCGCCTCGCGCTCCTTCGATCCGAGCAGGTAGCCCTTGGAGAGCGGCGGCCGTTCGTAGGGGCGCTCGTGTTCCGCACCGATGAGGACGAGCGGACCCTCGAAGCCCTCCTCGCGCAGGGTCTGCGCGGCTTTCGCCCCGCCCAGTCCCGCTCCGACGATGACGTACGCGCTGTTCGTGGTCATGGCGGTCGCTTCCTTCACTCGGTGGTCCGCGAAGTGGCGGGCAGTCCGGAGTGACCCAGATTTCCACGGCTTCGCCCGTGCGCGCGGGTGCGGGGCGGCGGCTCCGGTGCGTGTCGCCGCCGGCTCGGGAGGCGGTGGCGGACCGTGCGGGGCCGCCCCGTGTACCCGGGATCAAGCCCCGGGGCCGGCCACCGGCCGGAGGTCTGCGAGCCCACGCAGACACCGCCGCTGCTACCACCAGTAGACGGGGTAGCGCGGCGCTCCGCCGCGTACCCGGGAGGCCGCGATGCCCGCGAGGACGAGGACCGTGGTGGCGCCCAGCAGCAGCGGAACGAACCGGACGGGTTCGGGGGTCTGGAGCACCACGATGACGGAGGTCGCGCAGGCCGGGGCGTGCGGGGTACGGGCGAGGGTTGTCGCCGCGAGGGTGGCACCGCCCGCCAGCGCGGCGGCCCAGGGGCTGCTGTGCGACAGCGCGAGGACCGCGTACCCGACCGCCGCTCCGAGGAGGTGCCCGACGACGACGCTGCGCGGCTGGGCCATGGGCAGGGTGGGGGAGCTGTGCAGGACGGCGGCGCTGGCGGCCAGCGAGGGTATGAGGACCGGTTCGTGGATCATGGCGCCGATGGCGACGAGCCCGAGGAGGGCCGCGGTGACCGCGCTCATGCTGTGCAGGCTTGCCGCCGCGGTCGCCCTGGCGGTGTCCCGGCGCCTTCGGCGCACCGGAGGCGGTACGGCCCCGGCCGGGCGGTCGGACGGCCCGGGGCCGGCGGCCGGCGGTCGGGTCAGGACGGAATCACGGTTCACGATGGAGGTTTCCTGGCGCGGTCGGCAGAACTGCGGGAGCCCCCGTTCGTGGCATCGCGCCGGCTGCCCGGGGGGCGGCGCGAGCCAGTCAACCAACAGCCGGCCCGCCGGGGCAACTGGAGCGGTGGACGAACAGGACCCCCGCCACCTGCCCGTTTGTGGTGGATCATCCAAGAGGCGCACCAGGGACGGCAGTCGGCCGGCACCCGTCGGGGGATGATCCGGTGCACGGTCGGACCAGGTCGGGCAGCTGCTCGAACGAGCCGCCGAATCCGCGGTGGTCGTCCACCGGACGGACCTCCAGGATCCAGTGCGCCTGCCGGCCCCCGGCCCCCGGCCCCCGGCCCCCGGCCCCCGGCCCCCGGCCCCCGGCCCCCGGCCCCCGGCCCCCGGCCCCCGGCCCCCGGCCCCCGGCCCCCGGC